>NZ_LMLN01000030.1:335554-395490 GCF_001421915.1 Sphingomonas sp. Leaf62 | reverse complement strand
GGAGAGGGGCAGTCGCGGGGCGGTTTCGGTTTGAAACCCCCTCTCCCAACCCTCTCCCCCTGAAGGGGAGAGGGCTTTTTGATGACCACCGAAGTCGATTTCTATGAACTGCTCCAATGCGAGCGCACCGCGGATGCGGGGACGATCAAATCGTCGTACCGCAAGCTCGCGATCAAATATCATCCGGACAAGAATGCCGGCTGCAAGGATTCCGAGGCGAAGTTCAAGGCGATCAACGAAGCCTATGACTGCCTGAAAGACCCGCAGAAGCGCGCGGCGTACGACCGTTACGGCCATGCCGCCTTCCGTCAGGGCGCGGGCGGTGCCGGTGGCGGTGCGCAGGACTTCAACGGCTTTTCCGATATCTTCGAAAGCGTGTTCGGCGAATTCATGGGTGGCGGGCGGCAGGGTGGCCGTGCCGGCCCCCGGCGCGGGGCCGACCTGCGCTACGACATGGAAGTCACGCTCGAAGAGGCGTTCCACGGCAAGAACACGCAGATCACCGTCGACGTCTCAACCGGTTGCGCCCCGTGCGGCGGCAGCGGCGCGTCGCCGGGCACCAAGGCGCGGACGTGTCAGACCTGCGCCGGCCATGGCAAGGTACGAGCGCAGCAGGGCTTTTTCGTCGTCGAGCGCGCCTGCCCGACCTGCCACGGCGCGGGACAGGTCATCGCCGATCCGTGCCCGGTCTGTAACGGTGAGGGCCGGGTCGACCAGACCAAGACGCTGGAGGTCAACGTACCCCCCGGCGTCGACGAAGGCACCCGCATCCGCCTGACCGGTGAGGGCGAGGCAGGGGCACGCGGTGCGCCGGCCGGCGATCTCTACATCTTCCTCCATGTCAAACGGCATGCGCTGTTCGAACGCGAGGGCACCGCGCTCCATGCGCGCGCGCCGATCAGCTTCACGACGGCGGCGCTGGGCGGCTTGATCGAGATTCCCGGTCTCGACGGGCAGAAGCACAGCATCCGTATTCCGGCGGGCATCCAGTCGGGCAAGGAACTGCGCCAGCGCGGTGCCGGCATGCCGGTGCTGCAGGGGCGCGGCCATGGCGACATGGTCATCCATATCGAGGTGGAAACCCCGACCCGCTTGTCGACCCGGCAAAAGGAACTGCTCGAGGCATTCCGCGAGACCGAGACCGGCGACGAATGCCCCGAATCGAGCGGTTTCTTCAGTCGCTTGAAGACCGCGCTCGGCGGGTAGGGGCTGCCGTCTTCCCGTCATCCCGGCGCAGGCCGGGATCTGCGGACGGCAGGCCGTCGCGTAATATGCGTGAACACCCGACACAATGGATCCCGGCATGCGCCGGGATGACGGAGGGTTGTGATGCCATCCCGACACCGACCAAGGACGAAACAGCCATGACCGCCCAGTGGCGTCCCGCCCGCGCCGACGACGCGCCGAGCATCGCCGCGCTCGCGCGTGCCGAACTGGGCGAGTATGGCGAGGCGGCCGACCTCTACGCCGAACGCATCGCGCTCAGCGCCGAGGGCTGCTGGGTCCTGGCCGACGACGGCACGGTCGTTGGCCATTGCATCAGCCATCCGTGGCACCGCCTCGCGCCGCCGGCGATGCACACGCTGCTGGGCGACCTGCCGCCCAGCGCCGATTGCTGGTATCTGCACGATGTCGTCGTCGCCCCGGTCGCGCGCGGCACCCGGGCGGTCGAACGCCTGCTCCCGATCCTCGACGACATTGCCACGCGCCGCGCCATCCCGGTGCTCGCGCTGATCGCGGTCGGCGGGGCCGATGCCTATTGGGCACGACAGGGCTTCATCGCCGCCCCCGGCGGCGCGGCGGGCTTCGGCGCGGATGCCGTCTATATGGAGCGGCCGGTCGCCTGCCCGGTCGATGGCACGCGAACTTCCGGTGGTATCGCCACGGCGCACCCGAACCCGACGACGCGATAGCCGCAACGCGCGATCCGGCGGCGGCGGGATCATCGCACCCGCAACGAGCGGCTCGGCCTCTACCCCGCCTGCTGCATCCCCGCCGGACCGATGCCCGGCGGGGCGCCTCGATCACGCTTCGCCGAACACGCGGGCGAAGATCGTGTCGACATGCTTGTAGTGATAGCCGAGATCGAACCGGCTCTCGATCTCCTCCGCCGACAGCGCGGCGGCGACGTCCGGATCGGCCTTCAGCAATTCGAGCAGCGACAGCTCGCCGTCCGATTCCCACACCTTCATCGCGTTACGCTGGACCCAGCGATACGAATCCTCGCGGCTCGCTCCTGCCTGCGTCAGCGCCAGCAGCACCCGCTGCGAATGGACGAGGCCGCCCATCTTGTTCAGGTTCTTCTCCATCCGCGCCGGATAGACGACCAGCTTGTCGATCACCCCGGTCAGGCGCGCCAGCGCGAAATCGAGCGTGATCGTCGCATCGGGGCCGATATAGCGCTCGACCGACGAGTGCGAGATGTCGCGCTCATGCCACAGCGCGACATTCTCCAGCGCCGGCGTCACATAACCACGCACCATGCGGGCAAGACCGGTCAGGTTTTCGGTCAGCACCGGATTGCGCTTGTGCGGCATCGCCGACGAACCCTTCTGCCCCGGCGAGAAATATTCCTCCGCCTCCAGCACTTCGGTGCGCTGCAAATGGCGGATTTCGGTGGCCAGCCGCTCGATCGACCCGGCGATCACGCCCAGCGTCGCGAAATACATGGCATGGCGGTCGCGCGGGATGACCTGCGTCGATACCGGCTCGACGCTCAACCCCATCTTCTGCGCGACATGTTCCTCGACGCGCGGGTCGATGTTCGCGAACGTGCCGACCGCGCCCGAAATCGCGCAGGTCGCAACTTCCGCCCGCGCATTTTGCAGACGCGTACGGCAGCGGTCGAACTCGGCATAGGCCTGTGCCAGCTTCAGCCCGAACGTCACCGGTTCGGCATGGATGCCATGGCTGCGGCCGATCGTCGGGGTCAGCTTGTGCTCGCGCGCGCGCCGCTCGATCACCGCCAGCAGCTTGTCGAGATCGGCGAGAAGGATGTCCGATGCCCGCGCCAGCTGCACCGCCAGACAGGTGTCGAGGACGTCCGAGCTGGTCATGCCCTGATGCAGGAAGCGCGCCTCCGGTCCGGTCCGCTCCGACACATGCGTCAGGAAGGCGATGACGTCGTGCTTCGTCTCCGCCTCGATCGCGTCGATCCGCGCGACGTCAAAATCGGCGTCGTTCATTGCCCAGATCTTCTCGGCGGCCTGTTTCGGCACCACGCCCAGTTCGGCCAGCGCGTCGGTGGCGTGCGCCTCGATCTCGAACCAGATGCGGAATCGCGACTGGGGCTCCCACAGCGCAGTCATTTCGGGGCGGGAATAGCGTGGAATCATCGGCGGGCCTTTCAAAACGGGCGAACGGTTTGCCGCGCCCTAGCAACAAGTCGGGGATGAATCGAGCCTGTCCTGCGATAGACGAGCCGCGAAAGGGGCTTCAATCGAACCCGAAACGACCTAGATACGTTTCATCATCGCACAGTCGTTCGAACGATGTTTGGACTGGCTGGATGAAAGGCCGAAGCAATCCGAAAGGAAAAATTCGATGATGAAGCGTATTCTTCTCGCCAGCGCCGTCCTGATGTCGACACCGGCATTTGCACAGGATGCAGCACCGGCGCAAACGACTGCCCCGACCGCGCAGACGGTACCCGCTGATCCAGCCGCGACTGCGGCCGACCCCGCCGCATCGGCAACGCAGGCGACCCCGGCCGATCCGGCGACGCAGACTGCGCAGACCACTGCCGAAGCGGGACAGCCCGCCAGCGGCACGCAGATCGCGCAGATCGTCGAGGCCGAGTTCCCGAAATATGACAAGGACGGGAAGGGCCAGTTGACCGAGAAGCAGTTCGGCGAATGGATGGTCGCCCTGCGCTCCGCAAGTGAACCCGGCGTGACCGCCGAAAAGCCGGCGGTGAAGACGTGGGTCAAGCAGGCCTTCGCACAGGCCGACAAGGACAAGTCGAAGGCGGTGTCCAAGGCCGAGCTGACCAGCTTCCTGAGCCAGAGCGCCTGATCGCCTGACAGCGCCGATATCGATACGACCGCCGGGAGCGATCCCGGCGGTCTTTCGTGTTGGCGGGCGCACTGCCTTCCCAACCCGGAACGTCACCCCGGACTTGATCCCGGGTCCCGCTTCTTCTCCTGCAACCGCAGCCGTCCGCAGGAAGAAAGAAATGGTTCACGCGAAGGCGCGAAGGCGCGAAGGGGTTGCGCACCGGGCGGACCGCCCGCATTCGGGGGACCATGTCGCGGGCCGGCACGAACGATGCAACCGCTGACGCGGAAGACGTTGCGACAGATGCAACCCCTTCGCGTCTCCACGCCTTCGCGTGAACCCGCTTCTTGCTTCTACCGAACCCGCGCCGGATTTCCCACAACCGTCGCCCCCGCCGGCACATCGCGCGTCACCACCGACCCGGCACCGATGATCGCATCTTCGCCAACCGTGATCCCCGGCAGCAACAGCGCACCGCCACCGATCCACACATTCGCCCCGATCGTGATCGGTCGCCCGAATTCCAGCATCTGCGCCCGCACCGCCGGATCGCGCGGATGGTCGGCGGTCAAAATCTGCACCCCCGGCCCGATCTGGGTCTTCGCGCCGATCGTCACCGCACAGACGTCGAGGATGACGCAGCCGAAGTTCAGGAACACCCCGTCGCCGAGGGTGATGTTGTACCCGTAATCGATATGGAAGGGCGGGCGGATGTTGACGCCGTCGCCGACCGATCCCAACCCGTCGCGCAGGATCGACAGCCGCTCGACCGGGTCCACCGCCAGCGTCGCGTTATAGCGCTCCATCCACCGTCCCGCCGCCGCGCAATCGGCGACCAGCTCGGGATCGCCCGCGTCATACAGGTCGCCGGTGATCATCTTCTGCTTGTTGGATAAGGTCATAGCATTCCCTGTGCGCGCAGGCTCGTATGCCCCTTCGCGCCGATGATCAGGTGATCGTGGACGGTGATGCCCAGCGGCTTGCCCGCCGCCGCGATCTGCCGCGTCAGGTCGATATCGGCGCGACTGGGGCTATGGTCGCCGCTCGGATGGTTATGGACGAGGATCAGTGCCGCCGACCCCAGATCGAGTGCGCGGTGGATTACCTCGCGCGTATAGAGCGGCGCTTCGTCCAGCGTTCCCTCCGCGACCAGTTCGTCGCGGATCAACAGGTTACGGGTGTTCAGGTGCAGCACCCGGATACGCTCGACCGCCTGATGCGCCATGTCGGCGTGGAGATAGTCGAGCAGCGCCTGCCAGTTCGACAGCACCGGCCGTGCCAGCACCTGCGCCTGCAACATCCGCGTCGCCGCGCATTGCGCGATGCGGATCGCGGCGACGGCGGTGTCGCCCATGCCCGCTACCTTGCCCATCGCCGCCGGATCGGCCGACAGCAATCCGCCGATCCCACCGAATTCGTGCAACAATGTCTTTGCCAACGGCTTGGTATCGCGCCGGGGAATGGCCAGCGTCAGCAGATATTCGATCAGTTCATGGTCGAGCAGCGCTTCCCCGCCATGCTCCAGCAACCGCCCCCGCAGCCGCGCGCGGTGTCCGGTGCCATCGGTTTCGGGCGGGGTGTTCATGCCGCGGTCGTAGCCGATCGGGCAGGGGCGGGCGAGGGGGTGCGTTCCGTTGACGAAGCGAAGACCAGCATCAACCCTCTCGTCATCCCCGCGCAGGCGGGGATTCCTACACGCTACCCTGTCGGCGCTTACCACAGCCGACAGCGCCAATGGATTCCCGCCTTCGCGGGAATGACGAAAGCTAACCCTGCACCTCATCCCGCCGCAACGTCAGCACCTCGACCCCGTCCGCCGTCACCGCGACGGTATGCTCGAACTGCGCCGACAATTTCCTGTCGCCGGTTACGACGGTCCAGCCATCGTCCTCGGTCTCGACCCGGCGCGTGCCCTGATTGACCATCGGTTCGATGGTAAAGGTCATGCCCTCGCGCAGCCGCACGCCCTTGCCCGGCTTGCCGAAGTTCATCACCTCGGGCGCTTCGTGCATCTCGCGGCCGATACCGTGGCCGCAATATTCGCGGACCACCGAATATCCGTTCTTCTTGGCATGGCGTTCGATCGCAAAGCCGATATCGCCCAGATGCGCGCCGGGCTTCACCTGCCGGATGCCCTGCCACATCGCCTCCTGCGCGACCTTCACCAGCCGCCGCGCGGCGGGCGCGACCGCGCCGACCAGATAGGTCTTGCTCGAATCGGCGATGAACCCGTTCTTTTCGAGCGTGATGTCGAGATTGATGATATCCCCGTCGCGCACGATCGTATCGGCATCGGGCACGCCGTGGCACACGACCTGGTTGATCGAGCAATTCAGCACGAACTTGAAGCCATATTGCCCCTTGCTCGCTGGGCGCGCGGCAAGGTCGTGGGTGATGAAGCGCTCGACCAGATCGTTGATCGCCAGCGTCGACATGCCGGCAAGGTCCGTGTCGTCGAGCATTTCGAACACGCGGGCCAGCAGCTTGCCCGAAATGCGCATCAACGCCAGTTCGTCCGGGGTCTTGACCATGTCAGGCGGCGATCGCGTCGGCCGGCGGGACCTGCACGGCGGCCAGCTCGGCCCGCACGATGTCGGTGAACGGCAGCGTCGGGTTCGCTTCGGCCAACATCCCGATCTTCATCCAGAATTCGGCCTGAGCATTGATCGACCGGCACATCACCGCGCTCGCCCTGCGAACTTCGGCATGCAAATCGTCGTCGATCTTCACGATCCCCATGGTCGGCCTTCCTCCTGACACTCGATACGAACCATATATGGTCCATATGCTATCGGGTCAACTCAGGTCGCCCGCTACGTGTAACCTTCGCCAACTTCCGTTGCGCAGCCGGAACCGTTTCGCGCCTCTCGCGCTTGACGCCGGCGGGCCGAACCGCGACGAACGGGGCGAAACAGCGGAGTGGGTGGTCTGGGCGTTGATGACGATCGGGCGGAGCAGGCCGAAGCGTCGCCGCGTCGCGCCGGTCGCCGGCGGCGGCGTTTCGCGCGGGTGCTGCTGGTCATCTGCCTCCTCGTTCTCGCGCTGGCGGCCCTGCTGTGGACGCAGCGGCGCTCGATCGCCGACGATATCGTCCGCCGCGAACTCGAACGCCGCGGCGTCACCGCCCGCTACCGCGTCGCCGAAATCGGCTTCGGGCGTCAGCGTCTGGTCGACGTCGTCCTTGGCGATCCCCGCGCCCCCGACCTCGTTGCCGACTGGGTGGAAGTCGATACGCGGGTCGATCTGAACGGCGCACAGGTCACCGGCGCGCGCGTCGGACAAGCCCGCCTGCGCGCGACGCTGCGGCCCGATGGCACGGTCTCGTTCGGACAGATCGACCGCCTGCTCCCGCCGCCCTCGGGCAAACCCTTTGCGCTGCCCGATTTCAACGTCGCGGTCGATGACGGCCGCGTTCGTCTCGCCACCCCCTATGGCCTGATCGGTGCGAAGCTCGCCGGGCGCGGCAACCTCGCCAACGGCTTTGTCGGGCGGCTGGCGGCGGTGTCCGAACGCCTGTCGTTGAACGGCTGCGGCGTCGACCGTTTGGCGCTGAACGTATCGCTCCGCACCGCCACGACCGGACCGTCGCTGACCGGCCCCGTGCGTGCGCGGCAGGCGGCCTGCGGCGAGGTACGGCTGGGTTCGCCGGTCATCCGCCTCGACGCAAAGCTCGCGCCGGCCTTCAACGGCTGGCGGGGGCAGGCCGACGTCTCGGCGGCGGCGGTCGCCGCGCCGCAGACCCGCGTCGCCGATCTTTCGGGCCAGATCGGCTTCGAGGGCACGGCGCAGGGCACGCGCGGAACGCTCGACCTTGCGTCGGGCGCATTCGACCTGCCGCAACTCGACGGTGCCGGCCTGTCGATCGCCGGCCGCTATCAGGTCGGCGGCGTTCCCGCCTTCGAAGGGCGGGTCGGCGCGCGCGGCGCAAGGCTCGCCGACGCGATGGTCACACAAATCGAGGGATCGGGTACTGCCGCTAACGGTCTGCCGGTCGCACCGCTGCTGCGCGCCGCGTCCCGGGCGGCGGGGCAGGCGGCGCGCTGCTTCGACCTGTCCGCCGACGTCGCCGCCCGCCCGCTCGCCGCCCGGCTCGACCGGCTGGCGTTCACCGCCGCCAATGGTGCCCGCGCGACGCTGCGCGACGGGCCGGTCCGCTGGGTATCGGGCAAGGGCGTGACGCTGAACGGTACGCTGGCGACGGGCGGGGGCGGGCTGCCGGTCGCGAGCATCCGCCTGTCGCATGCCGGACCCGGTGCGCCGGTGACCGGCACGGCGATGGTGCAGCCCTATGCCGCCGGTGACTCCCGGCTGGCGCTTGCGCCCGTCCGGTTCCGCACTGCCGGCAACGGAGCGACCCAAATCGAGACACGCGCCGAACTGAGCGGGCCGCTCGGCGATGGTCGGGTCGAACGACTGGCGGTGCCGATCGATGCGCGTTGGGACGGGGGCGGGCGGCTGACCGTCAATGCCGACTGCGTGCCGGTCGCCTTCGATCGGCTGCGCGTTTCGGCGCTTGTTCTAGACGCCACCCGGTTGCGGCTATGCCCGCAGGACGGGGGGATGCTGCGGCTTGCCCGTGGCCGCGTCGCTGGCGGGGTCGGCATAGGTGCGACGCAATTGCGCGGCACCCTCGGCGGAACGCCGCTCGCGCTCGCCGCAAGCGGCGGCCGGTTCGGCTTGGCCGGCATGGCGTTCACGTTGGACGGCGTGAAGACCCGGCTGGGTAGTCCGGAACGGGTCAGCATCCTCGATATCGGGACGCTGACCGGCCGTATCGCCAACGGCGCCGTCACCGGCGGGTTCGAGCGGGGCGAGGGGCAGATCGGCAACGTTCCCCTGCTGATCCGTGAGGCGTCGGGCGGCTGGAAACTGGCGGGCGGCGTGCTGTCGCTGAACGGCGATGTCGGCGTCCGCGACGCCGCGCCCGAACCCCGGTTCGAACCGCTGCGCAGCGACGATTTCCGGCTGACGCTGAACGGCAATGACATTCGCGCCGGTGGTACGCTGAAGCACCCGACCAAGGGGGTGAAGGTCAGCGACGTGACCATTGCCCATGACCTTGCCACCGGGCGCGGCGATGCAGTGCTCGACGTCCCCGGCATCGCCTTTGGTGACGCGTTCCAGCCCAATGAACTGACGCGCCTGACGTTCGGCGTCATCGCCGATGTGAAGGGCAGCGTGTCGGGCCGGGGCAAGATCGGGTGGAGCCCCGAGGGCGTCACCAGTACCGGCGTGTTCCGCACCGCCGGAACCGACCTCGCCGCTGCCTTCGGCCCCGTCACCGGCCTGTCGGGCGAGATCCGCTTCACCGACCTGCTGGGGTTGGTCAGCGCGCCAGGGCAGGTGGCGACGATCGCCGAGGTCAATCCGGGTATCGCCGTAACCGATGGCGTCGTCCGCTATCGCCTGATCGAAGGGCAGCGGATCCAGATCGAGGGCGGCCGCTGGCCGCTGGGCGGTGGCGAGATGATCCTCGATCCGACCATACTTGATTTCGCCGAGGACCGCGAACGGCGCATGACGTTCCGGGTGAAGGGAGTCGATGGCGGGCTGTTCCTGCAACAGTTCGCCTTCGACAATCTCAATGCGTCGGGCACGTTCGACGGCGTGCTGCCGATGATCTTCGATGCCAGTGGCGGCCGCATCGAAGGCGGCAAGCTGCAGTCGCGTGGTGCCGGCAACCTGTCCTATGTCGGCGAAGTGTCGAAGGAGGATGTCGGCTTCTGGGGCAATCTTGCCTTCCAGGCGCTGAAATCGATGAACTATCGTGGCCTGACGATCGAGATGGACGGGCCGATCGCCGGCGAGATGGTGACCGCGATCCGCTTTTCCGGGGTCAGCCAGGGGAAGGGGACCTACAGCAATTTCCTGATCCGGCGGCTGGCGCGGTTGCCCTTCGTCTTCAACGTGCGGATCAAGGCGCCCTTCCGCCAATTGATCGATTCGGTGCAGAATTATTATGATCCCAAGCGGCTGATCGAACGCAACCTGCCGGCGCTGCAAGCCGAACAGCGCCGCCGCGAACAAGGCTTGCCGCCGGCACCGCTCGATACCACCATTCAGCCTTCCGAAAGCGAGACCGTGCCATGACGCGAACCGTGACGATGCTGCGATTTCTGACGATCGGTGCCGCTTCCTGTGCGGCGACCGGGTGCGTGAACGTCTCCGCGCCCGACAAGCCGATCGTCATCAACTTGAACATCAACATCACGCAGGAAGTGGTGTACCGTCTCGACGGAGAAGCGAAGACGCTGATCCAGGACAATCCGGGGATATTCTGACCATGCATGCTTTCGTGAAATACGGCCTCGCCGCAGCCGCCATTGTCGCGGTCGCCGGGTTTGCCGGCAGCGCATGGGCGCAGCGCGATCCGGCCTATCAGGCTGCTCGCGCCGCGGGTCAGGTTGGCGAGCAACCCGATGGCTATCTTGGCGTCGTCGGCGGCGGCACGCCGGAGCTTCGCGCGCTGGTCGCGAACATCAATATCCAACGCAAGGCGGCGTACACGCGCGGCGCACAGGCGGGTGCGACGGTCGAACAGTTCGCGTTCGTATCAGGCTGCAACCTGATCGCGCAGACCAAGCCGGGCGAGAAGTACAAGACGCCGGGCGGCGGCTGGGAAACCCGCGGCAGCGGTGCGCCGGAGCGCGACCCGCGCTGTGTGTGAGAGTTGAAGATCGGCGACCTATACGTTATGTATTGATCGCTGAATCAGAAGTTCGTTGAACTCGTCTCCGACCCCGGCTGTGCCAGCAGTCGGGGTCTTTGGCGTTTGGGGACCGGCTGCCAGGCTCGGCCCCCTCCCGCCGCTACTTTGAGCGGGCGGCCTCGATGACTTTAAGCACCAAGGTCGCGAAAGCCATCACCAGCATTGCTACGCCAATGATGACCATTGCTGAATCTTTGTACGTTTTACTCACCTCCTTCGCAACCGATGTGTCGGTCGCATCGTCTGACTAACATTCGCATCTTGGTTTGTCCCCGTGCCCTTTGGGGCATTTTGGCGGACCAACGACACCCTGACAGCAAGCTATCACCGCTCCCGCCTCGGAACTTCCCGATGGCCGTCATCTCCCGTTCATCGTCCCGAAAGGTTTCGGCGCGAACGCTGTGGTTGACTCGAAACCGTCACCTTCCTAAAGCGCGCCTGCCTTGGCGGGCTCGCCATCCGGCGGATTCCGGCCCGGCCTTTGACGGTCCAGGGAGGAATCATGGCGGAGAACGAGCCTGGACTAGACCCCTTGCCCGAAGACGTCCGGATCACCTCGCTCGATGAGCGGCTGGATCGGGCGAAGAAGGATGAGGCGATCCGGACCGGTCAGGCGCGTGACGAAGCGGGGGAAAAGAACTACCGCCTCGGCAATCGCGTGCTGGCCGAATTGATCGGCGGAATGGTCGGGGGGGCGGTGATCGGGGGTACGCTCGATTATCTGCTCGGCACCTCGCCTTGGCTCCTGCTCGTGTTGCTGACCCTCGGGATCGCCAGCGCGTTCAGGAACATCATCAGGATTTCGAACCGGCGTCCGGACTGAAAGTTTTGGGCGCCTTGGCATATCGGGGCGAAGCGACGTGGCGCAGGCAGGCAAGATCGATCCGATGCACCAGTTCGAGGTGCAGACGATCTTCAACATTCCGCTCGGCGGTTCCGTCCTGCCGTTCACCAATTCGGCGCTGTGGATGATCGTCGCGGCGGTCGCGTTGTTCGTGTTCATGATCGGCGGCATGAAGCAGCAGCAGGTGCCCGGTCGCTGGCAGATGGCGGTCGAGGGCTTCACCGGCTTTATCGACAAGCTGCTGGCGGCGAATATCGGGCATGAGGGGCGCAAGTATCTGCCCTACGTCTTCTCGCTGTTCATGTTCATCCTGTTCGCGAACGTCGTCGGGCTGCTGCCGTTCGGCCTGATCGGGCTGCACCCGTTCACCGTCACCAGCCACTTCACTGTGACCGGCGTCCTCGCCATCGCCAGCTTCTCGATCGTGCTGGTCGTTGGCCTGTTCAAGCATGGCCTGCGCTTCTTCAGCCTGTTCGCGCCGAAGGGCACGCCAGTTCCGGTGCTGCTGCTGGTCGCGCCGATCGAGTTCGTGTCGTTCATGGTCCGCCCGTTCAGTCTCGCGCTGCGACTGTTCGTGGCGATGACCGCCGGCCACATCCTGCTGAAGGTGCTGGCGGGTTTCATCATCAATTCGACTGCCGCCGGTGCGGGCATCGGCGTGCTGGTCAGCGTGCCGAGCTTCGCGCTGATGGTCGGCGTGTCGGCCCTCGAAATGCTGGTTGCCGGCGTGCAGGCCTATGTCTTTGCGCTGTTGACCTCGCTCTACATCAACGATGCCGTGCACCTGCACGACCATCACTGATCCCAACCCAAACTGATATTTTTCCAAGGGAGTTTTCGACATGGAAGCAGACGCCATCAAGTTCCTCGGCGCCGGTCTGGCCGCCATCGGTGCCGGCCTTGCGGCACTCGGCGTGGGCAACGTCTTCGCCGCTTTCCTGCAGGGCGCACTGCGCAACCCGTCGGCCGCTGCCAGCCAGCAGGGCAACATGTTCATCGGCTTCGCCGCCGCCGAACTTCTCGGCCTGCTGGCGTTCGTCGTTGCAGTGCTGCTGATCTTCGTCGCGTAACTGCGTGACGCCCGGCGCGGGGTTGCCCGCGCCGGATCTCCGGCCCCATGGGCCGGTTTCGGCCGGACGATGGCGTCCGGTCGACCAGACAATACGGGACGTTTCATGCCGCAAATCGAGCAGCTCGCCGCGACCTGGGGGTCGCAGGTCTTCTGGCTGGTGCTGACCTTCGGCATCGTGTTTCTTGTCGTCGGCCTTGGCATGGTGCCCAAGGTTCAGGGCACCGTCGACCAGCGCGATCAGGGCATCGCCGCCGATCTGGCCGCGGCCGATCAGGCGCGGAGCACCGCCGATGCCACCGAAGCCGCATGGCGTACCCGCGAAAATGCAAGCCGCGAGGCTGCGCAGAAGCTGTTGGCCGAAGCACGTGCCAAGGGCGCTGCTGCTACCGCCGAACGGCTGGCTGCTGCCAATGCCGATGTGCAGGTCCGCGTCGCTAAGGCCGAAGCCGACATCGCTGCGCAGCGCAACGCTGCGATGGCAGAAGTCGAACAGGTCGCTGCCGAAGCGGCGCAGGCGATCGTTGCTCGCGTGTCGGGCATTCAGGTCAGCGAACAGGACGCGCAAGGCGCGGTAAAGGCGGTGCTCCATGGCTAATCCGACCACGGCCGTACATGGCAGCCCGACGCTGAACGAAGCGATCCACGAGGAAGGTCTGACCAAGACCGGCGTGAGCGCCGTCGAAAGCGAGCATGGCAGCACCACTGCCGCCAACCATCCCGATCCGACCGCGTTCGGCCTCGACGGCACCGGGTGGGTCAGCGCGGCGATGTTCGTGTTCCTGGCCGTGCTGTTGTTCAAGGGCGTACCGACCGTGATCGGCCGGCTGCTCGACGGGCAGATCGCGGTGATCCGCACCCGTCTCGACGAAGCGCGCAAGCTGCGTGCCGAAGCCGAGGCGTTGCGCGACGAATATACTGCGAAGATCGCCGGGATCGAGGCACAGGCCGCCGAAATGGTCGCCCATGCCGAAGCGGAAGCGCAGGGGCTGCTGGCCAAGGCCGAAGCCGATGCCGCCGACCTGACCCAACGTCGCGCCAAGATGGCGACCGACAAGATCGCCGCCGCCGAGCGCGCCGCCATCGCCGAGGTCCGCGCGACCGCCGCCGATGCCGCCGCCAAGGCCGCGACCGCACTGATCTCGACGCATCTGTCGGGCGACGCCGATCGCGTGCTGATCGACCGGACGATTGCCGGTCTGGGTGGCAACCGGCTGAACTGACCGACGTTTACCGACGCGTGTGCGCCGCCCTGCCGATCCGGCCGGGCGGCGTTTCGCGTTTTGGGGTGACGCCTCTTTCGGGTTTCCGGCGCGCCCGCCCATCACCGAGCCCGCTGAAGGAGAAACGCCATGGCATGGGCCATTCTGGCGGTTGCGGTCGTGTGCGAGGTCATCTGGGCGCTCAGCCTGAAATGGGCGGCGGGGCAGGGGACGCTGCTGGCGTCGTCGGTGCCGATCGGCCTGTCGTTCGTGAACATGGCGTTGCTGGCGCTGGCGATGCGCGGCATTCCGGCGGGGACAGCCTATGCGGTGTGGACCGGGCTGGGTGCGATCGGTGTCATCATCGGCGGGGCGCTGCTGTTCGGCGAACGGATCGCCCCGTTGCAGGCCGGGTTCATGGTCCTGATCGTGGTCGGTGTCGCGGGAACCAAGCTGTTCGCGCAGGGATAATTCTGATCCGTGGAAGGTTGCGAAGGTTACACCTTTTCGACCTTTGGCGCGGCAGTCTGGACGGTCATTTCAAAGGACGGATCGAGTGTAGTTTGCCCGTTCCGTGTAGGAAAGTGGTGAGAAAAGCACTTCATAACAATGGGATAGGCCCTGCTCTAACTTAATGGACGGCGGGGTGGGATGCTGGTGGAGGCTGTCGGGCAATGCCTGATCGTGCCGCCGGGGCGTGGAAGTGGACACAGGCGGGTCGTCGCGGTGGTCCGGCCGGTTCGCCGGGTAATCCGGAACGGTTCGGATCGGTCCCATCGCCCCGGCAACGGTGTGCTGCGCGACGGAACTACCGCCGTCGGGCCGGGCAGCAGACCCGCCGCCCCCACTGCCGTTAACGCTAACAGAATCATTGGACAATAGGTGCGTGCCTGCCGATACTCCCCTGATAATACAGGGAGAAGATGGTCATGACGGGTACGAAACACGTGCGTCTGCGCGCGCTGGCGCGGACGATCGGCGGGGCGCTGATCGCGGTGGCGACGCCGGCGCTGGCACAAAGCGACAAGATGGAGCCGATCGCGATCCCGGCGCAGCCGGATGCGATCCCGCTGAAGACCGGCACGCTGCCCGACGCGAAGGCGCGCGAGGCTTGGCACCAGCAATATGGCAGCGTGTTCGCGCGCAACGTCACCGATGCGACGCTGACGCCGTTCCTGCCCGATCCGGCCAAGGCCAACGGCACGGCGGTGATCGTCGCGCCGGGCGGCGGGTTCCGCACGCTGTCGATGCAGAACGAGGGTTGGGACGTCGCCAGGGCGCTGGCGGCGCGCGGCGTGGCGGCGTTCGTGCTGAAATACCGGCTAAACCAGACGCCTGCCGATATGGCCGGGTTCGAACAGTCGATGACCGCCATGTTCTCGGCCACCGCACAGCGTCCGCCCCGGCCGAACCCTGCCAGCGCCGCGAACGCGCTGGCACCGCAGATCGCCGATGCCAATGCGGCGTTCGCGCTGGTCCGTTCGCGCGCCGGCGAATGGAAGGTCGATCCCGATCGGATCGGGATGATCGGCTTTTCGGCCGGCGCGATGCTGACGATGGCGACGACGCTGTCGTCGAACGCGGCGAAGCCGGCCTTTATCGGCGACATCTATGGCCCGTTGTCCGCCGCGACCGTGCCCGCCGATGCCCCGCCGCTGTTCGTGGCGCTCGCCGCCGACGATCCGTTCTTCGCCAATGCCGGGTTCGGGCTGATCGATTCGTGGAAGGCGGCGAAGCGGCCGGTCGAGTTCCACCTGTACGAACAGGGTGGCCACGGTTTCGGCATGTACCCGAAGCCGACGACCAGCACCGGTTGGTTCGAGGCGTTTGCCAAGTGGATGGAAATGCATGGCTGGATGAAGCGGGCGGCGTGAGGTTGTCCTCGCGGTATTGAGGGCGGGGTCTCGTTTCGGTTGGTGTCAGAAGGGGGGCTTTGGCCGCTGTCGGGGTACGGTCGGGGCTGTCCAGCCGGCCTTTCGGGTTTAATCCGAGGACTCCGTTTCCTGCTGGCGAAGCAGAAGATGCGGGACCCCGGCGCAAAGCAGGACCTCCGCGAAAGTCGCAAACTTCGCCAAAAACTCACCGTACCCCCGCGCAGGCGGGGGTACAGCAGAGGGCAGGAACCGGTACTTTCGCCGAGGTCTCGCACAAGCCCGGCGTGTCGGGGGCTATGGGCGATGTGTGCTGCTATCGCCTTGGCATGGCTCGGGAGCCATCAACCTATCCCGCTTGGCGCGGAGCGGGTGGGACGCTACGTTCCGGTCCGGGCGAACACGCCCATGGAGAGATTGCCGATGAAACTGCTCCTTACCGCCGCGTTGCTGGCGATGCCGATCGCGGCCACTGCCCAGACCGCGCCGGCCGCTGCCCCCAGCCCCGCCGCGCCGGCCGCCGCCAAGCTGTCCATCGACAGCAGCATCGAGACGATTGCCGCCAATCCCAAGGGAAAGGCGATCCTCGACGCTGTCTTTCCGGGTATGCTCGCGCATGATTCCTACGCGATGTTCAAGGGCATGAGCCTGAAGCAGGTCCAGCCCTATGCCAATGGCGCGATCACCGACGAACAGGTGGCGAAGGTCGCCGCCGAGCTGACGAAGCTGGGCTGAGATGGTGCGTGTCGGCCTGATCGGGTTCGGCCTTGCCGGGGCGTCGTTCCATGCGCCGCTGATCGCGACGGTCGAGGGCATGGAGCTGGCCGCGATCGCCACGTCGCGGCCGATCGACCGGTTTCCGGCGGCGATACGATACGACGATCCGCACGCGCTGATCGAGGACGACAGCCTCGACCTGGTGGTGATTGCCACGCCGAACGACAGCCATGCGCCGCTGGCGCAGGCGGCGCTGGCGGCGGGGCGGCATGTCGTGGTCGACAAGCCGCTGGCCACCGACGATACCGATGCGGTGGCGCTGGCGCAGCTGGCGCGCGGGACGGGGCGGTTGCTGAGCGTGTTCCACAATCGCCGTTGGGACAGCGACTTCCTGACGGTCGCGCGGCTGCTGCGCGAGGACGCGTTGGGCGAGGTGATGCTGGCCGAATTCCGCTGGGACCGGTTCCGCCCGGCGATCAAGCCGGGTTGGCGCGAGGAGGGTGGGCCGGGCAGCGGGCTGCTGAACGATCTGGGGCCGCATATGATCGATCAGGCGATCCACCTGTTCGGGATGCCCGATGCGGTTGCGGGCGATGTCACGCAGCAGCGCGAACAGGCGGGCGTCGATGATTATTTCGAGGTCGTGCTGCACTATGGCACGCGGCGGGTGACGATCGGGTCGGCGTCGCTGGTCGCGGCACCGCGCCCCCGCTTCGCGCTGCACGGGACCAGGGGCAGCTTCGTCAAACACGGCATCGATCCGCAGGAAGCGGTGCTGCGGGCGGGCGGGATGCCGACCGACAGCGGCTATGGCATCGAACCCGACGCGCAATGGGGCGTGCTGACCGACGGAGAGGGCGCATCGCGGCCGGTCCGGTCGGAAGCGGGCGACTGGCGCGGCTTTTACCGGGCGATGCGCGATGCGGTGCGCGGCGAGGGCGAGGTGCCGGTCGATCCGGCCGATGCGGTGCGCGGATTGCGGATCATCGCGGCCGCACGGGCGGGATAATACGGCGTATCGTGACCGGCTGTTAATGGTCGCCGGCTACTGGTGACGGTCGATGTTCGACCTTCCCGACGTCTCGACGCTGCGCCAGTGCAGCATCCTGTGCAGCGCGTCCTATGCCGCGGTGTTCTTCGTCATGTCCGCGGGGCAAAGCTGGTATCGGTGCTGGGGATGGGGGGCCGGCGCCTATTGCGCCTCGCTGGTCATCGGCGGCCTGTTCGAGAATATCCTTCCCCCGTGGGGGTACGCCCTGATCGACGGCATCCTCTGCCTTTCGATGGCGCTGGTGCTGGCCGGTGTCCGGCGCTTCGATGGGGTACGGGGCTTCGCGCCGTGGATGTGGGGTGTGGTCGTGGTGACGGCGATCGTGCCCACGGTTGCGGAGATCGTGTTCGGGGCGGGGGGCGTATCGTCGGCTATCTGGTCGTTGAGGATGGCGGTCTGCTCGTTCAGCCTCGCCGTGCCGCTGGCCGTCAGCCGCGCGACCGACGGGACCGTGCGACCGCGGCGGATCGCCGGCTGGCTGCTGATCCTGTACGTACCCGTCTATCTGGCCGTCGCGGTCGCTGATCTGATCGCGCCACGTCTGGCGCCGGCGCTGGAGGCAGTGCCCTTTCTTGCCGATCAATTGCTGTTCGGCGCGGGCAATCTGGCGTTGTTGTGGATACCGGCGTCGCACTCGCAACAGCGGTTGCGCGATACGGCGTTGCGCGATCCGTTGACCGGCGTCTGGAATCGCGCAGCGCTGGCGGCGAATGCCGCCGCCCTGCTGGTGCCGGGCCGGGTCGCGCTGCTGATCGATGTCGACCGGTTCAAGGCGATCAATGACCAGCATGGTCATGCGGCCGGCGACCGGGTGCTGGTGGCGATCGCGACGGTCCTGCAACAGGGTGCCGGCGGCGATTTCGTCGTGCGGCTGGGCGGCGACGAATTTCTGGTCATCACGACCGCCGACGATCCGGTACGGGCCGCCGAACAGATCCGCCTCCGCGCCGATCGTCGCGAAGCCGGGCTGCCGGCATGGACGCTGAGCATCGGGGCCGCGCGGATCGAACCCGGCGACCGGTCGATCGACGACGTCATGCAGCGCGCCGACCTGTTGATGTACCGTACGAAGGCGCTCGGTCGCACGGCCGCCGTGGCTTGACGCTGGCGTTGGCGCAGCGCGCTTCCTGGGGGTCCAGGCCCATAACTGACAACGGTCGGGACGGAGCCTATTTTGGCGTCAGGCCAGGAGCAAGGAGCGAGCGATGCTGCAGCATCGTGACCGACGCGCGACGCCGCGTGACGCCAAAATAGGCCCGCCGTGCAGCGGTCGCCGGGAGAAGCCCGCCGGACGGCGTCGCTTGCTTGCGCGTAGCGGAGAGCTACGCGACTGCGCTGCGCTCCTTGCCGGCGGGCTTCTCCCGGCGATCACGACCATTGGCAGTTGTGGGTCTGGACCCTAAATCGGGCATAATGTCGGAAACACCCAACGCCCCCAATCGCTTCAACGAGGACAAGGCCAGCTTCACCGTGCGCGGGTCGGACGCGCCGGATATCGATGCCGGCGTCGCCGCGATCCGCAACGTGCTGGCGACGCTGCCGGTGCGGCCGGGCGTGTACCGGATGCAGGATGCGCGCGGCGAGGTGTTGTATGTCGGCAAGGCGCGGGCGCTGAAGAACCGCGTCGCCAACTATACGCAGGTGTCGCGGCTGACGAAGCGGTTGCAGCGCATGGTCGCGCAGACGCGGTCGATGACGATCGTCACGACGAACAACGAGGCGGAGGCGCTGCTGCTCGAAGCGCAGCTCATCAAACGCTATCGCCCGCCGTACAACGTGCTGCTGCGCGACGACAAGTCGTTCCCGTTCATCCTGCTGCGCGCCGATCACGACTTTCCGCGCATTCAGAAGCATCGTGGTGCGCGGCGGGCGAAGGGCGATTATTACGGTCCCTTTGCCAGCGCCGGTTCGGTGACGCAGACGCTGAACGCGTTGCAAAAGCTGTTCCTGCTCAGGTCGTGCACCGATGGTTTCTTCAAGACGCGCGACCGGCCGTGCCTGCTGTACCAGATCAAGCGCTGTTCGGCGCCGTGCGTCGGGCGGATCGATAAGGCGGCCTATGCCGAGCTGATCGGCGACGCGAAGGACTTTCTCGGCGGCAAGTCGACCAAGGTGCAGGCGAAGCTGGGCGTGCAGATGCAGGCGGCGGCGGAGGCGATGGATTTCGAACTCGCTGCGGTGCTGCGCGACCGGCTGAAGGCGCTGACCTTCATCCAGGGCAGTCAGGCGATCAACGCGGACGGGGTCGGTGATGCCGACGTCTTCGCGATGGCGTGTCTGGAGGGGGTGATCGGCATCCAGGCATTCTTCATCCGGGGCGGGCAGAATTGGGGGCATCGCAGCTTCTTCCCCGCGCATACCAACGAGGTGCCCGAGGACGAGGTGCTGTCGGCGTTCCTGATGCAGTTTTACGAGGAGGTGCCGCCGCCGCGCAACGTCTTCGTCGATCGCGAACTCGCGGAGGGCGAGGTGCTGGCCGAGGCGATGGCCGAGCGGGCCGGGTTCAAGGTTGCGCTGTCGGTGCCGCAGCGCGGCGTCCGGCGGCGGCTGCTTGATCAGGCGAAGCGCAATGCCGACGAAGCCCTGCAGCGGCGCAATGCGGAGTCGACGACGCAGGCGCGGCTGCTGCGCGAGGTTGCCGACCTGTTCGAACTGGAAGGTCCGCCTGACCGGATCGAGGTCTATGACAACAGCCATATCCAGGGGACCAACGCGCTGGGGGCGATGGTCGTCGCCGGGCCGGAGGGGTTCCGCAAGGGCCAGTATCGCAAGTTCAACATCAAGCAGGCGCAGACCAACGACGACTTCGCGATGATGAAGGAGGTGCTGACCCGCCGCTTCGCCCGTGCGCAGGAGGAGAATCCCGATCGCGAGACCGATCGCGACGGCAATGGCTGGCCCGACCTCGTGCTGATCGATGGCGGCAAGGGGCAGTTGAGCGCGGCGAAGGCGGTGCTGGAGGATCTGGGCATCGAGGATGTGTGCATGGTCGGCGTGGCGAAGGGGCCGCATCATGGCCGTGACGGGCGCGAGGTGTTCCACCTGATGGACGGGCGCGAACTGACGCTGCCGGTCAATTCGCCGGTGCTGTTCTATCTGCAGCGGCTGCGCGACGAGGTCCACCGCTTCGTGATCGGCGCGCATCGCGACAAGCGATCGAAGGCGATCGGCGTCAGCCCGCTCGACGAGGTGCCCGGCATCGGGCCGGCGCGGAAAAAGGCGCTGCTGATGCATTTCGGTACGGCGCGGGCGGTGCGTAACGCCAGCCTTGCCGATCTGCAAAAGGCGCCGGGGGTCAGCAAGGCGATGGCGCAGGGGGTCTATGACTATTTCCACAGCCGCTGAACCGGTCGCGATCGACGCGGCGTTGCTGGCCCGCGCGCGGAGGGCAGGGGTCGACGTGGCGGCCACCTGTCACGCGGCGCTGGCACGCGCGACCGAGGAGGCCGGTCGGGCGGTGCAGCGGTCGGAAAGCGCCGCGGCGATCACCGAATGGAATGACTGGGCCGGTTCGCCGCCGACCGGTTAGTATGATACGTCCCGACCTCGTCGAAGGCGGCCGGTGTTTCACCGGTTGTTTACGCGCAGCGGGCAGGACAGGACCATGACGACCCCCGTCTTCCTGACGATCGATACCGAATTGATGTGGCGGCACCATGCCGCCGGTCTGCCGGCCGACACGGTGGTGCAGCGCTCGCTCGAACCCGCCGGGGTCGGGGTGACGTGGCAGCTCGAACGGCTGCGGGTGCATGGGTTGAAGGCATGTTTCTTCGTCGATCCGCTGCCCGCTCGGCTCTATGGCATGGCGGCGATCGCGCCGACCGTCGAGGCGATCCTGTCGGCGGGGCAGGAGGTGCAACTGCACCTCCACCCCAATTGGGCGCGGGCGGCGCTGGCGGACCGGCGGCGCGCGCATGTGTTCGAACTGGTCGACCTGTCGCGACAGGCGCAGCAGGACTTGCTGGGCGAGGCGCGCGACCTGTTGCGGGCCGCCGGTGCGCCCGTTCCGGTCGCGTTCCGTGCGGGCAGCTATAGCGCCAATGACGTGACGCTCGATGCGCTGGCGGCGCTCGGCTTTGCCTATGACAGCAGCCATAATGGCGCGCACCATCCATGGCCGAGCATGATCGCGCTGTCGCCCGATCGGATCGCGCCGGTCGAGCATCGCGGGCTGATCGAAGTGCCGGTGACGACGATCGCGATGCCCGGCGGCGGGCGGCGGCATTTTCAGATCTGTGCGCTGTCGGCCGCCGAAATGCGCGCGGCATTAACCCATGCTGGCGCCAACGATCATGCGGCGGTGACGATCGTCAGCCACGGTTTCGAACTCGCCAATCGAGCGGGCACGCGAGCCAACCGCGTTCATGTCCGCCGGTTCGAAACCTTGTGCCGCACGCTGGCCGCCGATGCCGATCGCCTGCCGACGACCCATTTCCGCGACCGTCCGGCGCTGCGGCTGGGGCAGGACGACCGGCCGCTGCCGGCCAGCGCGTTCAGGACGCGGCGGCGGCAGGTCGAACAGCTCTGGTCGAACCTGATCGAGGAACGCGCGGCATGACGCCGGTCCAGCCCTGGCCGATCAGGTTCCAGATCGGGGCGCGGACGCTGTTTTCGGTGCGGCGGCGGCTGGTGCGGGTGCCGATGGAACTACGCGACGTGCTGGCGGGGGCGGTGCCGGTGCTGCCGCCGCTGCCCAAGGGGGCGGATGGCTGGTCGGTGACTTCGCTGCCCGAACCGTTGATGCCGGCGGTCGTGCCGAATGCCGGGATCGTGTTCGTCCGGCAGCAATATACCCGCTATCACACCGACCTGACGATCGGGTTCGACGCATGGTTTGCTGGGCTGTCGGGCAACGCCCGGTCGAGTTTGAAGCGCAAGCGCAAGAAGCTGGCCGAGGCGAACGACGGCACGCTCGGCGTACGGACCTATCGCACCGCGCAGGAACTGGCCGAGTTTCACGGGCTGGCGCGGACGGTCGCGGCGCGGACCTATCAGGAAAAGCTGCTCGGCGCGGGATTGCCGGGCGACATTCCGTTTCGCGCGGTGATGCAGGGCAAGGGCGCGCGGGGCGAGGCGTTCGGCTGGTTGCTGTTCGTGGGCGGCACGCCGATTGCCTATCTCTATTGCCCAATGACGGGCGGCGATGTGCGGTACGAGTATGTCGGGCATGATCCGTCATGGGGGGAATGGTCGCCGGGCAGCGTGTTGCATCTGGAGGCGTTCCGGACGTTGTTTGCGGAGCCGGCGGCGCTGCGGTTCGATTTCACCGAGGGGGAAGGGCAGCATAAGCGGCAATTCGCTACGGCTGGGACGGCGTGTGTGGACTTGCTGTTGTTGCGCGACAGTCGGGCCAATCGCGCGACGGTGCGGACGTTGCAGGTATTCGATGGGGCAGTCGAGCGGGTGAAGCGGGCGCGGGAGTGGCCGGTGGTCGGGCCGATGATTTCGAGGGTTCGGCGGGGGTAGCGCGGGCCAAAGGTCACAAAAGTCACACTCGCGCAACTCGCTGGTTGTGCAGGCTTTCGGAGCGAAACGCTGCGTGGGGATCGACAATACAGAAGAACCAGCGCACGATATCCCGCTTCAGACTCGGTAGGAAAGTCTCGGAGCGACGTGTACGCTGCACGTGATGGTTTTGAATTGAGTGCCTCGTTCAAATCTGCAGGGAGCAGACCGCTTTGACCCGTCATGGACAGTGGAGCGTTTGTTCTGTCCTGCTCCTATCGCTTACGGGATGTTCCTACGCATATGATCTCCGAGCCGTAGTGACCGCCGGAAGGCTCGCGTTCGTCGTCGACCCGGCGTCCCAGCGAAACGCTGATTGTATAAGGAGTATCATGGTTTCAGCCGAAACCGGACCGGCGGCCATTCCTAACCAAGAGGATGATCTTCAACTCATTAAAAACGGTGTCGTTTGGTCGAAAAATACTGATGTTGGTGAGTGCTGGAACCAGTTCCCGATCCTGTATGGCCAGACACTGACAGGAAAGCCGTTTCTTCCGCCCGGAGTGGCAGCGAAGCCGCTTCGCGTCGGAACGATTTACACCGTAGAAACTACGGGCAGTGGTTCAGGCTATGGCAGCGGCCGATTTCGCGTTCGGCGGGATCGTACCGTCGAGAATCTGCCGCCGGTCGCCAGCGCGGATGTGCTACTGGAACCAACGAACGGAAATTGAGGGCGCGGATCGGTGTATTTGCCAATTCCCGCTAAAACCACCCCATGCACCTGAACACCACCGCCATCCTGCTCTCGTCGCGCGCGCATGGCGAGCATGGCGCGGTCGTTCGCGCCTTGACTGCGGAGGCGGGCGTCCAGCCCGGCTATGTGCGCGGCGGGCGGAGCCGGGCGATCCGGCCGGTGTTGCAGCCGGGCAATCTGATCCGCGGCGACTGGCGGGCGCGGACCGATACGCAGTTGGCGGCGCTGACCGTCGAACTGATCGAGAGCCGCGCGCCGCTGTTCGCCGAACCGGTGCCGGCGGCGGCGATCGACTGGATGTGTGCGCTGGCCGCCTATGCTTTGCCCGAGGCGCAGGCCTATCCGCGCATCCATGCCGCGCTCGACGGGCTGCTGGCGGCGATCGCGGCGGCGCCGGCGGCACGCGACTGGATCGGGGCGCTGGTGCGGACCGAGTTGCTGATCCTGTCCGAGCTGGGATTCGGACTGGCGCTCGACGAATGTGTCGCGACCGGCGCGCGCGACGACCTGACCCATGTCAGCCCCAGGAGCGGCGGCGCGGTATCGCGCGCGTCGGCGGTCGGGCTGGAGCATCGGTTGCTGGCACTGCCCGCCTTTCTGGCGGAGGGCGGGCCGGCAAGCTGGGACGCGGCGTTCGAGGGGCTGGCACTGTCGGGTCATTTCCTGACCCGCGACCTGCTGGGCGGACGGGGGCAGGACGTGCTGGCGGCGCGGGAACGGATGGTCGAGCGACTGAAAAGGACGGTTGCGTGACCCGCCCGGCTTGGGGCAGGGGCTTTTGCCGATGGAGCCGCGCAATGTTCGTGCGCGAAACGGGAATGATGCAATGGCCTTGATCGCGATACTGCCCGGCGACGGGATCGGACCGGAAGTGGTGGCGGCGGCGCGGCGGGTGCTCGATGCGCTCGATCTGGGTCTGACGTTCGAGGAAGCACCGGTTGGTGGTGCGGCCTATCGTGCGCATGGCCATCCGCTGCCGCCAGCGACGCTCGATCTGGCGAAGCGTGCCGATGCGGTCCTGTTTGGTGCGGTCGGCGACCCGGAATTCGACAATGTCGCGCGCGAGCATCGCCCTGAACAGGCGATCCTCGGCCTGCGCAAGGCATTGGGGCTGTTCGCCAATCTGCGCCCGGCCAAGCTGTTCGCGGGGCTGGAGGATGCCTCTGCGCTGCGTCCCGAAGTCGCCGCCGCGATCGACATGGTGATCGTGCGCGAGCTGACCGGCGACGTTTATTTCGGCGACAAGGGGCGCGGCACGACCGCCGATGGCCTGCGCGAGGGTCATGACCTGATGCGCTATGACGAGGCCGAGGTCGAACGCATCGCCCGCGTCGCATTCGACACCGCACGGACCCGCAACCACCGGCTGTGTTCGGTCGACAAGGCGAACGTCCTCGAAACCTCGCAATTGTGGCGCGACGTGGTGATCGAGGTGTCGGCCGATTATCCCGATGTCGCGCTGACCCATATGTATGTCGACAATGCCGCGATGCAGCTGGTGCGCAATCCCGGGCAGTTCGACGTGATCGTCACCGGCAACCTGTTCGGCGATATCCTGTCGGATCAGGCGAGCATGTGCGCCGGATCGATCGGGATGCTGCCGTCGGCGGCGATCAATCAGGACAAGAAGGGGCTGTACGAGCCGATCCATGGCTCCGCGCCCGATATCGCGGGGCAGGGCAAGGCGAACCCGCTGGCGACGATCCTGTCGGCGGCGATGATGCTGCGCCATTCGCTTGGGGAGGCCGAGGCTGCCGACCGGATCGAGGCAGCGGTGACGGCGGCGCTGGTCGCGGGGCATCGGACGCCCGATCTGGGTGGGACGGCGACGACCGGGGAGATGACGGACGCGGTGCTGGCGGCGTTGTGATTTTCACGCGCTATCGTATCCCCGCGCAGGCGGGGATCCAGGGTAACGAACGGCATCGACTGTGGCTCTGGACCCCCGCCTGCGCGGGGGTACGGTAAGGGGGATATGACCCCGCTCGACCTTGCCATCGTCGTGCCCGTCTTCAACGAGCGCGGCAACGTGCCGTTGCTGGTCGCGGCGCTCGACACGGCACTGGCTGGGTATGCGTGGGAGGCGATCTTCGTCGACGACGACAGCCCCGACGGCACCGCCGATGTCGTGCGGGCGATCGCCGGCAGCGACCCGCGCATCCGCGTGCTGCAACGGATCGGTCGGCGCGGGCTGTCGACGGCCTGTATCGAGGGGATGTGCGCCACCGCCGCGCCGCTGGTCGCGGTGATCGATGGCGACCTGCAACATGACGAGGCATTGTTGCCGCGCATGGCGGCGGCGCTGGCGGGTGATCGGGCGATCGATCTGGTGATCGGATCGCGGTTCGTCGACGGGGGCGGGACGGGCGCGTGGGATGCCGATCGCGTCGCCAAATCGGCGCTGGCCGCCCGGCTGTCGCGGCGGGTGCTGAAGGCCGATCTGTCCGATCCGATGAGCGGTTTCTTCATGATCCGCAGCGATGTGGTGCGGGGCGTCGCGCCGCGCCTGTCCGGGATCGGGTTCAAGATCCTGCTCGACATTCTGACTGCCGCGCCGGTGCCGCTGCGCTTCGTCGAACTGCCCTATGTGTTCCGCACGCGCGCGGTGGGGGAGAGCAAGCTCGACCACGTCGTCGCGCTCGAATATCTGATCGCGCTGTACGACCGGATGTTCGGGCGGGTGGTGCCGGTGCGGTTCGTCATGTTCTCCGCGATCGGCGCGGCGGGGGCGATCGTGCATCTCGCGGCGCTGGGACTGTTCCTCGAACTGGGCGGCGGGTTCGTCATGGCGACGATCGTTGCGACGATGGTGGCGATGACGTTCAACTTCTTTCTGAACAACCATTTGACCTATCGCGACCGGCGGCTGCGCGGGGTGCGGTCATTGCTCAACGGATGGCTGTCGTTCTGCGCGGTGTGTTCGGTGGGGGCGGTCGCCAATGTCGGGCTGGCGGCGTTCCTGTATGACGTGCGCGGCGGGGCTTGGGCGCTGCCGGCATTGGCGGGGATCGCGGTCGGGGCAGTGTGGAATTTCGCGCTGTCATCGCGCTTTACGTGGGGGCGGTATGGGCGGCGGGCGACCTAGCGCCAGCTGTCGAACCACATCCAGCGGTTGAACGCCTGCGGTCCCGACAGCGGAGCGGCGGAAAGGATGGGATAGAAATAGACGAACAGCATGATCGCCGGCAGCGCGAACCATTCGTCGGCGCGGGCGAGGCGACCCCTGGCATGGGCGTGGAAGGCGGCGGCAAGCGCGAGGCAGAGCCAGATGCTCGACAGGTGGTAGTAATAATAGAAGCCGAGCGATTTGGGGATCACCGCCCATACCGCCAGCGATCCGACCCACAACAGCCCGATGCCGAACAAGGCCGGTGCCCGCCGCTTCCATCCGGTCCGCAGGCACACCGCGACGGCCAGCAACCCGCCCCACATGATCGCCGGATTGCCGAGCAGCAGCACGCCGCGCTGCACCCCCGCATCGGGTTCGTAGAAATACCAGATCGGCCGGGCGAGCAGCGGCCAGGTCCACCAGCTCGATTGATAGGGATGCGCCGCCAGCACCTGTGTCTGGCGTTCGTACATGTCCCATTGGAACGGCAGGAGCCGAGCAAGGGTCAGCGGCTCGGACGCATAAAAGAACGCCGGAGCGAAGGTCGCGAAATAGGTGGCGATGCTGACCGCGCCGAGGATCGCCAGCGCGGCGATCAGCGGCAGGCCCGGCCAGTAATCGCGCTTGCCGGTCTTGCCCCAGATCAGCAGCAGTCCGGCCCCCGCGACATAGGGCACCGCCGCCCATTTCACCCCGACCGCCAGCCCGAACAGCAACGCCGCCAGCGTCAGCCGCAGCGCCGGCTGCCCGCGCATCGACCAGAGGAGCGCGGCGATGCCGAGCGTGACGAACGCGCCGAGATACACCTCCAGCATCGCCGTCCGCGCCTCGACCAGCAGCGTTTGGTTCAGCATCGCGAGCGCCGCACCGAACGCGGAAACATGCGTCCGCCGGAACAGCAGTTGCAGGATGGCGAAGACGCCGAGCACCGTCGCCGTGCCCGCCAGAGTCCCCATGATCCGCCAGCCCCATGGATTGTCGCCGAGCAGCAGGATGCCGGCCGCGATCAGTTCCTTGGCCACCAGCGGATGTTCGGGATTGGCGGGATAGGCGAGCGTCAGCAGCGTTCGCGCGGCGGGGACGTAATGGACTTCGTCGAACGACAGCTTGCCCGGCCGCCCCAGCGCCCAGGCGAACAGCAATTGCGCCGCCACGCCGATCAGCAGCGCGGTGGTCCATGGGCGATCGCGCAGGCGGGAAAGCATGGCGGGCGTGTAGCGGAACGTCCGCCCCAAGCAAATCCTCCCGGAATCGGCGAAGGCGCAGTCCAGTCCCGATATCCTCCCCGGAGCGGGGACGATTGTCACGGTTCGCCCATGACTTGCCACATTCGGTCCCTAACGGGCCGTTCATGGCACTGATCGACACGTTTCTCGCCCGCACGGTTCGTCGCGGCACGCTTTCCCTGACCCACGCCGATGGCCGTATCGTCCATTTCGGTACCCCCGATCCGGCCTTTCCCGATGTCGCGATCCGCTTCACCAGGCCGGGCGTCGCCGGCCGCATCGTCCGCCATCCGGCCTTGGGCGCGGCGGAGGCGTTCATGGACGGCGAACTGGTCATCGATCGCGGCGACATTCGCGATCTGGTCGAATTGCTGACCGGCAACACGCCATGGGGCCGGGGCGGCGGGTTGCGGCCGTCGCTGCCGATCCGCCTGTTCGATGCCGTCCGGCACCGGATCGACCGGGTGAACATGGCGCGGCGGTCGAAACGAAACGTCGCGCACCATTACGACCTGTCGGACCGGCTCTACGCGCTCTTCCTCGACACCGACCTGCAATATAGCTGTGCCTATTTCACCGATGCCGACCATGGCCTCGAACAGGCGCAGGCCGACAAGAAGGCGCATATCGCCGCGAAACTGGCGATAAGGCCAGGGATGCGCGTGCTCGACATCGGCTGCGGCTGGGGCGGGATGGCGCTGTATCTGCACGAAAAGACCGGGGCCGAGGTGCTGGGCGTCACCCTGTCCGAAGAGCAGATCAAGGTCGCCCGCCGTCGCGCCGAAGCCGCCGGCGTCGCCGACAAGGTGAAGTTCGAGCTGATCGATTATCGCGACGTGACCGGCCGGTTCGACCGGATCGTGTCGGTCGGCATGTTCGAACATGTCGGCCCGCCGCAATATGGCACCTTCTTCCGCAAGTGCCGCGAATTGTTGACCGACGACGGCGTGATGCTGGTCCATACCATCGGCCGGATGGGCGTGCCGGGCGTCACCGACACCTTCACGACCAAATATATCTTCCCCGGCGGCTACAACCCGGCACTGTCGGAGATCGTGCGCGGTTATGAGGGCACCAAGCTGATCGCGAGCGATATCGAGGTGCTGCGCGTACATTATGCGCATACCATTGATCACTGGTATGCGCGCACGGTGGCGGCGAAGGATGCGATCGTCGACCTGTACGACGAGAAATTCTACCGCATGTGGACCTTCTACCTCGCCGGCGCGGCAGCGGCGTTCCGCCATGGCGGCATGGTCAATTATCAGGTGCAGCTGACCCGCGACCGCTGGGCATTGCCGCTGACCCGCG
The DNA here is from genome assembly GCF_001421915.1 of Sphingomonas sp. Leaf62. NCBI lineage: Bacteria > Pseudomonadati > Pseudomonadota > Alphaproteobacteria > Sphingomonadales > Sphingomonadaceae > Sphingomonas > Sphingomonas sp. Leaf62. The sequence goes on along the minus strand of NZ_LMLN01000030.1, from coordinate 366,186 downwards.
ATTATCTGGTGGAGGAAGAGCGGCGGTTGCGGGGGTAAGTTGTGCTCTGCCCCGGATCGGGTCCGGGGCGGCGTGTCTCTAGCCGATGGTGATGCCGACGACCTTCCATTCGGTATCTTCCTGATCGAGCATCACTGTCTCCACCTGCTCACCGCCCTTGGCGAAGCGGGTGCGGAATTTGACCGATTGGTAGCCATAGGGCGGGGCAGGAACATATTCCTGTCCAATCAGCGTCCGCGACACGACCGGGCCGAGCGGAGTACGAACCTTTTCCGAGACATTGGTCCAGACCTGCTCCGTATTCAGCTTGCGGAAGGCAACGCCGAACCGGCGGTAGGTGTCGGTCCAGCGCCCCTGATCGACCAGTTCGAGGAAGGTGCGCGCCGCATCGGGCGCGGGCGTCGCCGGTGCGGTCGCGGGCGGCGGTGCCGGCACCTGCAACGTCGCGGGCAACAGGGTGAAGGCCAGCAGGCCGAGGGCAAGGGTCATGACGATCGCTCCGATCAGAAACCGGGCCAGGCGACGTGCCGGCCCCGCGCCGTCGTCCGGCGTGGAAGCGACATCGGTGGTGCGGCGGCTTCCGTCGTCCCCGTTTCTCATGTCCCCCAGATTTTCGGGGGTCGCGCCCTCGGCCTCGAACAGCATCCGCGCCGCCTCGCGACTGCTCGACACCGCCAGCTTGCGCCGTGCGTCGCGCAGCCGCTCGTTGATGGTGTGGACCGACAGGCCGAGCGTCACCGCGACCGACTTCGCATCATGGCCGCGCACGATCAGGCGCAGCGTATGCTTTTCCTTGTCGGTCAGGGCGGCGAGGCCCGGATGGTCCGGCATTGTCATGCGGCGGGACCTATGGCCGGGGCAGGGGTGGGACCACCCCTAAAAATTTGGGAAGCAGGACGGTGGTCCCAAATACGTCGTCGCCGCGGATCAAGTCCGGGGTAACGACGAAGGGAAAGCGGCGCGGCTCAATCCTCGCCGAAGCGATCCTCGACCAGTTGCGCGAGTTGTCCGACCACCGCCTCGGCACCGTCGCCGCTCGCGCTGATCGTGATATGGTCGCCCTTGGCGGCGCCCAGCATCATCAGGCCCATGATCGAGGTGCCGGTGACGCTCGATCCGTCCTTTTCGACGCTGACCTCGATCGGTTGCGCGGCGGCCATCGTCACGAATTTGGCGGAGGCGCGGGCGTGGAGGCCGCGACGGTTGGTGATCTGCACGGTGCGCGAGGTTGTCATGCCGCTGCTTCTCCCAGAACCTCGCTGGCGACCGATATATATTTGCGGCCGGCTTCGCGCGCGGCGGCGACCGCTTCGGCGACCTTCATCGCCTTGCGCGCGCCACCCAGCCGGATCAGCATCGGCAGGTTGATCCCGGCGATCACCTCGATCCGGCCGGTTTCCATCAGCGAGATCGCAAGGTTGCTGGGCGTACCACCGAACAGGTCGGTCAGCACGATCACGCCCTGCCCGGCATCGACCGCGGCGATCGCGGTCGCGATGTCGGCGCGGCGTTCCTCCATATCGTCGTCGGGACCGATACACACCGTCTCGATCCGCTCCTGCGGGCCGACGACATGCTCCATCGCAACGACGAACTCCTGGGCAAGACGACCATGCGTCACCAAAACCAACCCGATCATGTTCGTCGTCGTTCCTACATCCGTCATGGCGCGCGCCGTGCGCCTTCCAGCGAGTCCTGCGGCGCGGTGCCGAGATCGCGATGTTCTATCGTGGGCGAAAAACCCTGCTCGCGCAACCATGCCCCCATGCGTTCGGCGACATGGACCGACCGGTGTCTCCCGCCGGTACAGCCGAAAGCGATGGTGACATAGGATTTGCCCTCCGCCTTGTAGCGCGGCAGCAGCGTCGCCAGCATCGTTTCGAACGAAGCGATGGCGGCGTCATAGGCGGGATCGGCCTGCACATAGGCGGCAACATCGGCGTCGAGGCCGGTGCCGGGCCGCAGCACCGGGTCCCAGTGCGGGTTGCGCAGGAAGCGCATGTCGAGCACGATATCGGCGTTGCGTGGCGCACCGCGCGCGAAGCCGAACGAATATACCGACAACACCGGATCGGCGCTGCCCGGCGCGGCGAACGTCTCGCGCACCCATTCCGCCAGCGCGTTGCGCGAGAAATGGGTGGTGTCGAGCAGCCGGTTCGCAAAGGCGCGCAGCGGTTCGAGCACCGCGCGCTCGGACTCGATCCCGTCGGCGGCGGTGCGATCGGTGGCAAGGGGATGGCGGCGGCGCGTTTCGTTGTAGCGGCGCTCCAGCTCGGCCTGGCTGCTGTCGAGGAACAACACGCTGACGCCGAGATTGGGGCGGTCGCGAATGCGGTCGACGATCTGTTGTGCGTCGAAGCCCCGCGTCCGGGTGCCGATGCCGATCGCCAGCGGCCGTTCGGCATCGGCGGGGCTGGCAGCGATCAGGTTGCCGAGCAGGCGCAACGGCAGATTGTCGACGATATCCCAGCCGCTGTCCTCCAGCGTCTTGAGCACCGTCGATTTGCCCGCACCCGACATGCCGGTGACGAGCAGGATATCGGCATGGCGCATCATCGGAGAATCCTGTCAAGCATTAGGTCGATCTTGGCGGGTGCCGAGGCTTCGAGCAACGCCAGTCTGTAGGCGGGGATGGCGATGCCGGCGAGTGTCCGCGTCATGGGTTCGGGCAGGCGATCGGGGGTGCCGGCCTCGACGAACAGCGCGACGGGGATGCTGGCGATGGTCGGGCGATCGACGATGCCCAGCCCACGCACCTCGATACGGCCGGCGATGGTGGCGGGCGCGGTCGCGTGCAGCACGCCGGCTTCGACATGGAGCAGGGTGTAATCGTCGCTGACCAGTACCCCGCCGCGCTCGATCAGCCTGAGCGCGAGGTCCGATTTGCCTGATCCAGACGGGCCGGCGATCAGCACGCCGACGCCGCGGATCGCGACGCAGCCGGCGTGGATCGGCGGTTCGGTCATTCGCCGGCGATCGGCAGATGTACGACGAAGCGCGCGCCGTCGCGGCTGTCCCGGCGTGATTCGGCGGCGATCATACCGCCATGCCCTTCGACGATGGTCCGGGCGATGGCAAGGCCGAGGCCGGAATGCTGGCCGAACGCCTCGCCGCCGGGGCGGACCGAATGGAACCGGCGGAACACCGCCTCGCGCTGTTCGGGCGGCACGCCGGGACCGTCGTCGACGATCTCGATCTCGACCAGATCACCGTCGTTTCCGCCGCCGATCCGCACCGCGCCGCCGGGCGGGGAGAAGGAAATGGCGTTGTCGATCAGATTGGCGAACACCCGTTCCAGCCGGGCACCCTCGCCGTGCACGACCAGCGGACCGACGTCGCCACGATCGAAGTCGAGCGTCACGTCGCGGTCGATCCCGCGATCGACACGGTACGCGACCAGCGCCGCGATCAGCGCCGCCAGATCGACATCCTCGAACTTCGCCCGCGCCAATTGCCCATCGAGCCGCGAGGCATCGGAGATATCGGTGATGAGGCGGTCGAGCCGGTGAACGTCGTCATGCACGATCGCCAGCAACTGGTCGCGCAGATCGGGGTCCCTGACCGTCGCCAGCCCGTCGACCGCCGACCGCAGCGAGGCGAGCGGATTCTTCAGCTCATGGGTGACGTCGGCGGCAAAGGCTTCGGTCGCATCGATCCGGCTGCGCAGTGCCGCGGTCATGTCGGACAGCGAGCGGGCGAGCATGCCGATCTCGTCGCGGCGGCTGGGCAGGCGCGGCACCACGACCTCCCGGTCGCGGCCCAGCCGCACCCGGATCGCGGCGCGCGCCAGCATCCGCATCGGGCGGACGATGGTGCGCGCGAGGAACAGCGACAGCAGCACCGACAGCAGCACCGCGACCGCGAGAACCATGCTCAGCCGCGCGCGTTCGGTCCGCACCGTCTGGGTGATGTCGCGGGCATTGACCGTCGCCATCAGTACCCGGTCCTCGGGCAGGGGCGCGGCGGCGGTGACGACCGGCGTCCGGTCGGGCGCGCGCCACACCGTCGCGGCGGTGCCGCCGGTGGTGCGGACCGTCACCACATCGGGCCAGCGCAGGCCGCGACCCGGCGCGCGTTCGCGGTACAGCGGGTCGCGATCGTTGCGGACCACGGTATCGATCACCGCGTCGAGCGCGCGCGCCGCATCCTGCTGCCAGCCATCCTTGTCGGGATCGCGCAGCTGGAAATTGCGCACGCCCAGTTGCCGGCTGTCGGCGACCAGCCGCCCCCGCCGGTCGTAAATGCGGAGCCGCAGCCCTGATTTGCGCGCGAAATTGACCATTTCGTCGGTGCGCTCGTCGGGCGACAACAATGTCAGCGCCTCGGCGATCAACCGCACTTCGCGTTCGGCCTGCGCCACCCGGCCGTCGACGATGCGCGCACGATAGCTGTCGAGATAGAAGAACCCGCCCGCCAGCAGCGCGAGCGCGAAGATGTTGACGAACAGGATGCGCGGGGTGAGCGACACCCGCCCCGACCAGCGCAGCGACAGGGCGCCTTCGTTGGGCGGACGGTCGATGGGGTCAGCGTCGGGCATTCGGCATTCCTACATGCCGCAGCCGTACCCCCGCGCAGGCGGGGGTCCAGCGTTCCACCCGCCGACCGTTGTTCCGCCTGGCTCTGGACCCCCGCCTGCGCGGGGGTACGGCGGAGTGGCTGGGCAGGCGGCGCGCGCCTGTGCTCCCCGTCCTAATCGTCGGCGAACCGGTACCCTGCGCCATATAGTGTCTCGATTGCGTCGAATTCCTTGTCGACCTGCCGAAACTTGCGGCGCAACCGTTTGATGTGGCTGTCGATGGTGCGGTCGTCGACATAGATGTCGTCCTGATAGGCGGCGTCCATCAACTGGTTGCGGGTCTTGACGATACCCGGACGGCTGGCAAGCGTTTCGAGGATCAGGAATTCGGTGACGGTCAGTGTCACGTTCTCGCCGTGCCACGTCACCTTGTGCCGCGCCGGGTCCATCGCCAGCCGTCCGCGCTCCAGCACCGGTTGCGTCCCCTCGGCACTGCCCGCCTCCCCCGGCTGGGCCGGTTCGGCACGGCGCAGGATGGCGCGAATGCGCGCGATCAGCAGCCGCTGCGAAAATGGCTTCGCGATGTAATCGTCGGCACCCATGGCGAGACCCAGCGCCTCGTCCAGCTCGTCGTCCTTGCTGGTCAGGAAGATGACCGGCAGCCGGCTGCGCTCGCGCAACCGGCGGAGCAGTTCGAGGCCGTCCATCCGCGGCATCTTGATGTCGAGCACCGCAAGATCGGGCGGGTTCTCGGCGAACGCCTTCAACGCCACCTCGCCGTCCGAATAGACGCGCGTGACGAACCCCTCGGTCTGCAACGCGATCGAGACGGAGGTCAGAATGTTGCGGTCGTCATCGACCAGGGCGATCGTCGCGGTCATTGCATCGGGTCCGTCTGCATCATCGGCAGGGTTACGGGAAAGGGGCGTTCGGCTCAATGCCCCCGTCCATCTCAAATAGTCATATAATTGACAAAGAACAGCAGCCGTCCCGGTTCGATCGGCGGTAATCAACGTTACGTCGAAAATGATGTTTAACGCGTTTGACGAACGGCGATCGCAAGCATAGGGGAAGCATAGCGAACACATAGCGAGGCGATGGACAGGGCGTTCGCCGCCGGTGATTCGACAGGGAGAATGGCAGCATGGCGATCGTGACGCCGGAATACGGACTGGCTGCGATGGAGATCGAGACCGGGGCCGATGTGCACTGGAATCTGCAGACCCCGCAGCTTGTCGAACAGGCGGTGGCCCGTGGCGAGGGGCGGTTGGCAAAGGACGGTCCGCTGGTCGTGACGACCGGCCGGCATACTGGCCGCAGCCCGCAGGACAAGTTCATGGTCCGCGACGCCATCACCGAGGAGACGGTGTGGTGGGGCAAGACCAACCGCGCGATGCAGCCCGAACATTTCGCGGCGCTGAAAGCGGACTTCCTCGAACAGCTGACCACCGAACCGACGCTGTTCGTGCAGGACCTGTATGGCGGATCGCAGCCCGAACACCGGGTGAAGGTTCGCGTCATCAACACGCTGGCGTGGCATAACCTGTTCATCCGCACGATGCTGGTGCGTCCCGACGTCGCCGACCTTGCCGGGTTCGTGCCCGACTTCACGATCATCGACCTGCCGACCTTCCGCGCCGATCCCGAGCGTCACGGTTGCCGCAGCGAGACGGTGATCGCGGTCAGCATGACGGAGAAGCTGATCCTGATCGGCGGCACGCAATATGCCGGCGAAATGAAGAAGTCGGTGTTCGGCCTGCTCAACTTCCTGCTGCCCGAAACCGGCACGATGCCAATGCACTGTTCCGCCAATATCGGTCCGAACGGCGACACGGCGGTGTTCTTCGGCCTGTCGGGCACCGGCAAGACGACGTTGTCGGCCGATGCCAGCCGCACGCTGATCGGCGACGACGAACATGGCTGGTCGGACACCGCGGTCTTCAATTTCGAAGGCGGTTGCTATGCCAAGATGATCCGCCTGTCGGCAGAGGCCGAACCGGAAATCTTCGCGACGACCAAGCGCTTCGGCACCGTTCTTGAGAACGTGGTGATGGACCCCGACACCCGCACGCTCGACCTCGACGATCCGAGCATTGCCGAAAACTCGCGCGCGGCCTATCCGATCGACTGCATCCCCAATGCGTCGGCCGACAATATGGGGCCGACGCCGCGCAACGTGGTGATGCTGACCGCCGACGCGTTCGGCATCCTGCCGCCGATCGCACGGTTGACCCCCGATCAGGCGATGTATCACTTCCTGTCGGGCTATACGTCGAAGGTCGCGGGCACCGAAATCGGCGTGACCGAGCCGGAACCGGTCTTTTCAACCTGCTTCGGTGCGCCGTTCATGCCGCGCCACCCGTCGGTCTATGGCAATCTGCTGAAGGAGCGCATCGCCAAGGGCAATGTCGCATGTTGGCTGGTCAACACCGGCTGGACCGGCGGCCAATATGGCGAAGGCCGCCGCATGCCGATCAAGGCGACGCGCGCGCTGCTCAACGCCGCGCTCGACGGGTCGCTGGCCGATGGCGAATTCCGCACCGATCCCAATTTCGGGTTCGAGGTGCCGGTTTCGGTGCCGGGCGTCGACGCCGCGATCCTCGACCCGCGCTCGACCTGGGCCGATGGCGATGCCTATGACCGCACGGCTGCCAGGCTGGTCGACCTGTTCAACCAAAATTTCGCGCAGTTCGCCGACGCGGTCGACGCCGGCGTTCGCGACGCCGCCCCGAAGGCGCGCGAACTGGCGTAAGAGGTAGGAGAGGGAGCGCCCCCGCCACGTAGCGGGGGCGCCTTTTCCACATCGACGTCGTCCCCGCACCGGCGGGGATCCGCAGCCGTAACGGCCGCACGTCTTCCCCGAATGCGCGGGAAGTAGGCGCGGTTTCTCCCCAACGCTTGCCATCCCCGGGGATAACAATCGCGACTTCAGCGTTGTGAGGCGGATGACCCATCCGAATCACGCCGCCCTGACGCTGCGCGCCGGCCGCAAGCTGCGGTTGAAGGCAGAGGTGTCGGTCACGCCGGTGGGTTTGCTGTCGATCGGGGCGCTGGTTTCGGCGATCCTGTTGTCGAGTGCTGCGATCGTCGTCGCGGCGCGCCGTTGAGGGGTAGGGGCGATGTTCTACGACTCCAACGCGTGGCCACCACCGCCCGATGGCTACGAACCGCCCCGGCCGCCCGCACGGCTCAGCCCGCCGCAGGAACGGGTGATGATCGGCACGATCGCGGTCTTCCTGCTGGTGATGTTCATCGGCCCGCTTGCAGGGTCGTCGGTCGTCCTCGCGATTATGTCGCTGTTCACCTAACCGCGCACGAACGTCCAGCGATCGCCCCCGGCATCGGCAAAGCGATAGCCGTCGCTGTCGAACCCTTGCATCGCATCGACATCGGTCACGCGGTGCTCGCACATCCACCGCGCCATCATCCCCCGCGCTTTCTTGGCGTGGAAACTGACGAAGCGCGGCCCGTCCGGACCGTTCTCGCGGAAGTCGACGTCGATCACGCGAACCCCGTCCGGCAGCTTCCCCGCGACCGCATGCCAATATTCCTGGCTGGCGAGGTTCAGCACCACCGCATCCCCGCTTGCCGCCACATCGTCGGCCAGCAGCGCCGCGATCCGCGTGCCCCAGAACCCGTAGAGGTCGCTCGCCCTTCCCGGTGCCCAGCGCGTGCCCATTTCCAGCCGATAGGGCCGGATCACGTCGAGCGGCCGCAACAGTCCGTACAGTCCCGACAGGATCCGCACATGGTCCTGCGCGAACGCGAACCCCGGTTCTTCCAGCGACTTGGCGTCGAAGCCGGTATAGACGTCGCCGGCAAAGGCCAGCATCGCCGGTCGTTCGGGCGCATCGGCGAAGGCGCGATAGCGGCCGGCGTTCAATTCGGCCAGCTTGGGCGAAATCTTCATCAGCGTCGCCAGCCTCGCGGCCCCCAGCCGCGCCGCGCCCCGCGCGATCTGACCGGTCTGATCGGGCAGGCGCGGCATGCTGTGCTGCGGCAAGGCGGGCAGGGGGCTGTCGTAATCGAGCGTCTTGGCGGGGGAGAGGATCGCGATCATCGCCGCCGCCTATCCGCCTGCAAAGCCGCCGTCAAAGGGCGGCAGGGAGCCGAACCGTTCAACGCGCGTTCACGCGGTGTCCGGCAACGGACGACGCGCGCGACCGCTTGTGCGGATGCGCCGTAGGACCTAGAGGAGCGGCGCCTGCCGGGCGTTGTTCCGGCACCAGTTTTCGGGAGAGATCACGGCATGACGTTCGTTTCCAAGGCTGCCCTCGCCGCCATGCTCGGCCTGGGTGCAACCCTGGTCGTCGCCCCGCCGGCCGATGCCCAGAAGCGCAAGAAGGAAGAAGCGCCGGCCACGCCGCAGATCCAGGTCGGCGAGGCATTCCGCGTCGCGGTACTGGCGGCCGATGCGGCGATCAAGGCGAAGGACTTCGCCACCGCCGACACGCAGATCGCCGCCGCGCAGGCCGCGATGACCGCCGGCAATCAGGACGAGGCCTATTTCCTCGCCCAGACCAAGGTGCAGGCCGCGCAGGGCAAGAATGATCGTCCGGCGCTCGCCGCTGCGATCGATGAATTGCTGGCCAGCCCGAAGCTGAAGCCGGAAGATCGCGGTGGCCTGTATTTCAACCGCGGCATCCTCGCGCTCGACGCCAAGCAGGGCGACGTTGCCAAGCAGTTCTTCCAGCGCGCGCAGCAGGCGGGCTATAAGGACCCCGATCTCGACCTGCGCCTTGCCCAGATCGAGATTCAGGGCGGCAATATTGATGCCGGCGTCCAGAACATGGAAAAGGTCATCGCCGCGAAGAAGGCCGCCGGTCAGCCGGTGCCGTCGCAGTGGTACGACTATATGATCTCGCAGCTGTACAAGTCGAAGCGTTCGGCCGAAGCCGGCCAGTGGGCGCGTCGTCAGCTGACCGAATATCCGACGCAGGCGAATTGGCGCAAGGTGCTGATCCTGTTCCGCGACCGCGCCGACAACAACGGTGCGACGCTCGGCAATCAGGCGCGCGTCGACGTGCTGCGCCTGATGCGCGATACCAAGTCGCTGGCCGACCAGAACGACTATCGCGAATATACGCAGGTCACGCAGGACATCGGTCTGCCCTATGAAACCGTCACGCTGATCGACGAAGGTCGGGCGCTGGGCAAGATCCCGGCATCGGCAGCGGTGTTCAACGGTATCAAGACGACCGCGCAGACCCAGATCAAGGCCGATGGTTCGGTCACCGTGCTCGAAACCCGTGCCAAGTCGGGTGCCAATGGCCGCGCGGCGGCCGCTGCCGGCAACGTCTATCTGGCGACGGGCAACAATGCCAAGGCGATCGAGCTGTACCAGCTGGCGCTGCAGAAGGGCGGCGTCGATGCCGACGAAGTGAACACGCGCATCGGCATCGCGCAGGCCCGTTCGGGCAACGCCGCCGAAGCCAAGGCATCGTTCGCCAAGGTGACCGCCGGCCCGCGCGGCGAAATAGCGACCTTCTGGACGCTGTTTGTCGACCAGCCGCGCATCGTCGCCTCGACCCCGTTCGTCGGCAACAACTGATCGCATCGCTTACGTTGCGCGATTCGGCCCGGACAGGCGACTGTCCGGGCCGTTTTCATTTGGGTCGGGGCTATAGCGTGATCACATGGGTCGGAGCGAAGTCGAAGACCCGTATCGAAGCACTTGGCCGACATCCGTTCTTCGATACGCTGTTTCGGCAAGCTTAACAGCTACGTAGGACAAGCGGACGAGTTTGAAGTCAGCAGGCCGCAGGCTACGGCTGCGTGCGTAATCCGCACGGAAACGCGCTTACCGTCCCAGCATGTAATCGACGAAGCGCGGCAGGTCCTTGAACCCCGACAGCTTCACCGCGCCGCCATCGGCGCTCTGTGACGACGGCACCAGCGCCCGACCGAAGCCGAGCTTTCCGGCCTCCTTCAACCGCAGCGCGCCATGCGCCACCGGCCGAACCTCGCCCGACAGCGCGATTTCGCCGAACACGATCGCATCCGACGGCACCGGCCGCTCCGACAATGCCGAGACCAGCGCCGCCGCCACCGCCAGATCGGCCGCCGGGTCGGTCACCCGATACCCGCCGGCGATGTTGAGATAGACTTCGGCGGTCGCGAACGCCAAGCCGCACCGCGCCTCCAGCACGGCGAGGATCATCGCCAGCCGGCCCGAATCCCACCCGACCACTGCGCGCCTCGGCGTGGCCCCCGACGCCAGTCGCACCGTCAGCGCCTGCACCTCGACCAGTACCGGCCGCGTGCCCTCCAGCGCCGGGAACACCACGGTGCCGGTGACATTCTCGTCACGGCTGGTCAGGAACAGCGACGAAGGGTTAGAGATTTCGGACAATCCCTCGCTTTCCATCGCGAAGACGCCGATTTCGTCGGTGCCGCCGAAGCGGTTCTTGACCGCGCGCAGGATGCGATACTGGTGGCTGCGCTCGCCCTCGAACGCCAGCACCGTGTCGACCATGTGTTCGAGCACGCGCGGACCGGCGATCGACCCGTCCTTGGTCACATGGCCGACCAGCACCACCGCCGTGCCGCGTTCCTTGGCGAAGCGGATCAGTTCGCCCGAGGATGCCCGCACCTGGCTGACGGTGCCCGGCGCACCTTCGATCAGGTCGCTGTGCATCGTCTGGATCGAATCGATGATGAGCAGATCAGGTGCCGCCGCCCCGCCGAACGTCGTCAGGATATCGCGCACCGACGTCGCCGCCGCCAGTTGCACCGGCGCATTACCCAACCCCAGCCGCCGCGCGCGCAACCGTACCTGATCGGACGCTTCCTCGCCCGAGACATAGGCCACGCCCTTGCCCGCCAGCGCCAGCTTCGCCGCCGCCTGCAACAACAGCGTCGACTTGCCGATACCCGGATCGCCGCCGATCAGCGTCGCCGACCCCTCGACGAAGCCGCCGCCGAGCGCGCGATCGAGTTCGGCGATCCCGGTCGTCAGCCGATCGGGTAGCGCGATGTCGGTATCGAGGCCGGACAACAGGATCGGCCTGCCGCCGCTTTGCAGGTTATGTCGCGCCGAAAACGGGGTAACGACCGCCCCGGCATCCTCGACCAGCGTGTTCCAGTCGCCGCAATCGGCACATTGCCCCGCCCATTTGGACGAAATCGATCCGCATTGCTGACAGACATAGCGCTTCTGGGGTTTTGCCATGGCAGCGCCCTAACAGAAGCGGAACGAAAGGGGAATATCCCAAGAGACCTCTTCCGCACGAGGAGGGGAATCGCCGCGCAGCACCGCTCCCGCCGGGGGACGGACTTAGGCGGGATCGACATTCAGTTCGCTGAGCGCAGGAATAGCGTTCCATCCCGTTCGTCACTCCCGCGCAGGCGGGAATCCATATACGCCAGCGTCGCGAATCCGGTCAAACCGTCGGCGTCTATGGGTTCCCGCCTTCGCGGGAATGACGAAATTCGGTGGTTATCGCTGAATGTCGATTGGTCCTAGTCCAGTTCGCTGCCGCGCTTGAGCACCTTGGCCCCGTCTTCCTGTTCGATCAGATAGGCGGGGTTCTCCTTGGTCCCGTTCTTCGTGATCTTCGTGCCCTTGATCGTCCGCTGCACCCGCCGTTCGAACCGTTCCTCGACCTTGCCCTCGGCGGTGCCGTTGCCCCACGACCATGATACCTTGGCACCCGTCTTGTAACTGTCGCTCATCTGGCCACTCCTGTCGTCGGCCCGGTCAACCGTCCATAGGCGCAATGCGTTCCGGTGGCGTGATGCGCGCGTGCGCGCTATGGGCCACGGATGAAGGCTTCCCAACTCCGCGTGGCGATGTTCAGCGGAAACTATAATTATGTCCGCGACGGCGCGAACCAGGCGCTGAACCGGCTCGCCCGGCATCTGCTCGACCGCGACGTCACGCTTCGCGTCTATTCGCCGACCGTCGCCAATCCGGCATTCCCGCCGACCGGCGATCTGGTCAGCGTGCCCGCCTATGGCATGCCCGGCGGGCGCGGTGAATATAAGCTGGCCCGCGGGCTGACCACGAAGACCCGCGCCGACCTTGAAGGGTTCCGGCCCAATATCGTCCATGTTTCGGCCCCCGACATTCTCGGTCACCGTGCGCTCAGCTGGGCCCGGAAGCAGGGGGTCGCGACGCTCGCCTCGCTCCACACCCGCTTCGAAACCTACCCGCAATATTATGGCATCGGCTTTCTCGAACCCGTTGCGCGCGGCGTGTCGAAACGCTTCTACAACCGCGCCGACCAGGTGATGGTGCCCGGTCGCGGCATGGCGGAGCTGTTGCACGAATGGGGCGTGACCCGCCCGGTCGGTATCTGGTCGCGCGGGGTGGATCATCACCGCTTCAATCCGGCGATGCGCGATGTCGACTGGCGGCGCTCGATCGGCATCGGCGACGACGAGGTCGCGGTCAGCTTCCTCGGGCGGCTGGTTCTGGAAAAAGGGCTCGATGTCTTTTCGGACGTCGCCACCGAATTGCAACGACGCGGCGTCAAGCATCGCATTCTCGTAATCGGCGAAGGCCCCGCGCGCGACTGGTTCGCCGAACGCGTGCCGCATGCCGTGTTCGCCGGGTTTCAGGCGGGCGACGATCTTGGCCGTGCCGTCGCGTCGATGGACGTGTTCTTCAACCCCTCGATCACCGAAACGTTCGGCAACGTCACGCTGGAAGCGATGGCCGCCGGGGTTCCCGTCGTTGCCGCGCGTGCGTCGGGTGCGGTCGGGCTGGTCGACGACCGGCGCACCGGCTTCCTCGTGCCGCCGCGCGACGTCCCGGCCTATGCCGATGCGATCGCCCGGCTGTGCGAGGACGCCAATATGCGCTGGCACATGGGACTGGCGGGCCATGAGGACGCCAAGGAATATGAATGGGACCGCGCCAATCAGGCGGTACTGGACGCCTATCTGCGGATCGTGCGCGGGTAGGGGGTATTGGGCGACGTGCCTGTCGTGCGCGCGTCGACGACCTTCCACCATCCCCTCATGCCATGAACGCTGCAACGGCAAAGCTTCGGCAAACTGCCTCGCTTGCCGTCCGTCGCCGCGCCGGGCCTGTTCCTGCGGTTGCTGCCGGGTGTACGGATTGGCGGCGTTGCGAGTAATGGCGTGATGCAGGGAACAACTTCCGGCTCCCGATGGCTATTCCGCCAAGGTAGCCAACGATCATTACCGCCCGGAGCCGCCCATGAACCTTCTTCTCCTCGCCGCCGCCCTGTCGGGCGCGATGGCCGTCGCGGCCGGTGCGTTCGGTGCCCATAGCGCGTCGGGGCCGGCAGTCGACTGGTTGAAGACCGGAGGCCAGTATCAACTCGCTCACGCCATCGCCGCGCTTGTCGCGCTGAACCTCGGCGCGCGCGGGCCGGGCTGGCTTTTCGTCGCAGGCGGGCTTTTGTTCGGCGGTTCGCTCTACGCGATGGCGCTGGGCGGCCCGCGCGGGGTGCTGGGACCGATCACGCCGCTGGGCGGGTTGGCGATGATGATCGGCTGGCTGTGGCTCGGCTGGATCGCGTTGCGGCGGTGACAGGCCATGACGAGAGCAACATCGAAGCGGCTGTCCTACAAACCCGACCCTGCGTTACCCCGATCCCCGCTCTTTCGACCGTCAACTCACCCGATCGCAATCGCATAGGTATGGAACTGCGCGTCGCGCGCCCATCCTGCCCGCACATACAGCGCATGTGCCGCGCTGTTGTCGACGGCGGTCGCCAGCGATATCCGCGCCGCGCCGGACTCGCGCGCGACCTCGCAGGCACCATGCAACAACGCCGCCCCGATCCCGTGGCTGCGCAATTCGGGCCGGACGAACAGGTCGTTCAGGATCATGGTCGGCCGCAGCCGCACCGACGAGAAACTCGGATATAGTTGCGCGAAGCCGGAATCGTCGTCGGCGAGCAAAATCACCGATTGCGCCCGCTCGATCCGCTCGATCAGGAAAGCGCGCGCGCCATCGACATCGCTTTCCTGCTCGTAGAACTGCCGATACGCGTCGAACAACGGTACGATGCGATCGATATCCTGCAACGTCGCACGCCGGATCGTACCCATGGCTTTCCTCGCTGACCGCGCGTCGGTGTCAACTTCCGCGCACACGCCGAATCACGTTTGCTACAGGGAATCGTTTAGTATCAACGATTTAACCGAAACCCCCGGCCACACGACTACGCCGTGCAACCTTAACGTAGCGCAAACTTCGCCAACTTCCGCGACTATTGTCCGAAACGCGCCTTGGTCGCCTGTGCCACTGCCTCGCGCGCCGCCGCGAGCAGCGCGCCGGCCTTTGCCTCGCACTCGCGCTGTTCGTATTCCGGCACGCTGTCGGCGACGATGCCCGCCCCCGACTGGACGTGCATCACCCCGTCCTTGACCACGGCGGTGCGCAGCACGATGCACGAATCCATCGACCCGTCGGGACTGAAATAGCCGACCCCGCCGGCATAGGCACCGCGACGTTCGCGTTCCAGTTCGGCGATGATCTGGCACGCCCGCACCTTGGGCGCGCCCGATACGGTACCGGCGGGGAAGCCGGCGAACAGCGCATCGAGCGCATCGGCGTCGTCGCGCAGCTTGCCCACGACGTTCGACACGATGTGCATGACATGACTGTAGAATTCGACGGTATAGCTGTCGGTGACCCGCACGCTGCCAGTCGATGCGACCCGCCCGACATCGTTGCGGCCAAGGTCGAGCAGCATCAGATGTTCGGCCCGCTCCTTGGGATCGGCGAGCAGGCTGGTCCGGTTCGCTTCGTCCTCCGCCGCCGTCGCACCGCGCGGTCGCGTACCGGCGATCGGCCGGATCGTGACCTCGCCGTCGCGCAGCCGGACGAGAATTTCAGGGCTCGATCCGGTCAGCGCAAAGCCCGGCAGGTCGAGATGGTAGAGGAACGGCGACGGGTTGATCCGCCGGAGCGCCCGATACAATTCGAACGGCTCGAGCGGGAACGGGCTGGTAAAGCGTTGCGCCAGCACGACCTGAAAAATATCGCCCGCCGCGATATACTCCTTCGCCGCGGCGACCATCTCGCCATAGCGACCCGCGGGCAGCGTCGGCGTCAGCGCCATTTCCGGCGCTTCCGCCAGCCGCGCGGGCGCCGGCAGGGCGGCGGCGTCGAGCGCGGCGCCAGTCTCCTCGATCCGCTCGACCGCGCGCTCGACCGACGCCCCCGGCCAGACGGGCGCGACGACGAACAGCGTGTCGGACAGGCGGTCGAACACCAGCAGCACCGTCGGCCGGACGAACATCATGTCGGGCAGGCCCAGCGCATCCTCGGCGGCCTGCGGCAACTGCTCGACCAGCCCGACCGTCTCATATCCAAAATAGCCGACCAGACACGCCAGCGCCGGTGGCAGCGCGGCCGGCACGTCCATCCGGCATTCCCCGACCAGCGTGCGCAGTGCGCTCAGCGTCGGCTCGGTGCAGGGCACGAACGCGTCGCGGTCGCTCAGCCAGTGCGGATTGATCGCCGCATCATGCCCCTGCGCCCGGAACACCAGATCGGGGGCGAGGCCGAGCAGGCTGTACCGGCCCCGCACCGATCCGCCCTCGACCGATTCGAGCAGGAAGTCACCGCGTCCCGGCTGGATCAGTTTCAGCGCGGCGGCGACCGGCGTTTCGGTATCGGCGACGCGGGTCGTCCACACCAGCGCCGGACGGCCGGCCGTCAGCGCGACCTGCGCCGCCGCTACCCCCGAAACCGCACTCATTGCGCTGTCGGAGCGGCCGTGCCGGCCAGTTCGCCCCGCAAACGACCGATCGCGGCAGCATTTTTGGTCACACCGACCTGCCGGCGCACGGCCTCGACGAATTGTTCGGCATATTCATTGCCGCTGATCCGCCCCAGCTCACGACCGACGCCGGTGATCGCCGCCTTGTCGCCGCTCGCATCGCCGCGGGCGATCGAATCGAGATAGACGATGATCCAGCCCTCGCCATCGGGCGCGGCGGTCAGCCGGGCCTTTTTCGGTGCCATCGAGAACATCAGCGAGAGGGCCGGCGGCACCTGCGCGCCCAGCTGCGACAATTGCAGGCGGGACGCGGTCACCGGACGCGGCGCGGGCAGGCGCGCCCCCGATTGCGCCACGGCGGTGTTCAGCGGCATGCCGCCATTGACCTTGGTCAGGATCTGCTGCGCGATCATCCGCGCCGCCTTCATCGCCTGATCCTTCAGATACTGGCCGACGACCTGCGCGCGGATATCGGCCAGCGGCCGCGGTGCGGCACGGGTCACGTCGCCGGTTGCGACCAGCGCAAAGGTGCCGTCGGCCTGGGTCTGCACGATCTGCGGCGCGTCACCGGCCTCGGCCGCGAAGCCGGCTTCGATGATCGGGGCCAGCGCCGGGTCGGGCTGGCCGGGTTTCATCGGGTCGATACCCTGCGCGGTGATCGGCGCGGTCGCCTGTGCGGTCAGCTTGGCATCGGCGACGATCTCGTCGAAGGTCGCGCCATCGGTGATGCCGCCGTCGATCTTCTCCTGCACCGCGCCCAGCGCCGTCGCGCTCTTGGTCTTTGTGAGTTCGGCAACGAGTTCGGGACGCGCTTGTTCAATCGTCTTGCCGGGCACCTGCGTGATCGTATCGACCTTCAGCACCACGAAGCCCAGCGGCGAGCGGACAGGCCCGACCACCGCGCGCTGTTGCGCGGTGAAGGCGGCGGCGGCGATTTCGGCAGAGGTCCGCGCGGCGAACTGACCCTGGGTCTGGCCGGTCAGCGTGGTCGCTTCCAGCCCGAGCGGCGCGGCGGCGGCCGACACGCTCTGGCCGCTGCGAACCGCCTGCGCGACGCGGTTCGCCGCCGCCTGATCGGCGATGACCACCTGCGATATGGCGCGGGTCTGCGACGGTGCGAATCGTGCGGCGTTGGTGCGATACGCGTTCTGCACCTCGGCATTGGTCGGTGCGGACCGCGCCGCGACGCTCGCCGGGCTGACGATCGCATAGCGGATCACCCGCCGTTCCGGGATCGTGTAGCGGCCGCGATTGGCGTTGTAATACGCCTGCAACTGCTGTTCGGTCGGCGCGGCCGGTGCGGGCAGCGCCGCGGTTGGCACGATCGCCACCTGTCCGGTACGCGATTCCTTCGACAGCGAGGCATAGGGCAGCGCCAGCTGCTGCGGCATGAAGCTGTTCTCGACCGTGCGGGCCAGCATCAGCCGGGTCAGCACCGTCCGGCGGAAATCGTCGCGCAACTGTTGCGGGGTGATCCGGGCGCGGGCCAGCGCCTGATCGAACGCCTGTTGGCTGAACTTGCCGTCCAGGCCCTGAAACGCCGGCAGGCTGGCGATCTGTCCGTCGATATAGCGGTCGCTGACGGCAAGTCCGTGATCCTTGGCGAACTGCATCAGCGCCGAATCCGAAATCGCCCGCTCCAGCGATCCTTCGAACCCGCCGGCCGCGATATACTGCGCGGCAGTCAGTCCGGGCTGACGCTGCGCCGCGTTCTGGACGTCGTTCTGGATCCGCTCGCGCAGTGCGACGTCGCCGATTTCCTGATCGCCGACCTTCGCCACTGCCGCACCGCCACCGCCCATCGATGCGGGGCGCAGGCTCTGGATATCCGCCATCGCGAACCCGATGGCGATGGTCACCAGCAGCAGCAGGCCGATGAAGATGCCGACCTTCGACTTGGTCATGCGCCTGAAGAAACCGAGCATCCGTACAACCGATCGCGAGGAATGAAAGGAGGCTGCTTTAGAGACGGGCCGCCGCCGCTTCAAGGTTGCGCGGACCGCCAGACACGCTATCGGCTGTAGAACATGTAAAACGGGCTGGGAGCCGGAACGATGAGTCGTCGCAAGCTGGTCGCGGGGAACTGGAAGATGCACGGGCTGCGGGCTCAGCTGGCCGAGATCGAGGCGATCGATGCCGCCGCCGCCGCCGCGCCGGGCGTCGATGTCGCGCTGTGCGTGCCGGCCACGCTGGTCCACCACGCGGCCGAGATCGCCAAGTCGGTACAGATCGGCGGACAGGACGTGCATGCCAATGAACGCGGCGCGCATACCGGTTGTCTGTCGGCCGAGATGTTGCGTGAGGTCGGGGCACAGGTCGTGATCGTCGGCCATAGCGAGCGCCGTACCGATCAGAACGAAACCAGCCACGACGCATGGGCGAAGGCCGCCGCCGCCCGGCGGCAGGGGCTGGCCGTAATCCTGTGCTGCGGCGAGACCGAAGCGGAACGCGACGCCGGCCGCGCCGAACGTGTGGTGCAGGCGCAAATCGAAAAGTCGGTCCCCGAAGGTGCCAGCGGCGACTGGTTCACGCTCGCCTACGAACCGCGCTGGGCGATCGGCACCGGCCGCACGCCGTCGGCGGACGAAATCGCGCAGGTCCATGCGATCGCCCGTGCCAAGCTGCGCCAGATGGTCGGCGATGCCGCCGACGGCATCCGCATCCTCTATGGCGGTTCGGTCACCGGCGCCAATGCCGGATCGATCCTGTCGATCGAGGACGTTGACGGGGCGCTGGTCGGTGGTGCCAGCCTGACCGCGGCGAAGTTCGTGCCGATCATCGAAGCCGCCGCCGCGCTGTAAGGGGCGGATGGAGCGGATGGATGGTCGACTGCGTTGACCGTTCGTCAGCGCGCGTTCAGCTGCCGATGGCTAATGAACGTGTCCATCACTCTATCCGGGATTTTCGCGATGCGCCTGCCGATCCTGATGCTCGCTTCCGCCCTGATCGCCACCCCTGTCGTCGCGCAGGATCGCGTCGCTGCCGGAGAGGCAGCGTTGGCGCGGATCGTCGAGGGGCGGACCATGGGCAAGCCGGTCGATTGCATCAACCTGCGCGACATTCGGTCGACCGAGATCGTGCCGGATGTCGGTGTCGTGTATCGGATGAACAACGGCACATTGATGGTCAATCGACCGGAGGGCGGCACGATCGCCGACCGCGACGACATTCTGGTCACCCGGACGATCGGGACGCGATTGTGCCGGATCGATATCGTTACACTGGTCGACCGCAATTCGCAGATGTTCAGCGGATCGCTGTCGCTCAACGATTTCGTTCCCTATTCGCGACTGCCGCGCAAGGCGAACTGACGCTCTTGCGTCGGCGCGGCGCTTCGCCCATATGGCGCGCGGGAGTCGGGCGGACGATGCCGTCGCCAACCCGGTCAGGTCCGGAAGGAAGCAGCCGCAACGATTTCGCAGCGGGTCGTCCGGCTCCCACCTTTAACGCGGCGCGGCAAGTTCCAGCGCGCGACCCATCAAACCGGTGAAGCGCAGCGTATCGACATCCTTTGTCGGATCGTTGACGCCACTCGACAGTACGTACCAGTTGCCGTCCTTGCCCTGGAGCAGGAACGTCATGGTCAGTACGCCGGGCTCCGACCCGCCCTTGTACCCGACATAGCGCCAGTTGGTGGCAGGTTCGGGCAGGCCGGGGTTTTTCGACAGGACCGCCCGCAGGTCCGCCCCCGCCGGCCCATCGAAATGGCGTCGCAGCCAGTCCATCGTGCGGACCAGATCGTTCGGACTGGCGAACCATTCGATCTGCTCGACGCGCAACGGCTTGCCGTCCTGGAACAGGGTCTTGGGAATTGCCGCGATCGGCGTGTCACGCACCGGTCCGTCGAGAAACGCGCGACGTTGCGCGATCGGCAGTGCCAGATACTTCGACCCCAGCGCGCCGCCATCGACGCCCTTCAGTTTGAAGATCTCCAGCGCGCCGAGGAACGGCACGTTGCGTGGAGTCGCATCGGTCATCCCGACGACCGGCAGCATCGCCTCGACCTTCTGCCGGCCGAGATGGAATAGCAGGATATCGGTCGCGCTGTTGTCGCTGACGGAGATCATGCGTTCGGCCAGTTCGCGGAACGGAACGCGCGTTCCCTTTGGCTGCTGCGCATAGCCGCCGCCGGGCAGGGCGGAACCGTCGAGCGTCACGACATCGCTCCATTTGCGTTCCCCTGCCTCGATCGACCGGACCAGTTCGGCGAGGATCACCAGCTTGAAAGCCGAGCCGATCGCCAAAGGGATCGATGCGTCATGACTTTTGAGCAGTTGCGGCGCGCCGCTGCCAAGTTTTGCCAGCGCGAGGCCGCTATGGCCGGGCAGGGCGGCGACCTGTTCGACGACCGCATCGGTCGTGGCGGCGACGGGCCCGCGCGCATCGACGCCGCGCGTCAGCAGGCCGGTGATCTGGTGTGCCCCGTTCGGATCGATCACCAGATCGGCGTTCAGGATGCCGCGATCATAGCCGATGCGGACGCGCGCCGACCATGGCCCGGTCGGCTGCACGGCCTCGACACCGGTCGGTTTGCCGAGCGCCTGTGATAATTGCGCGCCGATCGCATCGAATTGCGCGCGCGGCACGGCGGTGCGGAAGGACGGCGCGAAGATCGCATCATAGTCGCCTTGGCCCGACAGGATCGACACGACGTCGCGCGCCCGTCGCTCGACTGCTGGATCCGCAGCCGGCGCCGGAGCAGGTGCCGTTTGTGCTGCTGCCGCCGCCATCAGCATAGTTGCCGCCACCAGCATCCGATTTCCCCCTCATCCCTCGTCGTCTAAGGGTGGCGGATGCGGTCGGGGCCGTCAACCAAGCCTCAGGCGTCGATCACCTCGTCGTCGAGCCGAGCGGCATTTTCCTGAATGAAGGCGAAGCGGTGCGCGGGATTGGTGCCCATCAACCGGTCGACCAGATCCTTGACCGCCGCACGCTCCTCATATTCCTGCGGCAGGGTGATGCGGATCATGCTGCGGGTCTTCGGGTCCATCGTCGTTTCGCGAAGCTGGCCGGGGTTCATCTCGCCCAGCCCCTTGAACCGGCCGACCTCGACCTTCTTGCCGCGAAACGCGGTGCGTTCCAGTTCGGCGCGGTGCGCATCGTCGCGGGCATAGAGCGACTTGGCCCCCACCGTCAGCCGATACAGCGGCGGCTGCGCCAGATAGAGATGCCCGCGCCGCACGACCTCCGGCATCTCCTGAAAGAAGAACGTCATCAACAAGGTCGCGATATGCGCCCCATCAACATCGGCGTCGGTCATGATGACGATGCGTTCGTAGCGCAGCGCATCGGGTTGACAGTCCTTGCGCGTGCCGCACCCCATGGCGAGGACCAGATCGGCAATTTCCTGATTGGCGAGAATCTTGGCACTGGTCGCCGACGCGACGTTCAGGATCTTGCCGCGGATCGGCAGGATCGCCTGCGTCTTGCGGTCCCGCGCCTGCTTGGCCGAACCACCCGCCGAATCACCCTCGACGATGAACAATTCGGTGCCGGCGGGGTCGTCGGAGGCGCAGTCGGTCAGCTTGCCGGGCAGGCGCAGCTTGCGCGACGACGTCGCCGTCTTGCGCTTGACCTCGCGTTCGGCCTTGCGGCGCAGGCGTTCGTCCATCCGGTCGAGCACGAGGCCGAGCAGCGCCTTGCCACGGTCCATATTGTGGCTGAGGAAATGGTCGAAATGGTCGCGCACCGCCTTTTCGACGAGGCTCGCCGCCTCGACGCTGGTCAGGCGGTCCTTGGTCTGGCTCTGGAACTGCGGTTCGCGAATGAACACCGACAGCATCAGTTCGCAGCCGACCGTCACGTCGTCGGCGGTCATGTCCTTGGCGCGCTTGTTCCCCACCAGATCGGCGAACCCGCGCAGGCCCCGGACCAGCGCCTGCCGCAGGCCCTGTTCATGGGTGCCGCCATCGGGCGTCGGGATGGTATTGCAATAATAGCTATAGCTGCCATCGCTCCATAGCGGCCATGCTACCGCCCATTCGACCCGGCCCTGTTCGCCCGGAAAATCCTGTCGACCGGTGAAGAAATCGGCGGTCGCACATTCGCGGCCGCCAATCTGTTCGCGCAGATGGTCGGCAAGGCCGCCGGGGAACTGGAAGACGGCTTCGGCGGGTACGTCCGTGCCGGCGACCAGCTCGGGCGCACATTTCCAGCGGATTTCGACGCCGGCGAACAGATAGGCTTTTGATCGCACCAGCTTGTGCAGCCGCGCGGGCTTGAACTGCAGATCGGCGAAGATTTCGGCATCGGGCGTGAACGCGACCAGCGTGCCGCGCCGGTTGGGGGCCGCACCGACATGTTCGAGCGCGCCGAGCGTCTGCCCCTGCGAGAAACGCTGGCGATACAGCTGCCGGTCGCGTGCGACCTCGACCACCGTATCGATCGACAGCGCGTTGACGACCGAGATGCCGACGCCGTGCAGGCCGCCCGACGTCGCATACGCCTTGCCGGCGAACTTGCCGCCCGAGTGCAGCGTCGACAGAATGACTTCGAGCGCCGATTTGTCGGGGAATTTCGGGTGCGGATCGACCGGGATGCCGCGGCCATTGTCGATGATCGTCAGCCGGTTGCCGACATCCAGCTGCACTTCGATCCGGTTGGCATGGCCGGCGACCGCTTCGTCCATCGCGTTGTCGAGGACTTCGGCGGCCAGATGGTGCAGCGCGCGTTCGTCGGTGCCGCCGATATACATGCCCGGCCGGCGGCGGACCGGCTCCAGCCCCTCCAGCACCTCGATCGACGACGCGTCATAGGCGGGCTGGGAGGGGACGTTCGCTTCGAACAGATTTTCGGCCATGTGCGACGTATAGAACGAAACGGGGTCATCCGCAAAGCGGGGGTGGCGTCGGGAGTTCGGGCGGGCATGGGCGAAGCCCATGCCGTCGGTCGCGGCTTTGGCCGCGCCGGCCGGCCGAGCGCCGGAGCGTGTCCGGGCTCAAGCCCGGACTTGCGCGCTGGGCATCAGCGAACCCGTGGCCCACCGTACGGCAGCGGCGGCGGCGGGCGGCGGTCGCGGCGGGGCAGCTGCGCCTGATAGGCATGGCCGCAATGGGCTACGCAGTACGGGAAGCCCGGATTGACCTTGTCACCGCAGAAATGGAAATCCGGTTCGCCCGGATGGCCGATCGGCCATTTGCAGATCCGGTCGTTCAGATCGAGCAACGTCGTCTTGCCCGCGATCGCATCGCTCGGCCGGGCCGGAACCAGACGGCGCGGCGGGGCCGGGGTCAGCGGCGCGGTCTGCTCGCCCGGATTCTGCCGCAGGAACCCGCCGGGACCGACCGAGCGCATGACCGGCATGTCGCGCTGCTTCGGGGCAGCGGGGGCGTCGTCTTCCGCTTCGTTCTCTTCCTCCTCGTCCGCGTCATCGGCGCTGACGGGGAGGGGCGTGAACGGATCGTCCTCGACCGGGGATTTCGGGGCGACCGGCTTGGGCGCGACCGGTTCGGCGGCGATCACCGGCGCGGGCTTGGGTTCGGGCGCGGGTTTCGGCTCCGGTGCGGGCTTGGGCGGAGGCGGGGCAGCCTCGACGACCGGAGCCGGCTCGACAGGAGCGGGCTTGGGCGCAGCGGCGGCGGCCTTCGACGCGTCGTTCGACCGCACCGGCGAAGGGCGTGATTGCAGCCCGAGACGATGCGCCTTGCCGATCACCGCGTTCCGGCTGATCCCGCCGAGCTCCTCGGCGATCTGGCTGGCGGTCATCCCCGATTCCCACATCTTGGCCAGTGTCGCGATGCGTTCTTCGGTCCAGCTCATGCCCGTCCTTGTCCTTCATATTCCAGTGGCGCCCGGACGACCTTGATCCTTGCCGCCGCCCTCGCCAGCGATTAGGCGACACAGCCATGCAGGAACAATCCCCGTTGCGCGCAAAAATCGTCCTTGCCGACCCCGGCGTGCCGGTCATCCGGAACGTCAACTGGGGCGGCTTGCGCACGCTCTATATCAAGGAGGTGCGCCGCTTCTTCAAGGTGCAGCTTCAGACCATCTGGGCACCGGCGGTCACGACGCTGCTGTTCCTCGTCATCTTTTCGGTGGCGATGGGTGGGGCCGGGCGGTCGGTACTGGGCGTGCCGTTCCCCGATTTCGTCGCACCGGGGCTGATCGCCATGGCGATGCTCAACAACGCCTTCGCCAATTCCAGCTTCGCGCTGCTGGTCGGCAAGATTCAGGGGACGGTGGTCGATTACCTGATGCCGCCCCTGTCCACCGGTGAATTGCTGGCGGCGCTGGTCGGCGGCGCGGTGACGCGCGCGTTCCTCGTCGGGATCGTGCTGTGGTTCGCGATGTTGCTCTATCCGGGCGTGCATGTCATGCCGCGGCATCCCGGCGCAGTGCTGTGGTTTGGGCTGTTCGGATCGACCTTCCTCGCGCTCGCCGGGGTGATGACCTCGATCTGGGCGGAGAAGTTCGACCATGCCGCCGCCATCACCAATTTCGTGATCGGGCCGCTGACCCTGTTGTCGGGCACTTTTTATTCGGTCGAGGCGCTGGCGCCGCATTTCCGGACGATCAGCCACCTGAACCCGTTCTTCTATATCATCTCGGGCTTCCGCTACGGCTTTCTGGAACGCGCCGATTCGCCGGTGCTGCTGGGCGGTGCGGTGATCCTGGCGGTCGATATCGCGATGGCGATCGGCTGCTATGCGCTGCTGCGGTCGGGGTGGAAGCTCAAGAATTGACGAAAGCCCCTTGAGGGCGGTACAGCGCCGCTCCGGGCGGTCCGGTTGACCGCCCTTTTTGCGTTTTAAGCGCCGATATTTCTCAAAGGAGCAGTTCGATGACGACCCCCGCACTGATGCCCGTCTATCCACGGTGCGGCGTGCGTCCGGTCCGAGGCGAGGGCTGCTACCTGTACGGCGAGGACGGCACCGAGTATCTCGATTTCGCCGCCGGCATCGCCGTCAACGCGCTCGGCCATGGCCATCCGCACCTGACCAAGGCGATCCAGGAACAGGCCGCGACGCTGATCCATGTCAGCAACCTGTACGGCAGCCCGCAGGGCGAGGCACTGGCGCAGCGGATTGTCGACAACAGCTTTGCCGACACGGTGTTCTTCACCAACTCGGGGGCCGAGGCAGTCGAGTGCGCGATCAAGACCGCGCGCCGTTTCCACTTTGCCAACGGAAATCCGCAGCGGCACACGCTGATCACCTTCAATCAGGCGTTTCACGGCCGGACGCTCGGCACCATCTCAGCGACCAATCAGGCGAAGATGCGCGACGGGTTCGAACCGCTGCTGCCGGGTTTCAACTATGCCGAGTTCAACGATCTCGAAGGCGCGCTGGCGCTGATCGACGACAACACGGCAGGGTTCCTCGTCGAGCCGATTCAGGGCGAGGGCGGCCTGCGTACCGCGACGCCCGAGTTCCTTGCGGGTCTGCGCAAGGCGTGCGACGACCACGGCCTGTTGCTGGTGCTGGATGAGGTTCAGTGCGGCTATGGCCGGACCGGTACGTTGTTCGCGCACGAACAATATGGTGTGACGCCGGACATCGTTTCGTCGGCCAAAGGGATCGGGGGCGGCTTTCCGTTCGGCGCGTGTCTTGCGACCGAGGAAGCGGCCAAGGGCATGGTGTTCGGCACGCACGGCTCGACCTATGGCGGCAATCCGCTGGCGATGGCGGCGGGGCAGGCGGTGCTCGACGTCATGCTAGAACCCGGCTTCTTCGATCATGTGAAGGCGATGGGTGACCGGTTGCGCGCCAGTCTCGAACAGATGATCCCGAACCACGATCACCTGTTTCAGGAGATTCGCGGCAAGGGGCTGATGCTCGGCATCAAGCTGAAGTCCGACAGCCGCCGCTTCGTCGCCCATCTGCGCGATCAGCACCAGTTGTTGACCGTCGCGGCCGGCGACAATGTCGTGCGCGTCCTGCCGCCGCTGGTGATCGAAGAGCGCCATATCGCGGAAGCCGTCGAAAAGCTGTCCGCCGCCGCCCGGGTCTATGTGCCCGTCGCCGACGATTGATTGAACCCTCCTCCCCGGCACGGGGAGGGGGACCATGCGAAGCATGGTGGAGGGGGACCGCCCCGAAGCGCAGCGTTGGTGGAGCACCCCCTCCACCGTCCTGCGGACGGTCCTCATCCCTGTGCCGGGGAGGATTTACCCAATATGCGCCATTTCCTCGATCTCGCCTCGGCCGGTGCCGATGGCATCGCCGCCATTCTCAACGACGCGCTCGACGCGAAGGCCGCGCGCAAGGGCTGGCCGAAGGGCCGCGCCGATGCCGATGCGTCGCTCGCCGGGCATACGCTCGCCTGCGTGTTTGAAAAGTCGTCGACCCGGACGCGCGTGTCGTTCGACATGGCGATGCGGCAACTGGGCGGGTCGGCGCTGGTGCTCGACGCCGGCACCACCCAATTGGGGCGCGGCGAGACCGTCGCCGACACCGCGCGCGTGCTGTCGGGATATTGCGATGCGATCATGGTCCGCACCGACGATCCCGCCAAGCTGGACGAGATGGTCCGCTATGCCTCGGTCCCGGTCATCAACGGCCTGACCGACCATTCGCATCCGTGCCAGATCGTCGCCGACCTGTTGACGGTGATCGAAGCCGGGAAGGCATTGCCGGGCACCAAATGGGCATGGCTGGGCGACGGTAACAACGTGCTGCATTCGATCGTCGAGGCCGGCGCATTGATGGGGTTCGACGTCGTCGCCGCCTGTCCCGAAGGCTATGATCCCTCGGCGGACGTTCTGTCGTCGGCAGGCGGTCGCGCGACCGTCACGCGCGACCCCGTCGCGGCGGTGCGGGACGCGGATGTCGTCGTTACCGACACCTGGATATCGATGGGACAGGCGCACGTCGAGCAGAAGCTGGCGGCAATGGCCCCGTATCAGGTCGATGCGGCACTGATGGCGCATGCCAAGGCCGATGCGGTGTTCCTCCACTGCCTTCCTGCGCATCGCGGCGAGGAGGTTGCGCCGGACGTCATCGACGGGCCGCAGTCGTTGATCTGGCCGGAGGCCGAGAACCGGCTGCATGCCCAAAAGGCGATCCTGCGCTGGTGTTTCGGTCTGGTAGGGTAAGCCGACGACAAACGCGGTTTGTGATAGAACTCTATTCGGTAATTCGTCCGGCTTCGGGCGGAAGCCACTATTCACGTCCGCCGCAGCAGCCGAGAATCCCGTCGTGTCCGCTCACCAGCGGCAGGGCGGTGCGGTCAGCTATCAGGGCACAAATCGAAGCGTCCCAGCCTGTTTATTTCGCAGTCGCAACATAGCGCAAAGCGCTTGCGGAATCACCGACGGGCTACCATGTGAGTGATCGATCACAGTTTGCCCGAATGTCGGGCCATGGGGAGCCTGATTTTGTCCGATACCGTCCGTCTGCCTGACCTCGATCGTGCGATCGGGTTCACGCTGCCCGATCATCACGCGCGCGGTCGCGTCGTGCGGCTGGGGCCGGTGGCGCAGTCGATCCTCGCCGCGCACGCCTATCCCGCGCCGATCGAAAAGTTGCTGGCCGAAACGCTGGCGCTGACGGCGTTGCTCGGCACGACGTTGAAGGAGGCCGAGGGGCAGTTGACGCTCCAGGCGCAGACGCAGGGCGGGATCATCCGCCTGATGGTCTGTGATTACAAGCATGGCGAACTGCGCGGCTATGTCGATTTCGATGCAGATCGGCTGGCGGAGCTGGGCGAAGACCCGTCACTGTTCGCCATGTTCGGTCAGGGCTATCTGGCGATCACGTTCGATCAGGTGACGTCGGGTGAGCGCTATCAGGGTATCGTTCCCCTCGACGGTGACTCGATCGCGGCGGCGGCGGAAAGCTATTTCCTGCAATCCGAACAGATCCCGTCGCTAGTTCGCCTCGGCATCGGCGTCGACGATAACGGGCAGCGCATTGCGGGCGGTATCTTCCTGCAACATCTGCCCGAGGGTGAGGAAGGTCGCGAACGGCTGCACGTTCGCCTCGACCACGCCGAATGGCATCATGTCGAGGCGCTGGGTTCGACGATGGGACCCGACGAACTCGCCGATCCGATGGTGCCGTTGGAAACGCTGGTCTGGCGGCTGTTCAACGAGGAACGCGAAGTCCGCATCCTTGCGACCACCGACCTGTCGCGCGGATGTCGCTGCGACCGCGACTATATCGCGGGGGTCATCTCGCGCTTTCCCGAAGAGGAGCGCGCGGCGATGGCGGATGAGAACGGCATCATCACCGTCGACTGCGCCTTCTGCGCGACGAAATTTCCGCTGGCGGTGGCCGACATCGCATCCTGACGCGAGCGGTAAGGGGGACGTGATGGCGAGTAGGTCGATATACCGGGTCGCGGCGGCGCTGGTGCTGGCATCGGGTGCGGCGATGGCGCAGCCTGCCGCCGCACCGACGCTGGCGGCGATGCGTGCGGTTGCGCCGGGCGACTGGTCGCTGCGCGAGGCCGGATCGCCCGAGGCTGCACGGACAAGTTGCTTTGCCGATCCGGCGGCTTTCCTGCGGCTGCGGTTGCGCAGTGCGCAATGCAGCCGGTTCGTGATCGAGGATACGGTCCGCGTATCGACCGTCCATTATACCTGCCCCGGCATCGGCCACATCCGCACGACGGTCCATGTCGATACGCCGCGCTCGCTACGGATCGAGAGCGAGGGCATCGCCGACGGCATGCCGTTTGCGGATGCCTATGAAGCGCGGCGGGTCGGCAGTTGCGCCCGCCGTTCGCGTTAACCCTATGTTTAGGCCAAGCGCGTTATACGAATTACGTGTCCGGTTGGGCACGCATGTTTCCCCTAAAGCATGGAACCCTCCGGGCCGCGTCATCGCGGCCCGCTCTTTTTCGGGCGGTTGCCCTGACCTCCCGAAAGTCTTAGCGAGCGCAGCATGACGAATTCTCCCTTCAGCGTGGTGCTGGTGTCGGGCGGACTCGACTCGATGGTGTCGGCGGCGCTGGCACGCGAGGCGGGTCACCGGCTGCTGGCCCTATCGATCGATTACAACCAGCGCCATCAGATCGAACTGGCCGCGGCCAAGCGCATCGCCGAGTCGCTGGGGGTCGAACGCCATGTCATCCTGCCGCTCGACCTGTCGGCATTCGGTGGATCGGCGCTGACCGACCTGTCGATCGACGTGCCCAAGGACGGCGTGGGTAACGATATTCCGGTCACGTACGTCCCGGCGCGCAACACCATCTTCCTCAGCCTCGCGCTCGGATGGGCGGAAGCGGCGGGCGCGCGCGATTTGTGGATCGGGGTCAATGCGCTCGATTATTCGGGCTATCCCGATTGCCGCCCCGACTTCATTGCTGGGTTCGAGGCGCTGGCCGAGCTGGCGACCCGCGCCGGCAGCGACGGTGCCCGCTTCCGTATCCATGCTCCGCTGCAACACATGACCAAGGCCGACATCGCGCGCGAAGCGGATCGACTGGGTCTCGACGCCGCGATGAGCTGGACCTGCTACGATCCGGTCGGCGATCTGCATTGCGGCCGCTGCGACAGCTGCCGCCTGCGCGCGCGTGGCTTTGTCGAGGCAGGTTTGCCCGATCCCACCCGCTACGCGGAAACCCCCGACACCGGCCGATGACCTATTCGGTGAAGGAAATGTTCCTCACCTTGCAGGGGGAGGGGGTGCATGCCGGGAGACGCGCGGTGTTCGTCCGCTTTGCCGGTTGCAATCTGTGGACGGGTCGGGAGGTCGATCGGCACAGTGCGATCTGCCGGTTCTGCGATACCGATTTCGTCGGCACCGACGGGGTTGGCGGCGGAAAGTTTCCCGGTGCAATGGCATTGGCGGCAGCAGTCGCCAGTCATTGGGGACCGGAGCCGGCGCGGCGCTTCGTGGTGTTGACCGGTGGCGAGCCGATGTTGCAGATCGACGATGCGCTGGTCGACGCCCTGCATGCCGAGGGTTTCCAGATTGCGATCGAGAGCAACGGCACGATTGTCACCCATCCCGGCATCGACTGGGTCTGTATCAGTCCGAAGGCGGGCAGCGACGTCGTGCAGTGTAACGGCGACGAACTGAAGCTGGTCTGGCCGCAATCCGGTATCGATGTCGATGCGATCGAGCAGTGGGATTTCACCCATCATCTCGTCCAGCCGATGGACGCGATCGGACAGGAAGTGTTCAACCGCGACGAAGCCGTCGCCTTTGCCATGGCTCGCCCGCGCTGGCGACTGTCGCTGCAAACCCACAAGCTATTGGGATTGCGCTGAACCGATCGCCGCTTCGGTTTCGATCCGGGCCAGCGATGGGGGACCGTTTTACGCCGCCTTTGCCGCGATCGTAATCTCGTAGGCACCGATCAGCGGATCGTGGTGGAGCGGCGCGCGCAACTGTCGTGACAGGCCGAGGATAATCCGCCCATAGCGGGTGGCGACCAGCGCATCGAGTTGCTCGCCCTCGACCAGCGCCGGCGAACTTGCACGCAGCACCGCGGTGTCGCTTCCGCCGACCGGACGCAGCGAGATG
>NZ_LMLN01000030.1:278680-335532 GCF_001421915.1 Sphingomonas sp. Leaf62 | reverse complement strand
CCGCGACCGCCACATCCTGCGTCACCAGCACCTGCTCGACGTTCAGCGTGATGCCGATCTTGGCCGCGTCGGTCGAGGAGGTTGCACGAATGTTCGATGCCAGCTCGCCGATCACCGACTTCAGTTCCAGCCCGCGGTTTTCCTCCATCTCGGCATAATGATGCCGGTGGACGACAGCGAGCGCATCGACCCGTCGCTGAATGGTGGCATAGGCATCGGATGCCGCCGCGCCGTGCGCGCTGCGGGCATGAAAGTTGATCAGGCTGGCGATGACTTGCAGGTTGTTCTTGACGCGGTGATGCACCTCGCGGGTCAATTTGGTCTGGCGTACCAGGCCGTCGGCCATCGATTGCTCATGGCGCTCGACGGTGTGGGTGAGTTCCTGAAACGTCTCGCCAAGCTCCGCGATCTCCTGCGCCGGAATCGCGCCCAGGTTGACGTCGGCCATCGGATGGCCCGGACGATACCGTTCGATATCGTCGCGCAGCTGCCGTAGCGGCCGGATCAGCAGCCGATCGACCACGAACCAGCCAATGCCGGTCGCCGCGAACCACATCACCAACGGCAGTAGCATCGCGACAATGATGGACGATGTAATCGGTGCGCGACGCACGGCCATCGTGAAGGCAAGGTCGTCGATGCTGAGCGGAATACGGACCTGCTCCAGCCGGTCTATCCCCGTCTCGGGCGGCAGTGCCGACAGACTGAGTTCGGCTTCGCTGCCGTGCGCGACGCCGCTTTCGAACGGCAAGGCGAAGCCGCTCGGCTGTGATTTGTCGCGCAGGAGTGCAACCGGGAAGAACGCGACGGCGCGCGACTCATTGGTGCCACGGATGTCTAGGACGACCCCCGTGTCGGGCACGACCTGGGCGCGCACACCACCGGCGTCTGGCGCACCGACCATCCGGATCGGAATAGCGATCCCGCAAACCAGCCGACCGTCTCTGGAATAGATGCCGAAGCGCGCACCAGCGGAAGCCTGTTCTGCGAACACCCCCTCGACCCGGGCGCAACTGGGCGAATTGGCGGGATCGGATGACAGTGCCGTCATTGCAACGCGCAATGCGGTCATGTCACCGCCAAGTTCGATGGCTATGCCACGCGACGCCTCGGTCGCCGCTACCCGAAGCCTTGCGCGCAAGTCTACATCTGCGATCCGCGACGTCTGCAAGGTAGCGAAAAGCGCTATCAGCGCGAGCGGGAGCAGCGCTGCGCTGAGGACAAGCATCAGCTTCGCTCCCGTCGGAACTCGACGAAGCGCGGCCGCCGCTCTGGGCGACTTCCGCTTGACTGGTACGGGGGTGTTCACACTGCGGAGGCTATTTTAGCTTGTTCAGCAGATCGAGCATCTCGTCGGGAACCGATTCACCGGCCGCATCCTGGTATACGGCACGCAACGCGTTCCCCAGGCTGGACGTGTCCTTCTTGTCCGGTTGCGTCGTCACCGCGGATTTTGCGGTCGACCGCTGAACCGACTTTTCGCCATCCTTCACGAACCTGTGCCTTCCCCCGACGCCCGGACACACGCCGGCACGAATATCTGATCGCCGACCGGCATCAAGACTGGCTTGATTCAACATGTCGGGCGGACAGGAAACAAAAGACGTGCTCGTTGGTTCCATGCCACGACGCGAACTCGGGGGAGCCGTCTTTCCCGCGCCGTATCGTTCTAGAACGCAGTGCGCGAACCGGCTTTCCTGCCGGATCGTGACGAAGGAGACCTATCTGACCATGTCGCTCGGACAGCAGCTTGCGCCGCATCTTCCTTTCCTCCGGCGCTATGGCCGAGCACTCACGGGTAGCCAGAGCGAGGGCGATCAATATGTTCGCGCCACGCTGGAAGCGATCGTAGCGGCACCGGAAGAATTTCCGCGGGACGTCGATCCTCGTCTCGGCCTCTATCGCACTTTCCAAGCGATCTGGGCGTCGTCGCAGCCCGAAGCATTCGGTGCCGCCAGCGCATCGGGTACCGAGATAGAGGCGATTGCGCAGGCGCGGCTTTCCCGTATCGCCCCGCTGTCGCGGCAGGCGTTGTTGTTGACGGCGATGGAAGGCTTTACGACGGAAGATGCCGCCTATCTGATCGAAGCGACGCCGGACGAAGTCGAGGAACTGGTCGCCGAGGCATTGCGCGAGATCGAGCAACAGACCCGGTCGCGCGTGATGATCATCGAGGATGAGCCGTTGATCGCCATGGACCTCGAACAGATCGTTCGCGATCTGGGGCATGAAGTCACCGGCGTCGCGGTTACACGTGACGAAGCGGTTGCGCTCGCGATGCAGGACCGGCCGGGCCTCGTCCTTGCCGACATTCAGCTGGCCGACGACAGCTCGGGCATCGATGCGGTCAAGGATATCCTGTCCGAATTCAACGTGCCCGTGATCTTCATCACTGCATTCCCCGAGCGTCTGCTGACCGGCGAACGCCCCGAGCCAACCTTCCTGATCACAAAGCCGTTCCAGCGGTCGACGGTGAAGGCGGCGATCAGCCAAGCGCTGTTCTTCGATGAAGCGACCGTGCCGGAAGCAGCGGAATAACGGTACGGACCCNCCGACGCGCGAGCCGGTTCGACGCCCGGTGTCACCCGCTACGTTTTGGGCGTATCGCTGGTCGCCGTGATTGCGGTCATGGCGTATATTCTGCTGGCCTGACGCCGCTCGCGCGGTTCGGGGCGAAACGGTTCGTCCCGGTTCCGCTGGCAATAGTCTCACGCGCTTCCTATGTTCGGCTTCGCCCGACGTCGGGCCGACTGCGTATCGAACGGATAAGAATGACTGAATCCGACATGACCGAGGACGCGGCAGGCGAGGTGCAGGAGCACGTCGCCCTTTCCGATCCCGAGTTCAAGAAGCAACTGGCACAGGTAATTCCGCATCTGCGGGCGTTCGGCCGTTCGCTATCGGGCAGCCGCGATCTGGCCGATGATCTGGTGCAGGAAACGCTGTTGAAAGCGTGGGCGGCACGGCAGCGGTTCCAGGCTGGCACCAACATGCGCGCCTGGACCTTCATCATCCTGCGCAACCTGTATTTGTCGCAAATGCGTCGCGCACGCTTCAAGGGCGAGTGGGACGATCTGGTTGCCGACCGCATTCTTGCCGCGCCGGCTAGTCAGGATCGCCATGTCGAGCTGGCGGATATGCAGCGGGCGTTGCTCCATCTGCCGCAGCCGCAGCGGGAGGCGTTGATCCTCGTTGGCGCAGGTGGGTTCGCCTATGAAGAGGCAGCCGAAATCTGCAATGTCGCTGTCGGCACGATCAAGAGCCGGGTGGCGCGTGGTCGCGTTGCGCTTGAAGCCCTGATGACCGAGGGCAAGCTGCCGTCACGCGCTGAACAGCCGGACAATGGTGGGCAGACGGTGCTGGATACGATCATGGGTGAGGTCGACGATTTGAGTCGCGATCGCTGAAGATGCTTGCCTACGCTTGCATTTGATTGCAGCAGCCTGCGTCGCTTTATTAAAGGGACGCCCGCTAATTCCTGCATCGCCTTGCTCAAATATCGATCGGTGTGGACACCACCTGTACAATCTAGTCAATGTTTCGACGGTGATCACGAGATCATCGATATGTTCGAATGCAAGGCGACTCGTTATGGCATCCGAATACCAAATCGCCTAGCAATCGGAATGCATTCAACTTCGTGATGCCGGTCAGTCCGGTTTATTTAACGGTCTGCCTCGTCCAGACGCCGGAGACACTGGGTCCACGGGGCAGGCAGTTGGCTATCGCGGTCGAACACCTGCCGCAAGGCGCGTCCGATGCCATCTGTCGGAAACGGACCGCGCACAACCTGCCCCACATCGGATGCTGGAGCGCTAGGGGTCGGTCGTGTTGCCATAATGTTTCCAACGTGCGCATACGTGTTTCGTTTCAAAGCGTGCGGCGATAGCTTGGGTTTAGTTTTCCCGTCCGTGGAGCACGATCCAGCGATGCACTTGCCATCCGACCTGACCGATCGCATCCGTTACGGTTCGCCGTTTCTGTCGGTTCTGCTCGATCGCGAAGCGTCGTTTCTCGATCGGTTGCCAGGGTTCGAGGTCGATGCGCTGACGGTGGTCACCGCCGATCACAATCTCCCGCTGGCGCAACGCTTGCGGATCGAACGGCGGCGGATCGCGCTGCTGGTGGCGCTGGGCGACCTGTCCGGTGCCTATGATCTGCGGCGCGTAACGCGGACGCTGAGTAACTTTGCCGACAGCGCG
The DNA here is from genome assembly GCF_001421915.1 of Sphingomonas sp. Leaf62. Taxonomy (NCBI): domain Bacteria; kingdom Pseudomonadati; phylum Pseudomonadota; class Alphaproteobacteria; order Sphingomonadales; family Sphingomonadaceae; genus Sphingomonas; species Sphingomonas sp. Leaf62. The sequence goes on along the minus strand of NZ_LMLN01000030.1, from coordinate 331,330 downwards.
TTGCACCGGGCGATCGTGGCGGCGATCGAGGAGCGAACCCCGGGGGCCGAGCCGGTCGGGTTCGCCGCGATCGGGCTGGGCAAACAGGGCAGCCATGAACTGAACTATTCGTCCGATATCGATCCGATCCTGCTTTACGACCCGGCGATCTTGCCGCGGCGCGAGCGCGACGATCCGGTCGAAGCGGCGGTGCGGATCGGCAAGCGTGTCGTCGAACTGCTGCAGGCGCGCGACGGCGACGGATATGTCCTGCGCGTCGATCTGCGGTTGCGGCCCTCGCCCGAAGCGACGCCGATCGCACTGCCGATCGATGCGGCGGTCTCCTATTACGAATCGTCGGCACTGCCATGGGAACGCGCAGCGTTCATCCGTGCACGGGCGGTGGCGGGCGATATCGTTCTCGGCAATCGCTTTCTCGACGCGATCCGGCCGTTCGTCTGGCGGCGTGCGCTCGACTACGGCGCGATCGGGGAGATTCGCGACATCACGCGACGTATCCGCGATCATTATGCGCAGGGTCAGGCGTTCGGACCCGGCTATGACCTGAAGCGCGGGCGCGGCGGCATTCGGGAGGCGGAATTTTTCGCGCAGGTCCATCAGCTCGTGCATGGCGGGCGCGATCCGGCGCTGCGGGCGCCGGCGACGCTCGACGCCTTGTCCGCGCTGGTGGTCGGAGGGCGGATTTCAGGGGATGAGGCGCAGGTAATGGCCGGTGGCTACACGCTGTTCCGCACGATCGAGCACCGATTGCAGATGGTCGACGATCGACAGACCCACAGCCTGCCCGACCAGATCGACGCACTCGACCGGGTCGCGCGGCTGCATGGGGTGGACGACGGGCAGGTATTGCTGGACCTGATGGCGCCGCACGTCACCGCGGTAGGGGCTGTCTACGATCGGCTGGATGGCGCATCGACACCTGGCTTGCCTGTCGATCCACACACGCTTGCGGACCGGCTCGAAACGCTTGGCTTCGCATCGGGCGAGCAGGTGGCGCGGCGGATCGCCGACTGGCGCAGCGGGGCCTATCCGGCGCTGCGCAGCCCGGCGGCGCGCGCGGCGCTGGAAGACAGCCTGCCCGGCCTGATTGCCGGGCTGGCGACCGCATCGGATTCGCATGCGGCGTTGCTACGGCTCGACGCGATGCTGGCGCGGCTGCCGAGTGCGATCAATCTGTTCCGCCTTTTGGAGGCGCAGCCCGCCCTTGCGCGGTTGTTCAGTACGATCCTGTGCCATGCGCCGACCCTGGCGGAGGCACTGGCGCGCCGGGCGACGCTGCTCGACGGGCTGATCGACGCTCGCGCACTCGAGCCGGTCGGATCGGTCGCCGAACTGGTCGCCGAGATGTCGGCCCGGCAGGAAGGCTATGAACGGCTGCTCGACCACGTTCGTGACGTCGTCAATGAAAAGCGGTTCATGCTGGGGGTGCAGGTGGTGGCCGGGACCGGCGATCCGCTGGCGGTGGCCGATGGCTATGCGCGGGTGGCGGAGGCGGCGGTACAGGTGCTGGCGGCGGCGACGGTCGACGAATTCGCGCAACGGCATGGCCGGGTGCCTGGCAGCGAATTGATCGTGCTGGCACTGGGACGGCTGGGCGGCGGGGCGCTGACCCACGCCTCCGACCTCGATCTGGTCTATTGCTTCACCGGCGATTTCTCGGCCGAATCGGATGGCACGAAGCCATTGGGGGCGGTGCTCTACTACAACCGGCTGGCGCAGCGTCTGACCGCAGCCCTGTCGGTACAGACCGCGTCGGGACCACTGTACGAAGTCGATACGCGGTTGCGGCCATCGGGGGCACAGGGGCCGCTGGTCGTCTCGCTCGCCGGCTTCGAACGCTATCAGCGTGAGGATGCGTGGACATGGGAGCATATGGCGCTCGCCCGCGCGCGACCGATCATGGGATCACCCGATGGACGCGCGGCGGCGGCGGCGATCATCGCCCGCGTGCTCGCGGGCGACCGGCCCGATCGCGACATCGTGGCGGAAGCGGTCGCGATGCGTGCCGACATGGCCCGACATAAGCCGCCGGCGGGGCCGCTCGATGCCAAGCTGTCGCCCGGCGGTCTGGTCGATCTCGAATTTGCGGTGCATGTCACCCAGTTGCTGAGCGGGCAGGGGCTGTCGCCGCGTCTCGGCGAGGCGATCGATGCACTGGTCGCGATCGGGCGGTTGCCCGCCGGGCTGCACGACGCCCATGATTTTCTCACCCGCCTGATCGTCACGATGCGGCTGGTCGCGCCCGACGCGCAGGTCCCGCCCGAAACGACGCAGCCTATTCTGGCAGCAGCACTGGGCTGCAGCGACTGGCCCGCGCTGCTTGTCAGACTCGATGCCGCACGGCAGGTGGTTCATGAAACTTGGCAGGAGATTGTGAATGGCACTGGCGATCGGTGAAACGCTGCCCGACGGAAAGCTGACGCTGGCGGATGGCACGTCGCTGTCGTTGCGGGAACGGCTCGGACGTCCCTTAATCGTGTACTTCTACCCGAAAGCGGACACGACCGGCTGTACGCGCGAAGCACAGGATTTCACGGCACTTGCCGACGAATTCGAACAAGCCGGAGCGGGTGTCGTGGCCATCTCCCGAGATACGCCCGCCAAGCTGACACGTTTTGCCGAGAAGCATGGTCTGGCGTTGACCCTTGCCAGCGACGAGGACGGCAGCGTTTGCGAAGCGTTCGGGGTATGGGGCGAAAAGCAGATGTACGGCCGAACCTATATGGGCATCGAGCGGGCGACATTCCTGTTCGACGCGGAGGGCCGGCTAATCCGCGAATGGCGCAAGGTCAAGGTCGCCGGCCACGCCGCGGACGTTCTTTCCGCCGTTCGATCGTAATCCCGGCGAATCGATTGCATGGGTACCAAACGCACCGTCCACCCTGAACGCGGCTGGTCCGATCAGATGGTTAAACGGCTGACCGCGCCAGTACGACGCTTTACCGCGTGCTCGGGGCCGGACGCTTGCACAACGGTACTGCTATCCGGCACTTCCTCATTCCGTCGACGCGCGGTGGGGCAAAACCGTCGGGACATGGGAGTTCACCGTTCGTGTCGGCGCTTCCGGCATGCGCATATTGCTCGGGTAGCGGGACATAATGTCGATTACTTCGGTATTCAAAAATAACGACGCTCCGTTCGCAGGGTTCCGTTCCATTTTCCGCACGCGGCAATTTCTGGTCCATGACGGTGGCCAGCTTCGTCGCCACACCATCACCGGCCGTAACCAGGTTGCGGCCGCTGGCCTTGCCGCCGTCACGATCGCCTTCTCGGCATTCGGCATGAGCCAGGCGGCGACCGGCGCGGTGGCGACGTCGGACGAAAAGGTTATGGCGATGCAGCAGCAGGTTGACGCGATGCGCGCCGACGTTGCCCGCCTTCACGCCGATGCCCGTGCTCACGCCGCGCGGCTCGACAAGCGGCAGGCGGCATTGGCCGCGGTGCTGACCGGTGACGAGGATGCCGACGAGCTGGCGTTGGCCGCGCTCGATCAGGAACCCGCCACCGGTGCGAACTTCGTCACCCGCCCGTTCGAACGCGTCGCCCGTCAGCAGGCAACGATGGCGTCGCAGGCCAAGGCGATCGCTGACGCACGCTATACCGATGCCACCCGGACCATCCGCAAGCTGGGTCTGAACCCGCGCCGCGTACTGCCGGCGATGGGTGGGCCCTATGAGCCGGTTGATGCCGCGACCGCCGCCGCGGCGACTGCCGCTTCCGCCACCGCTGATGCACAGGCCGACGCCCAGTTCCGCGCCTTGTTCCTCAGCTGGAAGAAGCTGGATACGCTGGAGCAGGCGGCGATCTCGATCCCGTCCTATCAGCCGGTCGAGCGGCTGTCCTTCACCAGCAATTTCGGCGTCCGTTCCGACCCGTTCCGTGGCACCGCCGCGATGCATGCCGGGGTCGATATCCCCGGCCCGATCGGGACCCCGGTCTATGCCACCGCCGACGGCATCATCGCCCGCGCCGAACGCGCCGGCGGCTATGGCAATCTGATTGAAGTGAACCATGGCAAGGGCATCGCGACCCGCTATGGCCATTTGTCGAAGATCATCGTCCATGACAGCCAGCGCGTACGGCGCGGCCAGTTGATCGGACTAATGGGGTCGACCGGCCGCTCGACCGGCAGCCACCTGCACTACGAAGTCCGTATCGACGGTTCCGCGGTTAATCCGGCCCCCTATCTGCAGGCGGGCGAACTGGCGATGGCGGCGGACCGTGCGCAGCGTCAGCGGGTGGCGATGGGTGGCCCGGTCGCCGACTGACCCGTTGCCGATCGATCGCGCCGGGCTTATCTCAACGCGATGACGATCAGCACCGATATTTCCCTGTCCGCCTCCGCCGCCCACCGCGTCGCGGCGATCGCAGCCAAGCAGGCCAAGCCCGCCATCCTCCGCCTCTCGGTCGAAGGGGGCGGCTGTTCGGGCTTCCAGTATCGCTTCGGACTGGCCGATACGGTGGAAGCCGATGACAGCGTCGCCGAAACCGATGGCGTGACGCTCGTGGTCGACTCGGTCAGCCTCGATCTGGTGCGCGGCAGCGAGGTCGATTTCGTCGAATCGCTGGGTGGCGCGGCGTTCCGGGTGACCAATCCGCAGGCAGCGTCGGGCTGCGGTTGCGGCACCAGCTTTGCGGTCTGACGTGCGGATCGTCAGCTACAACGTCAACGGTATCAAGGCGCGTCTGCCCCGGTTGCTCGAATATCTGGACGAGGAACAGCCGGACATCGTCTGTCTTCAGGAACTGAAGTCGAGCGACGAGACCTTTCCCGAAGCCGATATTCGCGCCGCTGGCTATGGCGCGCTGTGGCACGGGCAGAAGGGGTTCAACGGCGTCGCCGTTCTGGCGCGCGGTGCCGATCCCGTCGAGCGGCAGCGCGGCCTGTCCGGCGAGCCGGAGGACGACCATAGCCGGTATCTCGAAGCCGAAGTCGACGGCCTGATCGTCGCCTCGATCTATCTGCCCAACGGCAATCCGCAACCGGGTCCGAAGTTCGACTATAAGCTGCGCTGGATCGATCGCCTGCGCGATCGGGCGGCGGCATTGCTGGCCGAGGAGCGCGCCGTGGTGCTGGCAGGTGACTACAACGTCATTCCTAATGACGACGATACCTTCTCGGTCCGTGCGATGCAGAGCGACGCGCTGATGCAGCCGGAGTCACGGGCCGGTTACCGGGCGTTGCTGGCACAGGGATGGACCGACTCGCTGCGCACGCGGTTTCCCAAGGGTGGGGTCTGGACCTTCTGGGACTATCAGGCCGGATCATGGCAACGCGACGCGGGGTTCCGCATCGATCATCTGTTGCTCAGCCCCATCGTCGCCGACCGCATGGTCGATGCCGGCGTCGACAAGGCGTATCGTGGCCGCGAAAAGGCCAGCGACCATGCGCCGACCTGGGTGCGGCTGCGTTGATGATCCGTACGGGCGCGCTGGTCGCGGCGGCGTATCTTGCGATCGGCAGTGCTTCGGCCCGTGATTATTGCTCGACACGCCCCAGCCTTGGCCAGTCGGCTTGCGTGCTTGATCCCGGCCGGGTCGCGGTCGAAGCCGCGCTGGCGGATTGGGAGCGTGGTAACGACACCGACACCGTGCTGTTCGGCGATACCCTGTTCCGGCTCGGGCTGACCGACCGGATCGAGGCGCAACTGAACTGGACGCCGCTCGGCATCGAGCGCGATCGAACCAGCGGCGGGCGAACGACACGGAGCGGCGACGTGGAAATCGGTGCGCGGATCGCGTTGCGCAATCCGGATGGCAAGGGCCTGTCCTACGGGTTGCAACCCTCGATCACCGTGCCTGTCGGCCGCGCGCCGATCGGGCAGGATGGCTGGGGCGCGGCCATGGTGGCCCCGATCTCCTATGACCTCAGCAAGACGCTCAACCTGCAATTCTCACCCGAACTGGCGTGGACGCCGCGGGAGGAGGCACCGGGCCATAGGATCGCAGCGACAGCGACGATCGGTCTCGGCATCACGCTGTCCGATCGCTGCCAGCTCACCGCCGAAGGTCAATTGTCGCACGATGACGAAACGACGGAGCACCGCCTTGCGCTATCGATTGCGTGGCAGGTGTCGCCCGACTTCGCTATCGATGCGGGCGGGGTCGCCGGACTGGACGCCGATACGCCCGGACTGCGCCTCTACAGCGGGATATCGCGCCGGTTTTGAAGCGCGCCGATCGATCCGGAGGATACGACCCCAACCGATGGTAAAAATTCCTGCCTTTTGGTGGCAAATACCACATCTACAACTGTAGTCATTTGCTAAATATCTGAAAAACAGTGATTATTAAAACTGGCACGGTCGCTGCAGAGTAACTGGCATGTCCGGCAACGCGCCGGAACGCACAGGGAGACAGCATCATGACCGCCATTCGCTTCGCCACTTCGATCATTCTCGGCTTGGTTGCCAGCGCCTCGGCCTTTGCCGCCGAGCCGGAAGCTGCGCCCGCCGCCGTGCCGAGCCCCGTCGTCAGCAGCGCCGCCATGTCGGCCCTGCCGCTAACCGTCACGCTGGCCGCCGGTCCCGCTGCGGTCGGGTACAAGGCCGCCCCGAACGCCCGCTATTGCTTCCGGACCGAACGCACCGGTTCGCGCATCACGCCGCGTGTCTGCAAGACCCGCAAGGACTGGACGGCGATGGGTGTCGATCTCGACGCCGCGCTGGCTGGCCGCTGATCGTACCGAACGGGAGGGACGAGCATGATGATCGCAACACTGATCGCGGCGCTGTTCACCGCAACTGCACCGCTCGCCGAACCGGCAACGCAGGCGACGACCCCGGTCGTCACCACGCCACGCGTCAAGCGCTACTGCATTGTCGACCGTCGGGAGGGATCGCGGCAACGGGGCAAGATTTGCCGGACGCGCGACGAATGGCGCGCCCGCGGCTTCGATCCGGTACTGGTACTGGCACGCGGATGATCGATGACGATCGCCGCCGGGGCGGGGTGCCCGGCGGCTGTCATCATCAAAGGGTACGTTCGTACATCTGGTAGACGCGGTTGATCTTGCTATCGATGGTCGTGGCAATCGCGTTCATGCCCTGATTGTCGTCGAGCACCCAACCGATCTCACCGCGAGTCGCGCCGAACTTGGCCACTGCATCGCGGCGGATATATTCGATCATCATGAAGGCCAGCTGGCTCGCCATGCGCGATGCCTGCAACCGCTTGACCACCCCCATCAACGGCACGCGCATCGTCCGTGCCTTTGGCGCGCGCAGCCATAGCAGCAGTTTCAGCCAGTTGAACGGCAACAGCGATCCGCCCATGGGTTTGAGCGGCTCGTTCATGTCGGGCAGGGTGATCATGAACGCGACCGGTTCACCATCCAGTTCGGCGATCCGGATCAGGTCCTCGAACACCAGCGGCTTCAGCTTCTTGCCGACATCGTCGACCTCCGGCTGGGTCAGCGGGACGAAGCCCCAATTGTCCGACCACGCATCGTTCAGGATCCGCAGAATGATCGCTGCCTCGTCGGCGAACTTCGCCTTGTTGACGCGCCGGATGCGGATACGGTCGTTCTTTTCCCCGGCCGCGACGATGCGCTGGACGATCGGCGGAAAATCCCCGGTGATGTCCAGCTCATACGTCACCAGCTGCTTCACCGGCGCATAGCCGGCATTCTCGATCCAGCCCCGATATTGCGGCAGGTGATGGCCCATCAACACAGTGGGGCTGTGGTCGTGCCCCTTGATCAGCAAGCCCGGCTCTTCCCAGATCGACAGCGCGCACGGACCGACCGCCCGGGTCATTCCCTTGTCCCGCAGCCACTGCTCGGCCTGCGCGATCAGCACCTTGGCCGTCGCCTCGTCCTCGGCCTCGAACATTCCCCAAAAGCCGACACCGGGGCCAAATCCCTTGTCCGCCGGCATGGTCAGCGCCAACGTGTCGATATGTGCCGACACGCGCCCGACGACCCTGGCGTCGCGTTCGGCAACGAACAACTGTCCCTCGGCATGGCTGAACCAGCCGTTCTTCTTGGGATCGATCGTCGCCGCGACCTCACTCTTCAGCGGCGCCACCCAATGCGGGTCGTTGGCATAGAGCCGATAGGGCAGCGCGATGAACGCCTTGCGATCGGCAGCGGTAACGACCGGACGGATGGTGATCGACATGGTTTCCCCCAAAACGCAGCGGGGCGGCAATGCGCCGCCCCGTGTCAAACTTCAAATGACAAATCGGTCATCCGCGATAGCGAGGATGCCCCTTGGCGACACCACCCGATAATTCGGCGACCTTGGGATATTTCTTCGCGACATCCTCGGTATAGCCGAGGTTGAAGACCGTCGCGCTCTTTTCCGGGCGCTCCGACCGTTCGTAATGCGTCCCGAAAACCTTGTCCCAAAAGAAGTTCGTGATGCCGAAATTGCCATGCTCGTCATGAAAGTGGTGCGCCATGTGCTTACGCTTCCACGCGATCAGCAGCTTGTTCTTCGGCTTGTAGGCCAGATGCTGGATGCAATGGCAGAATTCGTAGAAGCAGGTCGTCAACAGACCGGTTGCCAGTGCTGCCATCGAGCCGCCGAACCCGCCGATCAGATAGCCGATCGGCGCGGTCGCAACGGCGATCGCAGGCAAGGTCGTGTGCAGCGCACCGAACAGCACCTCGAGGTGATTGGGATCCTGATGGTGATCGTAATGAATCCGCTTCCACGTCGCGGCCAGCGGTGAAATCTTGAACATCCAGTTGGAATGCAGCACCCACCGGTGCAACACGTACCAGACGAGCGGATAGGCAACGATCGCGACGCCGACCGACACCAGCGTCGGCACCAGCGGCGCAGGCGACCAGGCGAACAGGCCGATCGCGACGAACGAAAGCGCGATATACGCGATGATCGCCGGATACTGAAAATACGCGCCGACAAGTTCCCTGAAGGTCATCTTGTCGAGATGGTGCGACTTCTTCCAGAAGCCCTGCTTCTCGGTGATCGCGTTCATCGGGCCAACTTCCTCAACTCATTCACCTATCGTGCGCAACCGCGCATCGTCCGCATCTGGGGATGATTTGCGGCCAAAGTACGACGATCCTGCGTCATTCCTCGGTTCGTATCAGCACCGCCTCACCGATCAGGAAGAACAGCAGAAACGGTGCCCATGCGGCAAGGAACGGCGGATAGGCGCCAAGGTTGCCCATCGCCAACGCAAAATTGTCGGCCACGAAATAGGTAAAGCCGAGCGCCATGCCAATGACTGCGCGCACGAACAATTTTCCCGAACGCGCGACGCCGAACGCGGCAACCGCGGCCAGCAACGGCATCAGCACCGCCGATAACGGCCCGGACAGCTTGTGCCACAGCGCGCCTTCGAGCGCCTTGGTCGGGCGGCCGGCCTCGACCAGATCGTCGATCGCGCGCGATAACTGGGTGAAGGACAAGCCGTCGGGGTCGACATTCTGGAGCGTGAACTGGTCCGGGCGCACGCCACCGGCGATGCGCAACGTGCCCAGCCGTTCGCGTATTCCGGTCACGACCGTGAAGCGTTCCGCATTCTCGATCCGCCACGCGCCGTTTTCGCGCCAGCCGCTGCTGGCGGTGACCAGTTCGCGCAGCGACGAGCCTTCGCGGTTATAGACGGTGATCCCGCGCAGGCGGGTCTGTTCGCCGCGCCCGGTCACGCGCGCCACCTGGATCAAATTATTGCCGTCCCGAACCCAGACGTTGGTGCGGTCGCCGCGATCGACCGGCATCGGTCCGTAATCGACATCGTCCCACACGGTCAGCGTTGCCGTCGCCCGGGCCACCACCCGTTCGTTGAACACGAACGACAGCGCGGCGACGCCGAAGCTGGCGACGATCAGCGGGGCAAGGACCTGATGGGCCGACAGGCCCGCCGCTTTCAGGCTGATGATCTCGCTATTCTGGTTTAGCTGGGTCAGCGTGAGGATCGTACCGAGCAGGACCGAAAAGGGCAGGAACCGCGCAACGATCTGCGGTGCGCGTAGCGAAACGTAGCGAAGGATCTCGGCCTGTCCGTTACCCGGCTGGGCAAGGATCTTGCCACTCTCCGAAAGCAGGTCGAGCGCCTGCAGCACCAGCACCAGCGCAAACAGGATCGCAAAGGTGCGGATCAGGAACAGCCGCGCCATATAGATCGCGACGGTGGTCGAGGGAAAGATGGCGCGCATCAGGCGGCGGCCTTGCGCCGGCCGGGCAGGTAGCGGCCGATGAACTTGCCGATCTTGGCGGCACCCCGTTCCAGACCGCCGATCGGTTCACCGCCCGGTACGCGCGCGATCACCCAGTACAGGCGGAACACCAGTGCCGCGAACAGCAGGAACGGCACCCACAGCGCGATGATCGGATCGATTCTGCCGAGCCCGCCGACCGCTTCGCCATATTCGTTGACCTTGTGATAGGTCACGATCATCACGATCGACAGGAAAACGCCAAGCGCCGACGACGACCTTTTGGGCGGGACGCCCAGCGCCAGCGCCAGCATCGGCAGCAGGAACATCGTCGCGACCTCCGCCAACCGGAAGTGGAAGTTGGCGCGCGCGGCGTCGCGATCCTCCTCGCTGACCTTCGGATCATGGCCGGTGATGGCAAGCTGCGGCAGCGTCTGTTCGAGGTCGCGACCGCCACGTGGACGGAAGTTACCGAACTTGGGCAAATCGATCGGCAGGTCGTGCGCGGTGAAGGTCAGCGTGCGGGGGACGCGGAAATCCGGGGCGTTGTGGATCAGCGTGCCGTTGGTCAGGCGAAAGATGATCGTGTTGGGATCGTCGGTGCGCAGGAACTGGCCCCGTTCGGCGGTCACGCCAAGCCATTGGCCGTCGGGGCGGCTGGCCTGCACGAAGATGCCGCGCAGATCGGCACCGGAGTCGCGGCTTTCCTCGATACGCAGTGTCATCCGCTCGCCAAGTTTGGTGAATTCGCCGACCTTGATCGACGCACCGAGCGCGCCCGTGCGCAGTTCGAAGCGCAGCGCTTCGTAATTATAGCGCGCCAGCGGCTGGACATAGCCGACAATGGCGAGGTTCGCCGCCGCCAATATCGTGGCGTAGATAAAGGGGACGCGGAGCAGCCGCCAATAGCTCATGCCCACGCCGAGCATCACATCCAGTTCGGACGACGTGGCCAGTTTGCGAAAGGCGAGCAGGATGCCCAGCATCAACCCGATCGGGATGCCGAGCCCCAGATATTCGGGCAGCAGGTTCGCCAGCATCCGCCACACGACGCTGACCGGGCCGCCCTCCGCCGCAACGAAATCGAACAGCCGCAACATCCGGTCGAGGACGAGCAGCATCGCCGAAATCAGCAGCGTGGAGAATAGCGGCACCGCGATCAGCCGGGCCATATAGCGATCGATCGATGGCATGGGGTCAGGCTATAGCGAAGGTGCGGAGGGAAGCTAGCCCCCACAAATCCTCCCCGTACCTTGGAGGATTTAGAGCGCCCCGACCGCCTTACCGGCTGCCTCGAACATCCCCAGAATCGTCTCGACCTGCTCGGCGCTATGTTCGGCACACAGCGAGCAACGTAGCAGGAACGTACCCGCCGGCGTCGCGGGCGGGCGGGCCATGTTGACGTACAGCCCGCCGTCGAGCAGCGCCTGCCACATCGCCACCGCTTGGCGTTGATCCTCAAGGATCACCGCGATGATCGCCGATTGCGGCGTATCGGTGCCGAGCTTGAAGCCGAGATCCTTGAGCCCACCATGCAGCCGCTTCGAATTGCGCCACAGATGCGCGCGCTTGTCGCCGGCATGCATCAGCTTGCGGATCGACGTGGCGGCGGTCGCGACGACCGAGGGCGGCAGCGACGCGGTGAACACATAGGGGCGGCACACCAGCCGCATCACGTCGAACTTGGGATGGTTCGACACGCAGAAACCGCCGACCGTACCGACCGATTTCGAAAAAGTGCCGACGACGAAATCAACATCCTTCTCTACGCCCTGTTCCTCGTACACGCCGCGCCCGTTGGGACCAAAAAAGCCCATGCCATGCGCTTCGTCGACCAGCACCATGCATCCGTGCTTCTTCGCGACCGCAACCATTTCGGGCAGCGGCGCGATATCGCCGAGCATGGAATACACCCCTTCCAGCACGACCAGCTTGCCCGGTTCCTTGGGCAGTCGACCCAGCCGCCGGTCGAGATCCTCGACCGAATTGTGGCGGAACCGCACGATCTCCGCATTGCCGAGCGAGCAGCCGTCATAGATCGACGCATGGCTGTCGGCGTCGAGGATGATATATTCGCCCTTGCCGGCCAGCGTCGAGATGATGCCGAGATTGGCCTGATAGCCGGTCGAAAAGACCATGGCGTGGTCGGTGCCATAGAATTCGCGCAGCGCCGCTTCGCAATCCTTGTGCGGGTCGTAGGTGCCGTTCAGCACCCGGCTGCCGGTCGTGCCCGATCCGAAATCGTCGAACGCCTTCTTGCCCGCCGCGATCACATCGGGGTCGAAGGTCATGCCCATGTAATTATAGGTGCCGAGCAGGATCGTGTCCTTGCCGCGGATCACCGCCTGGGTCGGCGACGTCACCTTGTCCATCACGATCGCGAACGGATCGCGCACCCCGGTGGCAAGCAGCGCCTCGCGTTCGGCGATCAGCGGATCGAACTTGCTCATCAGGTCGCGTTCGGGTGCCACCGTTTCGGGCGACTCGGACGGGGCGTGGGCGGTGGCGGCGGCTTCGGTCATCGGTTCGGTCTTTCGGGGCCGGGCGGGGCGATCAGGCGGTCTTGAGCTTTTCGACGGCATCGGCCAGCTGGCCGACGGTTTCGATATCGGCCTGCATGTTCATCGTGATGACGATGTCGAATTCGTCCTCCACCGCCGCAACGAAGTCCATCACGGTCAGGCTGTCCCATTCGAGATCGCCGGCAAAGGTCGTCGCCTCGGTCAGCGCGACGCCCTTCTTGTTGAACGGGTCGATCAGGCCGGTGATGGCGGCAAGGGTGGCAGCACGGTCGCTCATGCGGGTCTTTCCAAAATACGGGTCTGGCCGGGGCTATAGCAGACCGTGCGCGCGATACCATGCCGCGGTGTCGGCAAGCCCGCGAGCCGTCGCGATGCGCGGTTCCCACAGGGAGGCGGGGGGACGCCGTGCGGGGTCGGCGGTCCAGTCGGGATGCACCAGATAGCGCGCCCGATCCTCGGTCAGCTTGGCTGCCGATCCGCGCAAGGTCTGGTCGAGCTTGGCGCCCAGTCGCAACAGCCCGGCCGGCAGATGCATCGGCAGCACCCGTTGACCGACGGCGTCGCCGATCATCCGGGCAAGCTTGGCATGGCTCATCGGATTGCCGTCATCGACCTCCAGAATCGCACGCGGACCATCGGTGTCGGCCAGCGCCAGCAGCAACCGAGCGAGGTCGTCGACCGCGACCAGCGCGACTCGACCCGGCGGCGGCAGCAGCGCCAGCCCCTTCTGCGCCATGCGGAACATGTCCCGCATCTCCATATCGCCCGGCCCGTACACCCCGGTCGGCCGCACGATCGTCCAGTCCCGATCGCTGGCCGCGATCAGGTCCTCGCCAGCCCGTTTCGATGCGCCATAGGTCGAAAGCTGTGGCTCGCGTGCCGACAGCGAGGAGACGTGGACGAACCGCCGGACATCGCCCGCCTGTGCGGCATCGAGCATCGCCCGCGTGCCCGCGACATTGCCGGCGGTGAAGCCGGCCACATCGGGCGCGCTCACCACGCCGGCGACATGGACGACGACATCGGCCTGCGCGACCAGTTCGGTCAGGCTGGCGGGCTTGTCGAGCGCGCCGCGTACCCAGCTGACGTTCGGCTCGGCCGGCTGGGCCCGGCGGGTCAGCGCGCGGACGTGCCAGCCCTGACCGATGGCCTGCGCGATCACGCGACGCCCGACGAAACCGGTCCCGCCGGTCAGCGCCATCGTCTTCACAGCAGTGCCATATGGTTGCGATGGACCAGCGCCGATCGCGGGGCATAGCCGAGCAGATCGGTCAGTTCGTCGCTGCGTCGGCCGACGATGCGGACGACTTCGCCCGCATCATATTCGACCAGCCCGCGCGCGATCGTGCGGTCGTCAGCGTCGACGATACGGATCAGGTCGCCTCGGACGAAATCACCCTCGACACCGACCGCGCCGGCCGCCAGCAGGCTGCGCCCGGTCGCGAGCGCTCTGGCCGCGCCGGCATCGATGCGAATTGCCCCGCGATCGGTCAGCCCACCCGACAACCACGCCTTGCGCGCCGGCGCGTTGCCGGCAGTGGCGAAGACCGTACCGTGGCCCGTCTCTCCGAACGTCGCCAGTGGATGGTCGATCCGGCCGCTGGCGATGGCGAGGTTCGCCCCGGCGGCGGTCGCGATGCGCGCCGCCTCCACCTTCGACACCATCCCGCCCGATCCCATGCCCGATGACGATTTGCCGTCGGCCATGCCCATGATCGCCGCATCGATCTGCGCGACGTGCGGGACCAACCTGGCGTCCGGGTTGCTGTGCGGGTTCGAATCATACAGGCCGTCGATGTCGGACAGCAGCACGACGCCGTTCGCGCGCGCCGCCGCGCCGACCCGGGCAGCCAGCCGGTCATTGTCGCCGAACCGGATTTCCTCTGTCGCGACGCTGTCATTTTCATTGACGACCGGCACCACGCCCAGCGTCAGCAACCGCCCGAGCGTCGCCGAGACGTTCAGATAGCGGCGGCGATCCTCCAGATCGTCGAGCGTCACCAGCAATTGCGCCGCCGTCAGCCCATGGCTGGCGAGCAGCTCGGCCCAGATGCTCGACAGTGCGATCTGCCCGGTCGCGGCGGCCGCCTGCGCGTCCTCCAGACTGGCGCGACCGCCCTTGGGCAGCCCCAGCCGCCGCGCGCCAAGGGCGATCGCGCCCGACGACACGATCACGACCTGCTGTCCGGCCGCGACCCGCGCGGCGATATCCGCCACCAACGATGCCAGCCAGTCCCGCCGCGGCTGTCCGTCCGACGCAACCAGCAACGCCGACCCGACCTTCACGATCAGGCGGGGGCAATTCTGCGGAGAGAATACATCCTCCCCGGCACGCCGACGGGGACCAGCCGCAGGCTGGTGGAGGGGAATGTCCTGTTCCGCACCGGCTGCGGTACGCGGCACCCCCGCCGCCCCATCGACCGGGGAGGGACCTAGATCGGCGACCATTCGGCCGGTTCCTCATCGTCGCCCGTATCCTGCGCGTGCATCTCGCTCGGCCCGATCGCCTCGATCAGCCGGTCGAGCACGGCCTCCAGCCCCTGTCCGGTCGCGCCCGACAGCGGTAGCACCTTGGCACCGCTTTCGGCTTCCAGTTCGGCGATCAGCGCCGCCGTCAGTTCCTCGTCGAGCAGATCGGCCTTGTTCAGCGCGATCACCTCGGGCTTGTCGGCAAGGTCCGCGCCGTAATTTTCCAGTTCGCCGCGCACGATCCGGTACGCCGCGACCGGATCGTCGACATGGCTGTCGATCAGGTGCAGCAGCACCCGGCACCGCTCGATATGCCCCAGGAACCGGTCGCCGATCCCGGCACCTTCCGCAGCCCCTTCGATCAGGCCGGGGATGTCGGCGATCACGAACTCGCGCTGCTTGTGGCTGACCACGCCCAGCTGCGGCCGGGTGGTGGTGAACGCATAGTCGCCGACCTTCGCGTTCGCGTTGGTCACCGCGTTGATGAAGGTCGATTTGCCGGCATTGGGCAGCCCGACCAGCCCGGCATCGGCGAGCAGCTTCAGCCGCAGCCAGACCCACGCCTCGTCGCCCGGCCAGCCGGTGCCGTGCTGGCGCGGCGCGCGGTTGGTCGACGTCTTGTAGCTGGCATTGCCGCGCCCGCCGTCACCGCCGCGCAGGAACACCTCGCGCTGGCCGGCGCGGGTGAAGTCGGCGAGGACGGTTTCCTTGTCCTCTGCCAGCACCTGCGTACCGATGGGAACCCGGATGACCAGATCGCGCCCGCCTGGACCGGTCCGGTTCGAACCCGATCCGCCCGATCCGCGCGGTGCGCGGAAATGCTGGGTATAGCGGAAGTCGATCAACGTGTTCAGCCCTGGAACCGCTTCGAAGATGATGTCGCCGCCCTTGCCGCCATTGCCGCCGTCGGGGCCGCCATATTCCATGAATTTTTCACGGCGAAAACTGACGGCGCCGGGGCCGCCCCCGCCCGACCGGACGAAGATCTTGGCTTGATCGAGAAAATGCATGGCGTCCGCTTAGTCGGACTCGCTGCAAGGGGGAAGGGGCTATGGTCGAAGTCGCCGGTACAGCACCAGCGCATCGACCTCGCCCAGGGTCGGATGCTCGAACGCGCCGGGCAGGCACCCGACCTGTTCGAAGCCCAGCGACAACCACAGTCGAACCGCGCGGACGTTGCTCGCGACCACGAAGTTGAACTGCATCGCCCGAAACCCGGCCACCCGCGCATATTCCAACGAATGGACGGCCATCGCGCGCGCAATCCCGCGCCCGGTCGCCGCTGCATGGGTCGCATAGCCGCAATTGGCGACATGCCGCCCGCCGCCGGTCTGGTTCGCCCGACAGAAATAGCTGCCAAGCACCTCGCCATCGACCTCGGCGACGAACACGCTGTTGCCCGGCGCGTGCCAGTAGGCAAGGATCTGTTCCGGCGTCCTGTCGCGGTCGAGCGCATAGGTCTCCCCGGCTCGCACGATCGGCACGAGGATGTCCGCGATCGCCGCCGCGTCGCTCGCCGTTGCCGGGCGGACCGGTATCAACTGCCCGCCCGCACCGCCATCAGGCTGCGCACCGCCAGGTCGCGGGCCTTGTCGCGCGGCAACCGCAGCGCCTTGGCCATCGCCCCGCCGAGCAAGGCGTCGCCCAGCGCCATCAGCACCAGCTGCAGCGTCTCCTCGGCCAGCGGCATGCCGCTCAGCGCCTGCTCGCTGCCCAGCCGGTCGACCAGCGCGTGGATCGCATCGAGGATCGGGTCGAGCGCATCGTCATTGCCCGACAGGATCATCCAGCTCGCCAGCGCGCCGGCACCCTCCCGATCGAATGCGTCGAAGGTCAGGTCGACCACCTCGCGCGGATCATGATCGCTATCCTGTGAGCGCAGCACCGCCGCGCCGATCGTAGCGGTGATCGTCGTCGCCATCCGCTCCGCCAGCGCCTTTTGCAGCCCCGATGCCGAACCGAAATGGTGAAGCAGGTTCGCGTGCGTCCGTCCGATCCGCGTTGCGACCGCCTTCAGCGTCACCGCCAGCGGCCCGGCCTCGATCAACAGGTCGCGGGCGGCATCGAGCGCCGCGTCGCGCGACGCTTCGGGCGACAGGCGACGACGCGCTATTGACATATCTGTAAGTAGTCAGCATCTGGCATGGCATCAGTTGGAGCAGAACCGTGGCGAAAGCAAAGACTCCCGATGATCTAACCATCACTCCGCGCGACCTGCGCTTCCGGCGCGAGGCCGGGTATCGCCGGTGGTGGCTGAACGACGATCCGATCGCCACCGCCTTCTACAATGCGCTGTCGGTGACCTTTCCGAAGGGGGCGGGGTTCTTCATCGACAGTGTCCGCCACTATCGCGACGATGTGCCGCCGCGCCTCGCCGCCGAGATCCGCGCCTTCGTGAAGCAGGAGGCGATCCATACCCGCGAGCATCTCGCGTTCAACCGCCACGTCGCCGACCAAGGGTATGACGCGTCGCGGCTGGAGGCACGAGTCGACCATGAACTGGCAATCACCCGCGGCAGGCCGCCGATCGCCAATCTGGCGGCGACGATGTGCCTCGAGCACTTCACCGCGATCCTCGCCCACGAACTGGTCGCCAACCCCGCGCATCTCGCCGGCGGCGATCAGGCTGCCGCCGATCTGTGGCGCTGGCATGCGATTGAGGAGATCGAGCACAAGGGCGTCGCCTATGACACGTGGCTCCACGCCACGCGGCACTGGACCCGGTTCAAGCGCTGGCGGGTCAAGGCGCTGGTGATGCTGATCGTGACCGTTAAATTCTTTCGCGGACGCTCGGCGGGAATGCTCGATCTGCTGGCGCAGGACGGGTTCCGGGGCGCGGGCTTGAAATGGCGGTTGTTCGCCTATGCCTTTGGTCGACCCGGCATGGCGCGCAAGGTCCTCGGCATGTACCTCGCCTTCTTCCTGCCAGGCTTCCATCCGTGGAACCACGACGACCGCGAACTGATCGGATTGGTCGACAGCGAATTCGAAGCGGCCCGGCTGGCACGCGCCTGACTGCTTGCCCCGACGACACCGCCGGGGCAGGACAGGCCGATGCGAACGGTATCGGAAGAAGCGGCGGTCCGCCTCTATCACCTCGACGATGAAGGCGGCGTGGCGACGACCATCCTGTACGGCACGCTCGCCGAAGCGATGGCCGCAGCCGCCCGCGAGCCGGAGGAAATACAGGCCGGTCTGTACCTGCAGACCAGCAATGACGTCGTCGGTTATCTCGACCTGCTCGACGGATGATCGAGGCGGGCAGGATGCCGCGCCCCGACCGACCAATCACTGATAGCCGCCCTCTTCCTCACGTTCCTCGGCGGCTTCTTCCTGTACTTCTTCCATTTCTTCCTGTTCGGGCGTGTCGGGATCGATCATCGCGGGCGTCCTCTCCTGCGGCAACAGCGCCGTCCGCCCTCAACCAGCCGGACGGTGCGAGCGTTCCGTCGCTTCAGGCTGCCAGCCGTCGATCCTGTCGCCGCTCGGCCAGATCGATCGCATAGTCGATCGTCTCGACATCGACGCCGCGTGCGCGCGCATGGATCGAACTGCGCGTGCCCGTCGCGACGAAGCCGAGCCGCCGCAGCACCGCGCCCGACGCCGGATTGTCGACATAATGCCCGGCAACGACCCGCCCGATGCCCAGCGTCGCCGCGACGTCGAGCGCGGCACGTCCCGCCTCGACCGCATAGCCGCGTCCCCATGCCGACGGCGTCAGCCAATATCCCATCATGTACGGAACATCGCCGAGCGGACCGATCCCGACCCCGCCGATCAGGTCGCAGCAGCCACCATCATGAGCGAAGATCAGGAAGTTCGGACCGGGATCGCCCTGCCATCCGGCCACGAACGCCTCGGCATCGGCCAGCGTGTACGGCCAAGGCGCACGCGACAGATTGCGCACGACCGCGTCGTGGCCGATCGCGGCGGCAAGCGCGGGGGCGTCCTCGATCCAGCCGGGGCGCAGGGTCAGGCGTTCGGTACGGGCGAACATCGGCGTCTCTCCAATGCGCCGCGCCTCCGCAAGAGGCGGGCAGGGGGCGGAGAGAGCAATAAAAAAGGGAGCCGGGGTGACCCGCCTCCCTCTTGTTGGCTGGTTCCGTTGCCGGAACCCGGGTCACCCTGGTGGGCGACCCGGTTGGTAGCCCGTTATTCTGCGGCCAGCGCCGGCATCTCGACATACGCAAACTTGCGGCCGAGCTTGCCTTCCTTGAACGCCACGCGGCCATCGACCAGTGCGAACAGGGTATGGTCCTTGCCCATGCCGACGTTCACGCCCGGATAGAACTTCGTGCCGCGCTGACGCACGATGATGTTGCCCGCGACCACTTCTTGGCCACCGAACTTCTTCACGCCAAGGCGACGGCCGGCCGAATCACGACCGTTACGCGACGAACCGCCTGCTTTTTTATGTGCCATGGTTCAAACTCCTCGTATGCGCTCAGGCGGCGGCGGTTTCGTCGGCGCGCTGGTCGCCGATCGCGGTGATCTTCAGGATGGTGTGCTGCTGGCGATGACCGTTCTTGCGACGGTAGTTGTGCCGGCGGCGCTTCTTGAAGACGATGACCTTCTCGCCCTTCGCCTGCGCGATGATTTCTGCCGAAACCGTCAGCCCTTCGACCGACTTCAGTTCCGAACCTTCGCCGGCAAGGAGCACGTCGCCGAGCGTCACGTTGCTGCCAGCTTCGCCATCGAGCTTCTCGACGACGATCTTGTCTCCTGCGGCAACGCGATACTGCTTGCCGCCCGTGCGCACGATTGCGAACATGGCCCTTGCTTCTTTCCCAAATACAATATGTCCGCGTGGAGATACCCCACACGGCAAGTGGATCGTGACTAGGCAAGCGAGCCGCCCCTGTCAATGCCGAACCGACGATTCGCCTGCGAAACCGATGTTGCGGCGCGGCAACAGGGGCGTGACAATCGTGTTACGCCATATGGCGTAGGCTTGCGCCAGAAAATGTCCCGGTGGAACTAGGCCGCGCAACGACTGGCCGTAAACGCCAGTCCCGGGGAGATTTTCATGCGTAAACCGGTTTTCACCGCCTTGTTTCTGTCGACGGCACTGACCGCCATGCCGGCCTTTGCGCAGGTCGCCGATGCGCCGCCGCCCGCCGCCGATGTACCGGCTGGCGAGGAGATCGTCGTCGTCGGCACCCGCGCACAGGGCCGCACCGTCGCGGAAAGCCCGGTGCCGGTCGACGTCATTACCGGCGACGCGCTGGTCAATGCGGGCTATACCGAAACCAACAAGCTGCTGAACCAGCTGGTCCCGTCGTTCAACTTCCCACAACCATCGATCACCGACGGCACCGACGTGGTCCGTCCGGCGACGCTGCGCGGCCTGTCGCCCGATCAGACACTGGTGCTGGTCAACGGCAAGCGTCGTCACACCACCTCGCTGCTCAACGCCAACGGGTCGGTCGGGCGCGGATCGTCGGCGGTCGATCTGAACACCATCCCCAGCCTCGCGATCGAACGGATCGACGTGCTGCGCGACGGGGCGTCGTCGCAATATGGTTCGGACGCGATCGCCGGCGTCATCAACGTCCAGCTCAAGCGCCGCGAAGGCGGTCGCGCGACGATGACCTATGGCAAGTATATCTCGCAGATGGAGGGCGTCGCCGAGGTATCGGGGATCGCGCGGCAATCGAACGGCCAGCCGCAGGTCCGCGCCGACGGCACCTATGTGCTCGAAGAGACCGGCCGTGACCGCGAAGTGCGCGACGGGCGCACCGTGACTTTCGCCGCGAACATGGGATTGCCGATGGGCGAGACCGCCTATCTGAACCTGACCGGCGAATATCGCGACCGTGAACCCACCGACCGCGCCGGTTACGACCCGCGTCGCAACTATCCGCTGCTGTCAACCGGCGGCGTCGATCCGCGCGAATTCAGCTACGACCGCGTCAACCACCGCTATGGCGATGCGAAGACCACCGATTTCAACTTCTTCCTGAACGGCGGCGTCGATCTCGGTGCGACGTCGGAACTCTATATCTTCGGCAGCTACGGCGTTCGCGACGGCGAAAGCGCCGCCTTCTACCGCCGCGCCTCGGGCCGCGATGCCAACGGCAATATCCAGGATCTGCGCAACTGCACCTTCACCGGCACGGTCTGCACGCCGTTCTATGCCGACGGTTTCCTGCCGCTGATCACCAGCCAGATGGAGGATTTCTCCGGCGCGCTGGGCGTGAAGGGTGATGTGGCCGGGTTCAACTATGACCTGTCCTATGTCTATGGCACGAACAGCTTCGATTTCCGTATCGAGAACAGCTATAACGCGTCGTTCGGGCCGCAATCGCAACGGGCGTTCAATGCCGGCGGGACCCGGTTCGGGCAGCAGACCGTAAACCTCGACCTGCAGCGTGACATCGCCGTCGGCTTCCTGTCGCAACTCTCGCTGGCGCTGGGCGGCGAATATCGCAACGAGAACTACAAGATCGTCGCCGGTGAACTCCAAAGTTACGCCGCCGGGCCGTTCGCGTTCAGCAATGGTGCCGCTGCTGGGTCGCAGGGGTTCCCCGGCTTCTCGCCGACTACTGCGGTCGACGCGTCGCGCGACAGCTTTGCCGGCTATGTCGAACTCGACGGCAAGGTCAGCGATGCGTTCAATGTCGTCGCCGCAGGCCGGTACGAACATTTCAGCGATTTCGGCGATACGGTGAACGGCAAGCTCGCCGCGCGCTTCGCACCCGTCGAATGGGCGGCCCTGCGCGGGTCGATCTCGACCGGCTTCCGCGCGCCGAGCCTTGCGCAGCAGTTCTTCTCGTCGTTCGCCACGCAGAATATCGGCGGGACGCTGGTGGAGATCGGGACGTTCCGCGTCGGCGACCCGGTCGCCCGCGCGCTCGGTTCGCGCCAGTTGAAGGCCGAAAAGTCGCTCAATATCGGCGGCGGCCTGACCCTGTCGCCGATCCGCGGGCTGACGCTGACCGCCGACTATTACAACATCAAGATCGACGACCGGGTCATCCTGTCCGAAAATCTTCAGGGGGCGGCGGTCGTCGCGGTGCTGCGGGGTGCCGGGATTCAGGACATCACCTCGGCGCGGTTCTTCATCAACGGCATCGACACCCGGACGCAGGGCGTCGAAGTCGTCGGCACCTACCGTGTGCCCGACCTCGGCATCGGCAGCGTCACGCTGACCGCCGGCTACAACTATAACCAGACCGACATCACCGATCGTTCGACGCTGTCGGCGATCCCCGGTGTCACCCTGTTCGGACGGCAGGAATCGCTGCGCCTGACCGACGGACAGCCGCGGTCGAAGGTCAATGCCGGTCTCGACTGGTCGCAGGGCATCTTCGGCGTGACCGCGCGGACCAACCGCTTCGGCAACACCCTGTCGCCGGGCGGAGCGGCCGCGACCGACGTCGAACTGGCCCCCAAGTGGCTGACCGACCTGGAAATCCGCGCGACGCCGGGTCAGTTCGAACTGGCGATCGGCGCGAACAACCTGTTCGACGTCTATCCGACGCGCAACCCGATCCTCGGCGCGACGGCGATCAACAACTACTTCATTCCTTATTCCAGCTTCTCGCCGTTCGGGTTCAACGGGCGGTATCTCTATGCCCGCGCCGGTGTGAAGTTCTGATTGGGTCGGGCGGGCAGGGGCACCGCGCCTGCCCGCTCACTTCGTCGGCAACTTGGTCCCCAACAGGACCAGTCGGTCGCCGGTGATCCCGAACCAGTGGGGCACGCCCGCCGGGATCAGCATCACGTCACCGGGCTTGAGTTGGCGCTCGGTAGCGCCGACGATGTGGTCGCCCTCGATCAGGCCCGTCTGGGTCTGTCGACCGCCGACCATCGTGCCACCCGATCGCAGCGTACCCGCACCGGCGATCACGATCGCATATTCGGCCTGATCGGGATGGACTGCCGGGCGTCCCGGCGCCTTCCAATATTCCAGTGCCGCGACCCGATCGCCATCTCGGACCAGCGGTTTCCAGGCAAAGCCCTGATCGGGCTTCATCGCCTTGCCCATTGCTTCGACCTCGGCGGCGATGATCGCATCGCTCGCGAAACTGGTCGGGTCCGTCGCCTGTGCAGCGAGCAACAGCGCGAACGCGGCAAGCATCATGTCCTTGGTTCCAGCCGGATCGTTCGCCCTTCGCGCGCGGATCGATAGATCGCCTCGATGATCCGCATATCGCGCAACCCTTCCTCCCCCGACACGATCGGTTCGCGGCCGCCGATCGCACATTGCGACAGGTGATCGAGCTGCGCGGCGAACTGGTTCTTGCCAGGCCCCGGCGGCGGGGTCACCTGCCGCTCGCGATCGCCGCCCACCCAGAGCCGCTGCCCGCTATAGCCCGTCGCCGGCTCCATCTCGATCCGGCCCTTCTCGCCCATCAGCAGGATCTGGTTGCGGTTGGCGCTGTACATCGACTGGCAACTGCCGATCGCCCCGGAAGGGAAGTCGAGCGTAAAATCGATCATGTCCTCGACCTCCCGGAAGCGCGGGTCGCGGCGGTCGGTCGATTCGCGTGCGGTCACGGCGACCGGTTCCTCACCGGTCATGTAGCGTACCGCTTGCAACGCGTAGATGCCGATATCCATCAGCGACCCGCCGCCGGACAACGCACGCTTCAGCCGCCACGCATTGGGGTCACCGAAATTGAAGCCATGTTCGGACCGGACATAGCGCGTCCTGCCGACCGCGCCGCTGCGGGCCAGCCGCATCGCTTCGCGATTATGCGGTTCGAAATGGCTGCGATAGCCGATCATCAGCTTGCGGTTCGCCTTGCGCGCGGCGGCGATCATCGCTTCGCATTCGGCGACCGATACCGCCATCGGCTTTTCGCACAGGACATGCTTGCCCGCCTGCGACGCGCGGATCGAGTATTCGGCGTGCATCGCATTGGGCAGGCAGACATAGACGATATCGATATCCGGGTTGTCGCGGATGCGGTCGTAATTCTGGTAGGAATAGATGGCGCTGGCGGGAAGTCCGTATTCGGTCGCCACCCGTTCGGCCTTCGCCCGGTCGCCGCTGACCACGGCGACAAGGCGGCTATGCTCGCAATTCTTGAATTCGGGGATGATCCGCCCCAGCCCATATCCTCCCAGACCGACGATGGCATAGCCGAGCTTGCGGCCGGGCTGACCGAACGACGCGCAACCGGGCGCGATCGACAGGGCGGCGGCGGAAAGGATCAGTTCGCGACGGCCGATTTCCATGACTTTTCTCTCCGGCAACGATCGCCGCAGGATGACCGGACCCGACCGCCGTTACAAGCTATGCCGTTGATTTCTCTTCTTCGGCGTCGGCCTGCGCCGCACGTTGCTCGGTCAGGATGCCCCAAGCGGTGATGAACAGCGCGCCTGCCAGCGGACCGACGACGATCCCGCTCAACCCCAGCAGATCGATACCGCCCAGCGTCGTCACCAGCACCAGCCAGTCGGGAATGCCGGTATCGCGCCCGACCAGCAGCGGCCGCAGGATATTGTCGGCAAGGCCGATCACCAGCACACCCGATGCGATCACGACCACCCCCTGCCAGATGGCACCGGTCGCCAGCAGATAGATTGCGACCGGGGTCCAGATGATCGCCGGTCCAACCGCCGGCAGCAGCGCGGCGATCGCCATCACGAGGCCCCATAGCAAGGCAGCAGGCAAGCCGACGATCCAGAAGGTGATCGCCCCCAGCGCGCCCTGCACCAGAGCGACGACGCCAGACCCCTTGACCGTCGCGCGGACGACGGCGTTGAACTTGTCGGCCAGCCGCCACGCGACGTCGCGCTCCAGCGGCAGCGACCGAACCACCGCCGGTCCGATCCGGTCCCCGTCGCGCAACAGGAAGAAGGTCACGTACAGTCCGACGCCGAATGCCAGCAGGAACGCAGCGGCATTCGCGCCGATCGACAAGGCGCTGCGGGCAAGCACGCTGGCGCTCGCGCCGATCGCCTGCGAAATGCGGGACTGTGCCCGTTCCAAACTGCCGAAGCCGGCATTGTCGATCGCATGCTGGACCCGCAGCGGCAGGGCGCTGTGCACCTGCTCGAAATACGTCGCGAAATTGATCTGGCCGCTGCGCAACTGGGTATAGACGCCCGCCGCTTGATCCATGACCATGCCGGCGATGATGACCGCCGGAATCACGACGGCGACGGTGATGATCAGCAGCGTCAGCGCCGCAACCAGATTGCGCTGCCCCGGCCGCCACAACAACAGGCGCTGGAACAGCGGCTGGAACAGAAGCGCCGCCAGTGCGGCCCACAGCAGCGCGCTGGCAAAACTCGATACGACCATCGTCAATCCGATGGTCACCAGCGCAAGGAACATGACGAACCCACCGGATTCCACGCGCTGTCGAACAATTGCCATGCTGTACTGCCTTACTGATTACGGCCGGCGATTGTGCCGGAATTGGTCGTTGCGCAAGCGGAACGCCGGGGCGCGGGCTAGGCTCCATCGATCGATCGACGATAGTCGGAATTGGCCGTGGCGGCGGGGCCGCGTCGCTCCGTCCACCGCCGCACGCCCGCCGAACCGTTCGGCGGATCGCGATGGTCCCGCCAAAGCAGCATGGTACGCGATCTCAGCGCGTTCGGGCGCTCATTTGCCGCTGCGACTGCGATCGCGAATGGCGCGGAACTCGTCGCCGGCTACCCAATTGGGCCATGCGGTCGTGTTCGCTAACTCGCGCCCGATCGTATAGAACAGGTTCAGATCCTGCGCGACACCCGCCCAGTTCCAGTTCGGATCATATTCGTCCTTCGGTCCGTGATAGCGCTTGTCGGTATAGTCCCTGGCCGCAGCCTCTCCCGCCGCCTTGCCACCGGTCACCAGATCGTCGCCCGAATCGAGATAGAGCATCGGCACGCCATGCTTAGCGAGACTGAAATGGTCGGAGCGATAGTAATAGCCGTTCTGCGGCATCGGATCGGCCTCCGCCACCCGGCCCTGCGCGGTCAGCGTGCGGTCCAGATAGGTGTCGAGTTCCGACTTGCCCTTGCCGACGACCACGATGTTGCGTGCCAGCCCAGCCACCGACAATGCGTCCATGTTGATCCCGCCGACCGTCATCGCGAGCGGATAGATCGGATGGTCGCCATAATAGGCCGATCCGAGCAGGCCCGATTCCTCGCCGGTCACCGCCAGATATACTTGGCTGCGTTCGGTCGCCCCCGCCTTCGCATTGGCCTCGGCCAGCCCGATCAGCGCCGCGGTGCCGGTCGCATTGTCGATCGCGCCGTTGCAGATATCGTCGCCATCGGGTGCTGCCTCACACCGGCCGAGATGGTCCCAATGGCCGGTGAACAGCACGATTTCGTCGGGACGCTTGGTGCCCGGCAGGATGCCGACCACGTTTTTGGATGCGTGACGCCGGACCTGATTGTCGAACGACACGCTCGCCTTCACGCCCGTCAGCGGCACGGCGCGAAAGCCCTTGGTCTGCGCGGCAGCGACGAGTTGATCGTAATTCCTGCCCGCCGCACCGATCAGTTGCTTGGCGGCAGCCAACTGTATCCACCCGATCGCCTCGCTCTGGTCCATATGGTTGTTCGCGGCGTCGGCCACCTGTTGCGGGCCGGTCCAGCTCGACTGGACGACGTTCCAGCCATAGGCGGCGGGGACGGTGTCGTGAATGATGATCGCCGCAGCCGCACCCTGCCGCGCCGCCTCCTCGAACTTGTAGGTCCAGCGTCCGTAATAGGTCATCGCTTTGCCGCCGAATGGGCCGTTCAGCGTCTGGCTGGCATAATCGGGATCGTTGATGAGGATCAGTACCGTCTTGCCGCGCACATCGGTGCCGGCATAGTCGTTCCACCCCTTTTCAGGGGCGTTGATGCCATAGCCGACGAACACGACGTCGCTGTTCGCGACCGTCGATTTCGGCGTCACGCGATAGGTGCCGACGACCATGTCGGGGCCATAGTTGAGCGCAATCGGGCTGCCGGCACCGGTGAAGGTTAGCGGTGCGACGTTGCGGCTGGTAATCTCGACCAGCGGCACGTCCTGGAACCAGCTGCCTTTGTTTCCCGGTTTCAGCCCCGCCTTGGCGAATTGCTGCGCCAGATAGGCGAGCGTCTTTTCCTCGCCCGGCGTGCCCGGCGCGCGGCCTTCGAAGGCGTCCGACGACAGGACGCGTGTCGCTTCCTTGACCGTCTCGATCGAGATGGGGGCGGGGGCGGTCTGGGCCAGTGCCGATGCGGCGAAGGTCAGGCAGGGGGCAAGCAAGAACGAACGCATCGAACCTCCGGGACAACGGGATGGCGCGGTTGTGACATGGCGCAGATGGCGACGCAACGCGCCGGACCGGCACGATCGGACCGCCTCCTTGTTCCTGACGAGGCAAAGCCGTCGCATCAGGCTTTCCTCGGCGGCCATTGCAGGGCAACGGTCCCGTGATGCTGATGAAAGGACCGTGATGCCGACCGACCGACGTAATCTGATGGTGCGGGGTGCGCTGCTGGGTGCCGGCCTCGCAAGCGCCGGGATCGCGCCGGTCGCGGCGGGGCAGGGAACGGGCGCTCGCTTCCCGAGCAAGCGTCCCGCGCCCGCCGACCGTCGCTTCGTCAGCAGCGCGGTCGAACAGGAAATTGCGCGGGTCAGCCGGATGATCGCCGATCCGGAAGTCGCGTGGCTGTTCGCCAATTGCTATCCGAACACGCTCGACACCACGGTGCGGATGGCGACGGTCGACGGCAAACCCGACAGCTTCGTCATTACCGGTGACATTCCGAGCCTGTGGCTGCGCGATTCCGCTGCGCAGGTGAAATCCTATCTGCATCTCGCCCGGCAGGATGCGAAGCTGCGCGAACTGTTCTGCGGACTGATCGCCCGCCATGCGCGCAGTGTTCTGATCGATCCCTATGCCAACGCCTTCATGGAAGACCCGAGCGCGCCGACCGCGCTATCCTGGGCCAAGGCGGACGATACCGAGATGCGACCCGGCGTCGCCGAGCGGAAATGGGAGATCGATTCGCTCTGCTATTCGATGCGGCTGTCGCACGGCTATTGGCGTGCGACTCGCGATGCCGCGCCGTTCGACGCGCAATGGGCCGACGCGATGCGCGCGATCGTGCGTACCTTCCGCGAACAGCAGCGCAAGGACGGCCTGGGTCCGTATAAATTTCAGCGCGCCAGCCGCCAGCCGACCGAGACGTTGCTCGCCGGCTATGGCGCGCCGACGCGCAAGAACGGCATGATCCATTCGGGTTTCCGCCCGTCGGACGATGCCTGCCAATATTCGCTGTTCGTGCCAGCCAACCTGTTTGCGGTGACGACGCTGCGCGAAATGGCGCAGGTCGCCAACGAAGCCCGTCGCGACACTGCGCTGGCGGACGACGCCGTTCGACTGGCCGACGAAGTAGCCACCGCGACCGCGCAGCATGGTATCATGCGGCTGGCCGATGGAAGTGACGTCTGGGCCTATGAGGTTGACGGCTATGGCAACGCGATCTTCATGGACGACGCCAACGTGCCGTCGCTGTCGAGCCTTGCGTGGCTCGGTTGCGTTTCCGCCGACGACGCGCGGTGGCAGCGTACCGCGAAGGCCGCGTGGAGCGAGGCGAACCCATGGTTCTTCAAGGGCACGGCGGGCGAGGGGATCGGTGGACCGCATCAGGGGGTGAACTATATCTGGCCGATGTCGCTGATCGTGCGTGCGCTCAGCACGACCGACGACGCGACCATCCTGCAATGCCTCGCCACGCTCAAGCGGACCCACGCCGGCACCGGCTTCATGCACGAGGCGTTTGAAAAGGACGATGCCGCCAAGTTCAGCCGCGACTGGTTCGCATGGGCCAATGGTCTGTTCGGCGAACTGATTCTGCACATCGCCGCAACGCGACCACGCCTGCTCAAGATGCCGCTCGACGGGATCAAGGTCTAGGTGGACCTGCCCCGCTTGCGTTGTGAAGTATTTGCTCCGTTCGGTACGGTTGGTTTGCATTGCGCCAGGCTGATGTAGTCGAGCGCGGGATGACGCTGCACCGGGTTGTAAAACCGTGATCGGCTCCGCCCGCCCGCGTTCAGGTGCAGGAGAGGCCCACGCTTCATTTCCGGTCGGGTGCTGTCGTGGTGAAGCCCTGGCCGATGGTGTTCGATGCGACCGGCCATGCGTGCTCGCCGTCGGTGGTTCGCTTGAACCCCCCCCCGCTTCTGCCAGCGGCGCAAGCCGTTTTCGCGCGTCATCTGCGGGCTGCCGCAGCGACCTGGGTAGCGTAGCCAGGTGACGAGTGTGGTCGTTCGGTCTCGTTGGCGCTGACCATCATGTTCGGCTTGCCACGCTCGGGGATCAGATCGGTCAACTCGTGATACCGCATGCTCGTGCGGTCCGCCTCGACGACCATGCCCGCCCGCCGCTCGCTCATCGCGACATCGAACCGCATGTGGCTAGGCGCGCGCCATCCATCACCGCAGGAGCGGATGTAGATCGAGCGGCAGCAACGACGCCTTGTCTGCCCGATATTCGAAGAACGGCTGCTCCCGCGCCGAACTCGAGGCGGCACGTTCGGGCAGTGATCGATCAGAGCCGCCAAGCCGGGAGAACGCCGGCAGGTCATGCACGCTGGAGGGGGACGTTGACGATTTCGGTCTGGAACGGGCCGGTGCGATAGCCTTTGGCCTTGAGGGCCATGCCTCGCGCAACGGCCAGCGACATGGTCATGCGGTGTTGATGATGGTGATCGGGTGCTACCATCAATCTTGATGGCTGCAGCAGCCCGTTACGTCTTGGCCCGCAAGGTGAAGCGGGTCATCTCCGATGGCACGCCGAGGCGGAGCGCGAACCCCGGCCACAGCCCGGTGCCATTGCTGACGTACAGGGTCATGTCACCAACCTGATAGCGGCCAGCGACGAAACCACCGTTTGCGCGGGCGACGAGCCGATCCAGACCCACGATCATGCCGCCATGCGTGTGGCCGGACAGTTGGAGCGACACACCCTTTGCGGCGGCGTCCGGGGCTTGCCGCGGTTGATGATCGAGAAGGACGATCGGCGCATCGGTCGGTGCGCCGCGCAGCGCCAGACCGAGGTCCGGGCCTGCCTCACCCACGCTTGGGGCGGACAGATCGGTTACGCCGGCGACGACCAGTTCCGCGCCGCCGCGCCGGATGACCATATGGGCATTGGGCAGCATCCGGAAGCCGAGCGTGGTCAGGTGCCGCATCCATGCGTCATAGTCGAAGAAATATTCGTGATTGCCCGGGATCGCCCAGACGCCATCAGGAGCCCGAAGCGCGCGAAGCGGCTCGACATCCTTGCGTCGCATATCGACCGAGCTATCGATGAAATCGCCGGTGACGACGATCACGTCGCTGCCGGCCGCGTTGGCGCGCGTCACGACGGCGCTTGCCCAGGCGCCGGGGAACAGCTTGCTGATGTGAAGATCGGTCAATTGAAGGATGCGATATCCTTCGAATTGCGGCGGCAGACCCGCGACCTGCACGTCGACGTCCCGGATCGGGGGGACCCGCACCGCATTGGCGACGGCGATCGCGCTGGCCACCACCGCCAGACCGGCCGCGCCATATCGCGCCGCATCCGGTAGCCCGACGCTTTGCCACCGGACGACTGCCGTTGCCAGCAGCCCGAGATCGAGCAAGATCTGAACCAGCCACAGCAGCACCAGCGCCCCGAACGCCCAGTTGAAGAGGATGACGACCGGGCGGGGGAACTCGGGTGCGAAGACCGAACCCGAGGACAGCCTGCTCCAGAGGTGATATTGCGATATGACGAGCAGGAGCAGCGCCACGACGATCTTGCTCCAGAGCGGCAACGCCAGCGGCCAGAGGGTGCGAGACGCGACGTAGATCGCGGGTATCAGGAAGACGAGGAAGATGATCGGCATCCTTCGAGGCGCGTCGGCAGGCAAGCTGCCCGGGATCGTTCCGCTTTAGCGCCGCTCGGTGCCCGATGCGACCGGCGATCACGAACGTCCGATCGGCCACAATCAGCCGCCCGCCGGACGCAGCGCATCAATGTTCGGTAAGCTCGGCGATCTCGAAATCGAAGCCCCTCCAGCCGTGCCGCCGCGCGGCCTGTTCGGTCAGCGCCTTCTTGCTCGCCGCTTCCCGGACGGAGGTGGCGTGTCCCCAGAAGACCTCGGTCTTTCCGTCGCGCAGGTGCGCGACGATACGCCAGTAATGCGTGAACGGCGCGGCGGTGGGGCCGATCGTCTTCACATAGCCGTCGGCCATCGTCGCGGTCAGGTAGCGCTTCTTCTTCGCCATGTCCGCAGGGTAGCGCACTGCCGACCGGTGTGGGAGGGGGAGTTGACCTCAATCGTCGCCGAAACGGCCGATCCGGTACGGTCCCGACCGTGTCGCCAATGGCTTCCCCTTCCAGCTCAGCCGCACCGATCCGTCTTGAACGAGCCTGTCGACCGCCGCATGGACCGACGGCATCATACTGCGCCAGTCCTCCGGCGACAGCGCACGTGCCACCTCGCTCGGGCAGATCGTCGCGCCTGCCGCGCGACGCGCGAGAAGGTCCAGTATCGCGGCGCGTGGATCGATCATCCGGGCCACGTCGGTCGCGCACGCCTCCCGGTCAAGCTGCGCGAATGCAGCGGCATCGTCTTTGTCACGCGTCCCCGCCGCCCGACTTTGCTCCGTCCGACCTTACCACCCCGTTGCGCAGGATGGCGGACGGTGAGGGGAGCGCATCATCGATCGCTAAAGACCGGTAGGAGCAATATCGCGCCGCACCGTCGTACGGGGCGGGACCAGATGCCATGCCCACCATAGCAGCGCCCCGCTCGCCACCATCGCGGCGACTGCCAGCAGCCCCGGCGGCATGTCGGTCAGCAGCATCACGCAACGATGCCACGCGGCGGTATCGCCGATCGTCTCGAACGCGATCATCTGCGCGGCGGTTGCGATCGCGGCAAAGGCGAAGCCGACACCGCGCGCCTCCCTGCGCATCGCAAGGATGATCGCGATCAGCAGCGTAAGGAGGTTGGCAAGTTCGAACGACAGGAGAAATCCGTCGAACCCCGCCACGCCGCCGCTCGGATAGCCGGGGACCGCCGGCAGCAACCGCCCGAGGATCGGCGGCAGCACCAGCAGCGCCGTTGCAAGCATCGCCGACGCATGCACCGCCACCCGACGCCGCTGCCAGAGCGCATAGGCGACCATCGCGATCACGGCCGCTCCGGCGATCAGGTCGGCGATCGCCAACCGTGCGCCATAGGCGGCGTGGAATGGATCGGCATCGGTCCGCCACGACGATGCCATGCTGTGCAGCGCGAGCGGACCTGCCGCAGCGAACAGCGGCAGGACGACGAACGTGGCGAGGCCGCTTGCCCGGTGCCACGCGATGCGGCCGGTGGCGATCGACCAGCTTTGTACGGTCAGCAGCGCCAGCCATGCGGTCGCGGTGATACCGTGCGCATGCAGCGCGAACGGTGCGGTCCCCAATCGCCCGAAATAGCCGGGCCAGAAGGCGAGGGCGATCATCGGAAACAACAGGATCAGCCATCGGTGCGCGTGGCGATAGGGCATGAGACCTCCCGAAGTGGCGACGCCGAGCCGGTACCGGCTTACTGCACTGCGGCGATCGTCGCCTGCCGGGCGATGAGCTGCCATCCGCCGCTGCGCCTGGCCCAGACATCGGTGAAGGGGCGCATCACCTGCTTGCCGGCACCCGGTCCTTTGATCGGGACCATGGTATCATAGCCCATCACCACGGTGACCTCGGGCTTGCGGTCGATCAGCGTGATATGTTTGCGAAAATCGCGATAGTCGATCAGGTCCTGTGCCATCGCCGCGATCACTTCCTCGCGGTGCAGGACGGCGTTGTTCGGCGCGTTGACCACGAAATCCTCGGCCCAGACGGTCCTGACCCCGGCGGCGTCATGCGCCATCATCGCCTTGCCCAGCTGGCCATAGGCCGCACCGATTTCAGGCGGCATGGCGATCCCCGGTGCCGGTTGCGCGAGGGCGGGGAATGCCGACAGCAAGATCGCCGCCACCGGCAGGATCCATTTCCCGAAATTGCCCGGATGTCCGGTCATCGATCGCCTCCCGCCTACGGCCGAAACCATAGCGCGATCCACTGCCGCCGCCTGTCATCTATTTGGAGTAGATCGCAACACGTTGGTCGGTGCCGCACTATCCACGACGGATCGAGCCTTCCAGAATCCGGCGACCGGCAAGCCGCAATGATGCCTCAATCGCGCCATCGTGGGATCGGCGGCGTAACGATTCCACGCACACGAAAAAGGGCGCCGCCGTTGCCGGGGCGCCCTTTCCGAAATCCGGTTTCCCGTGCCCCGAAGGGCGCGGGAACATGGATTACATGCCGTTCAGCTCGGCCGAATTCTCGATCGCGTCCGACGCGTCTTCGGCGTTTTCCGAAGCGTTCATCAGGTCGGCGGCAACGGCTTCGTTCGACGTGTTCTCAGCCTGTGCTTCGAGGTTGTCGGCCAGCATTTCCAGGTTGTCCGACGCTGCGTCCGCGGCGTTGTCGGTCGGGGTGTTCTTGCAAGCGGCGACCGAGAGGAGGCCGGCTGCGGCGGCGACGAGCATGATCTTCTTCATAAGGGTAACTCCCAGAGAAATCCATTTCGCGAAAGGCCGGCGTCACCGCCGTCGCGAAGTTGCCGCAATAGCGCCTTCCACGCCGCCGTCAATCGCCAATTGTGGCAAGAATGGGGCTTTGCGACCAATGGCGAACCGGTGGTCACTTGCGACGAAACGGTCCGATCGGCTCCGGCGCATTCGTAACGACTGCCAGCATCGCCGTCCATGCCGCTACGTTTTGACGCAGTTGTTCGGGGTCTACCTTGTCCAGCGTGTCGTCCGGCGTGTGGTGCAGGTCGAAATAGCGCAGCCCCGATTGGGCCAGATCGACGGCGGCAACATTTTGCGCCAGCGTCGGACCGATATCGGTGCCGTCGCCCGCGACAGCGGTGCCGCGGGTTATTCCCAACGGGGCCAGCGCGGTCGCAAGACGGTCTCCGATCGCGGCCGATTCGGGGGGCAGGGCGACGTCGAACTTCCAGATCCGGTCGGCCCCGAAATCGCTTTCCGCGGCCACGACATGGCGGTCACCGGCATGCGCTTTGGCATAAGCCGCACCGCCGACGCCGCCCACTTCCTCCGCGCCGAACCACACGACCCGGATCGTGCGGAGCGGGCGGCCGGCGTCCATGATCCGCTTGGCGGCGGCGGTGGTGATGCCCAGACCTGCGGCATCGTCGATCGCGCCGGTGCCGAGATCCCAGCTGTCGAGGTGCCCGCCGATCAGGACGATCCCGGCGGCCGGATCGCTGCCCGGAACCTCTGCGATGACATTGCCCGATTCGCGCATGCCGATCTGGCGCGGGGTCAGCGTCAGGCGCAACCGGACCGGCTGTCCGCGCTTGAGCACGCGTTCGAGCTGTTCGGCGTCGGGCACCGACAGCGCACCCGCCGGGATGGGCGTCGTACCGGCGGGAAAGCTGGTGCCGCCGGCATGCGGATTGCGATGATGATCGGTGCCGACCGAGCGGATGACGATCGCCGCCGCCCCCTTCTGCGCGGCGATCGCCGGTCCGGCGCGGCGGACCGCGCCGAATGCGCCATAGCTCGACCCGTCCTGCGTCGCGGCCATGGCGTGGCTGACGAACGCGATCTTGCCCTTCAGGCTACCGTCCGGCGCCGCCTTCAGATCGTCGAGCGTCGGGAAATAGACGATCTCCGCTTCCAGTCCCCCGGCCGGCGTCGCTCCCGAATTGCCGAGCGCGGTGATGGCCAGCGGCTGGGGGAAGGGGCTGACGATCGCGGCGCGCTCCTCGCCCCGGACCCAGACCGGCATCTGATAGGGTTCGATGCGAACATTGCTGAACCCCAATGCCTTCAGCCGCGCCACCGCCCAGTCGCGGGCGCGTGCCTCGTCGGGGGTGCCGGCAAGGCGCGGACCGATCTCGGTGGTGAGGCCTTCGGTAATGTCCCATGCGACGATGTCGTTCAGCGCGGCATCGCGCAGCGCCGCGACGTCCACCGGCTGCGCGAACGCGGGCAGGGGCAGGACAAGGGCGGCTAGGAGCAGCAGGCGGCGCATGGAGTTCCCCTTTTTGGTTCTGTGCCGTTCCATACGGTCAGCCTGGAAGAACGCAAATCCTTGCGGGCGTGGGGAAAGGGCGTTCGGTCCGTCTCGCCCGAATGCCCCCGCGTTGCCAAGTCACCGGCCCGTCGCTACATCGCGGCAGACGCTTATACCCCATCCCGACATTCGAAACGGAGCCTTCGGCAATGGCCGTACAGTACAGCTATGTGATGAAGGGTCTGACCAAGACCTTCCCCGGCGCGAACAAGCCGGTGCTGAACAACATCCATCTGCAATTCCTGCCCGACGCGAAGATCGCGATCATCGGTCCCAACGGCGCGGGCAAGTCCACGCTGATGAAGGTCATGGCGGGGATGGACACCGAGTTCACCGGGGAGGCGTGGGCCGCCGACGGGATCAAGGTCGGCTATCTGGCGCAGGAGCCCAAGCTCGACAACACCAAGACGGTGATGGAGAACGTCAAGGACGGCGTGCGCCCGGTCGCCGATCTGGTCGATCGCTTCAACGCCATCTCGGCCGAGATGGGCGATCCGCAGGACGATACCGATTTCGACAAGCTGCTGGAGGAAATGGGCGAGCTTCAGGCGAAGATCGATGCCGTCGACGGCTGGAGCCTCGACAACCAGCTCGAAATCGCGATGGAGGCGTTGCGCTGCCCGCCGGGCGACGCGTCGGTCGAAAACCTGTCGGGTGGTGAAAAGCGCCGCGTCGCGCTGTGCAAGCTGCTGCTCGAAAAGCCGCAGATCCTGCTGCTCGACGAACCGACCAACCATCTCGACGCCGAAAGCGTCGGCTGGCTCGAAAATTACCTCAAGGAATATACCGGCAACGTCATCCTCGTGACGCACGACCGCTACTTCCTCGACAATGTCGTCAACTGGGTGCTCGAACTCGATCGCGGGCGCTATTACACCTATGAGTCCAACTATTCGGGCTATCTGGAAAAGAAGGCCAAGCGCCTCGAACAGGAAGAGCGCGACGAAGCCGGCAAGGCCAAGGCGATCCAGGACGAGCTGGCATGGATGCGGCAGACGCCCAAGGCGCGCCAGACCAAGTCCAAGGCCCGCATCCGCGCCTTCGACGAACTGGTCAAGAACCAGGAGAATCGCGCGGTCGGCAAGGCGCAGATCCTGATCCAGATCCCCGAACGCCTCGGTGGCAAGGTGATCGAGGCCGAAGGGCTGACCAAGGCCTATGGCGACAAGCTGCTGTTCGAGAATCTCGACTTCAACCTGCCGCCGGGCGGCATCGTCGGCGTGATCGGCCCGAACGGCGCCGGCAAATCGACGCTGTTCAAGCTAATCACCGGCCAGGAACAGCCCGATGGCGGTACGATCGAAGTCGGGCAGACGGTGAAGCTCGGCTATGTCGACCAGTCGCGCGATGATCTCGACCCCAACAAGAATGTGTGGGAGGAAGTGTCGGACGGCCTCGACATCTTCCGCTTCGGCAAGCAGGAACTGGGCACGCGCGCCTATGTCGGTGCCTTCAACTTCAAGGGGCAGGACCAGCAGAAGAAGGTCGGCCAGCTGTCGGGCGGTGAGCGCAACCGCGTCCATATCGCCAAGATGTTGAAGGAGGGTGGCAACGTCCTGTTGCTCGACGAACCGACCAACGACCTCGACGTCGAGACGCTGCGCGCGCTCGAAGAGGCGCTGGAGTCGTTCGCGGGCTGCGCCGTGGTCATCAGCCACGATCGCTTCTTCCTCGATCGCCTGTGCACCCACATCCTGGCGTTCGAAGGCGACAGCCATGTCGAATGGTTCGAGGGCAATTTCGAAGCGTACGAAGCCGACAAGCGTCGCCGCATGGGCGATGCGGCCGATCGTCCGACCCGTCTCGCCTACAAGAAACTGACGCGCTGAGCGCATGCCGGTGGTCGAGGAAAACGGGGCGGGGTCGGACGATCCCGCCGATGCGATCCGGTATCGCCTCGACCAGCAGCGCATTCTCGCCCGGTTCGGGGGGGTCGCGCTGCGCAGCCGCGATATCGACGAGATCGTCCGTGCTGCGGTCGAACTGGCCGCCAACGGAATGCGGACGCGGCTCGCGAAGTTCCTGCATCACGACACGGCGCGCGGCGGGCTGATCGTCCGTGCCGGGGTGGGCTGGAACGAGGGCGTCGTCGGCGGGGCGGAGATAGGTGACGATCTCGGGTCGCCGGCCGGTTTTGCGTTCCAGACCGGCGAACCGGTGATTTCCAATCATCTGCGCGACGAGAAGCGGTTCCGCACCCCTGACTTCATGGCGGACCACGGCGTGAAGCGCGCGATCAACGTGCTGGTGGAGGCGAATGGCAAGCGCTTCGGCGTGCTGGAGGTCGATAGCCGGCAGGACGGGCGGTTCGAGGAAGACGACCTTGCCTTCATGCAGGGCTTCGCGAACCTGATCGGTGTCGCGATCGAACGGCTGGAGGCGGAGAATAATCTGCGCGCCGCGATCGAGCATCAGGAATTGCTGACGCGCGAGGCGTCGCACCGGGTCAAGAACAGCCTCGCCATGGTGTCGGCGATGCTGAACCTGCAAATGCGTGAGGACGACGATCCGCGCGTGCAGCGGATGCTGGGCGACGCGCAGGCCCGTATCGTCGCGATCGGACAGGCGCACGATCAGTTGTGGCAGGGCGAGCGCGTCGGCGTCGTCGCGCTCGAACGACTGTTGTGCGGCATCGTCGACCAGTTGCGCGAACAGGCCCCTGACCATGCGATCGAGTGCGACATCGCGCCGTTGGTGGTGAGCGGCGACACCGCCATTCCGCTGGGATTGCTGCTGACCGAACTGGTCACCAACGCGGTCAAATATGCCTATGGCGAGGGTGGCGGTCCGGTGCGGATCGAAACGCGGTGCGCCGATGGCGCGCTGACGATGACGGTCGCGGATCAGGGTATCGGGCTACCCGAAGGACTGGACCCGACCGCATCGCGGCCGACCAGCCTCGGCATGCGGATGGTGACCAGCCTGACGAGGCAGCTGGGCGGGACGCTGGCGTTCGAGAAGGCTGGGCCGGGGACGCGGGCAGTGTTTTCGATGCCGTTGCCGGAGAAGGTTTAGGGGCTTCCCTGCCTGCCGCCGTTTGCTTCGAGCAGGTTCGAGCGAAGTCGAGAATTATCCGTCGAGAAGTCCTCTCAACGCTTTTCACCGTTCGTCCTGAGTAGCCATTGAGCTTGTCGAAATGGCGTATCGAAGGACTGTGCGCGGCAGGTACTTCGATACGGGCCTTCGACTTCGCTCAGTCCCTACTCAGCACAAACAGAAGGGTAAGTACGAACCCCTTCTCGACGGACGGTTCTCGACAGGCTCGAACCTGCTCGAAGCAAGCGGAGGGATCAGGGAAGCAAACGGAGAGACCGAGGCAAGCCCCCTCAAACCAGCTTCACGAACACCCCGGTATCGCGCCGCTCGACCTCGAACGCCTTCACCTTCTCGATCAGGTCGGACAAGCGTTTGAACCCGTAATTGCGCGTGTCGAAGCTCGACCGGTTGGCGGCGCGCTGCCCGACTTCCGACAGGCTGGCAAAGCCGCGCTTGTCGACCTTCGACGCGTCATAGGCGTCCGACAACAGCTTCACGAGCGCGGCGTCGATCTTCTGCTGCTTGCGCGCCGGGGCGGGGGTCGGCTTCGCTGCCGGCGTTGCCGCCGCGGCCGGCACACCGCCGATGGCCGGCGGCAGCGGCATGTTCGCGACATCCTCGACATCCAGCGACCCGACATCGATGAACCGGGTGCAGCTTTCGCGGAAGCCCTCGGGCGTGCGGTCGGTGCCGAAGCCATAGACCGGTACCCCTTCCTGCCGGATGCGCTGCGCCAGCGGCATGAAGTCGCTGTCCGACGACATGATCCCGAAACCGGTGATACGGCCGCGCAACAGCAGGTCCATCGCGTCGATGGTCATGCGCATGTCGGTCGCGTTCTTGCCCTTGGTGATGTCGAACTGCTGGAACGGCTCGATTCCGTGGCGCATCAACAGCGCCTTCCAGCTCTTCAACCCCGGTTTTTCCCAATTGCCATAGGCGCGGCGTACATTGACCGTGCCGAACTCGGCCAGCACCGTCAGCACCGAATCGAGATAGGCGGCACCGGCATTGTCGGCATCGATCAGCAACGCGACGTTGCCGGTGGGGTGGGGGAGGTAGATCATGCCCGACGGTCTAGCCCAGGTATCCGCCCGCCGCCATGCCTGCCGAACGCTCGCCCGTCACTCCGGACTTGATCCGGGGTGACGAAGGGGCGGGAGCCCATCCTCAGGGATAGACGATCGCCATCACCTCATATTCCTTGGCGCCCGCCGGCAGCACCACCGTCCGAACGTCGCCGACCGCGCTGCCGCGCAGGGCGCGCGCCATCGGGGAATTCCAGCCGATCCGCCCACGGCCGGCATCGGCCTCGTCGTCGCCGACCAGTTCCAGCGTGCGGTGGTTGTCGTCCTCGTCGCCGATGACCACTGTCGCCCCGAACCAGGCCCGCCCGCGTTCGGTCTGGGCGGCGGGGTCGACGACCCGTGCCGCCTTCATCCGCTTGGCGAGGAACCCCAGCCGCCGGTCGATCTCGCGCAGCCGTTTGCGGCCATAGATATAGTCGCCATTTTCCGACCGGTCGCCATTGCCCGCGGCCCATGCGATGACATCGACCAGCTTCGGTCGCTCGCTGCCCAGCAACTGGTCGTATTCGGCCTTCAACACGGCATAGCCCGCCGCGGTGATGTAGTTCGGACGCGGTTCGTTCATCCCGGTCGGTTCTTCCCCAGATACCAGCTAAGATTGTTCGGCCCGCGCGACCGCGCCTTGTCGGTATGGATCAGGTCATAGACGACGGCGTTTTCGAGCACCCGCTGCACATAGCCGCGCGTTTCGGACAGCGGAATCTTCTCGATCCATTCGACCATGTCGACGCCCGGCGTGCGCGGGTCGCCATTGGCGCGCAGGAACTTGTTCACATTGCCCGGCCCGGCATTGTACGCCGCGATCGCCAGCGGATAGCTGCCGCCGTAATAATCGAGCATCCGCTGAATATAGCTCGACCCCAGCGCCATGTTGAACGCCGGGTCGTTGAGCGCGGTCGGGCTATAGGTCAGGCCCAGCTTGGTCGCGGTCTCGCGCGCGGTGCCGGGCATCAACTGCATCAACCCGCGCGCACCGGCGCGGCTGACGGC
Organism: Sphingomonas sp. Leaf62; assembly: GCF_001421915.1. Classification (NCBI taxonomy): domain Bacteria; kingdom Pseudomonadati; phylum Pseudomonadota; class Alphaproteobacteria; order Sphingomonadales; family Sphingomonadaceae; genus Sphingomonas; species Sphingomonas sp. Leaf62. The sequence goes on along the minus strand of NZ_LMLN01000030.1, from coordinate 291,048 downwards.
GGTGCGGTCGAACTGGCTTTCCTGTCGGGCGATGGCGTGAATCAGCGTGAACTGATCCTGCTGCGGCCCGCCCACCGGCACCGACGGATAGCCCGCCAGCGTATAGTCGCTATGCCCGTTCAGCAGCGCGCTGCGCCCGACCATCACCGCCAGATCGGGCCGGTCGATCGTCTTGGCCAGTTCGACCGCCAGTGCATGGTCGGTGTCGCTGCGCGCATCCTCGGCAATCTTGCGGATGAACAGGCTCTGGTCGGCATATTGGCCCGTGCGGCCCAGATAGCGGACGGCCCGCGCGATCTCGCCGTTCATATAGGCGGTGCGAAGATCGGCCGGCACCGCCGTGGCGACGGCGGTCGCGGGCGGGGCGCGGAGCGGACGGCCGATCCGTTCGCTCGCCAACTGGCCATAGAACAGGTCGCCCAGATCGGCGGCCTGCGCATACCAGCGATCGGCGGTCGGCCGGTCGCCCGCCGCCTCCGCGGCGCGGCCCGCCCAGTAATAGCCCTTGGTCCGCACGGTCGGCGTGCGCGATCCGCTGGCATAGCGCGCGAACATGCCGGTCGCATCGCTCGGACGGTTCAGCTGCTGGAGCGCGACCGTGCCGGCCAGCCACGCCAGGCTGGTATAGTCGTCGCGCTCGCCATATCCGGCATCGGCGACGACCGTGCCCGCCGGAAACGCATCGTCGATCTGCGACGCGATGCGATAGGCAAGATCATATTGGCCGTCCGCCTGCGCCGCGCGCGCATTGGTCAGCAGGACTTCGAGCCATTCCTCAACATCGCCCGGGCTTCGCGACAACCGGCGCGGCTGTGCCAGATAGGCGCGCGCCGCCCCCGACTGGCCGGATCCACGCAGCCAGCTGGCGCGATCGGCGATATAGCCCGGATCGGCGCGATCGACGCCCGGCTGCTCGGCGCGGACGCTGGCGTCGGCGGCATTGGTACGGAACGCCATGCGCGCGTCGAACGTCGGCCGCATCGCTGCCGAGACATAGCCGATCTGCCGCAGGCCGGCGGTCGTCGCCCCCTGCCACAACAGCCTGTCCATCCGTGCGTCGTGATCGGCAGGCGCCAGCGCGCCGGCGAACCGGCCCAGCAACTGTGCCTCGTCGACGGGGCGCAACACGCCGCGTCGCCATGCCGCCCGTGCCGCCATCTGTGCTTCGGGCAGGCGACCACTTGCCGCCAACGCCTCGGCATAGCGCAACTCACCGGCGGCGGTGCGCGGCGGGAAGCGGATGAAGAAACGCAACACCGTCGCCGCATCCTGTCCGCCATCGGGCAGCACCGTTTCAGCCGCCGCGCGCCGGCTGGTCTCGCCCGGAAAGCCCGGATGCGCCAGCAGGAACCGGGCATAGTCGGCGAACGGATAATTGTCCGATTGTTGCAGGCGCTTCCATTCGGACAGCACCGGCTGGATCGGATCATAGGGGACCGGTGCGGGTACCGGCTGCACCATCGGCTGCGCGATCGGCATGGCCGGTTGCGCGCGGGGCAGGGGGTTGGCGGGCAGGGGCATCTGCGGAGCGGTCCGGAACAGCCCGGTGGCCATTGCGGCACTCGCGACGCCGGTGAGCAGGAACGCGCTCTTGAACACGGTGGTCAGCATACTGGACATGATATGGAAGCCCGCCCTATCTGTCGCCACCTTTTCGGCTCGAATCCCTGTCCACGGAGCGCAACCACCATGTTTTCCGGCTCGATCCCGGCGCTCGTCACGCCGTTTGCGGACGGCACGTTCGACGAAGCCTCGTTCCGCGCGCTGGTCGACTGGCAGGTAGAAAGCGGGTCTAGCGCGCTGGTCCCGTGCGGCACCACCGGCGAAGCGGCGACGATGACGATCGAGGAGCATGACCATGTCGTGCGCGTCTGCGTCGATCAGGCCGCCGGGCGCGTGCCGGTGATCGCCGGTTGCGGATCGAACGACACCGCGGTCGCGCTGCACCATATCCATGCCGCCAAGGCAGCGGGTGCCGCTGCCGCGCTGCTGGTCCCGCCCTATTACAACCGCCCCAATCAGGAGGGCGTGTTCCGCCATTTCGAGGTGCTGGCGCAGGGGGGCGGGCTGCCGATCGTCCTCTACAACGTCCCCGGTCGCACCATCACCGACATCGCGGTCGAGACGGTCGAGCGCATCGTGAAGGCGTTCCCGGATGTCATCGTCGGCATCAAGGACGCTACCGGACAGATGGCGCGGGTGTCCGAACATCGCGCCCGCTGCGGCAGCGGCTTCGCGCAACTGTCGGGCAATGACGACATGACGCTCGCCTTCATGGCGATGGGCGGGGTTGGAGCGATCTCGGTCACCGCCAATGTCGCGCCGGCGATGTGCGCCGAATTTCAGGACGCGTGTGCGACGGGCGATTATGGCCGGGCGCTGACCATACAGGATCGGCTCTATCCGATCCACGCCGCGCTGTTCAGCGATGCCTCGCCGGGGCCGGTCAAATACGCGCTGGGTCGGGTCCGTCCGGGCTTTCCGACCGACCTGCGCCTGCCGATGACGCCACCGTCGGGGGCGTCGCGGGCGGCGGTCGATGCCGCGCTGGCCCATGCCGGTCTGGTCGGCTGACATGCAGTCCGGGTTCGATACACGGTATTGCGGCGGCGCCACGCCGAGCGTAAAATGTCGGTCATATGCCTAACGGACACCTGTCGCAGCAAACCGTCACCGGTCGCGAGATCGCCGCTTGCGACTGGTCGAGCACACCGCTCGGTCCGGTCGAATCATGGCCGGTGTCGCTCCGCTCGCTGCTGGCGATGATGCTGTCCTGCCCCACGCCGATGTTCCTCGCGTGGGGGCCGGAGCTGCGCTGCTTCTATAACGATGCCTATCGACCGTTGCTCGGCATCCGCATCGCCGGCACGCTGGGCGAGCGGTTCGACATCGTCTGGTCGAACATCTGGGACGAACTGCTGCCGCTGGTCGAGAAGACGATGGCCGGCGGCAATATCACCGCGACCGACATGAAACTCGACCTCGCCCGCACCGGCGAGCCCGAGGACAGCTGGTGGACCTTCACCTATTCGCCCGTCTTCGACGACGACGGCCGGGTCGCGGGTCTGCTCTGCGTCACCGGAGAGACGACTGCGCGCGTCGTGGCCGAGCGCGAGCGCGCCGCCGCCGACGAACGGCTGCAACAGGCATTGTCGGCGGGCCGCAATATCGGCGCATGGGACTGGGACGTGCAGGGCGACATCGTCCGCGCCGATTCCCGCTTCGCCTTGCTCTACGGCGTCGATCCGGCGGAGGCGGAGGCGGGGGCGCCGATCGGCACCTTTTTCGCCGCCATCCATCCCGACGACCTGCCGCACGCGCAACGGCAGATCGCGGCGGCGATGGACCCGGCGGGCGACGGCACCTTCATCTCCGAATATCGCGTGCTGCGCCCCGACGGGACCAGCCGCTGGGTCTCGGCGCAGGGCCGGTGCAGCTTCGACGACGAAGGCCGCCCCGCCCATTTCCCCGGCGTCAGCTACGATATCGACGACCGCAAACAGGCCGAACTGGCGGCGCTGGCGGCCAGGGTCGAGCGCGAGTTCGTCCTGTCGCTCAGCGCCCGCCAGCGCGCGGCGACCGATCCCGATACGATCATGCGTTTCACCGCCCGCGCGCTCGGCGAACGGCTCGACGTCCACCGCGTCTGCTTTGCGCGGGTCGGCGAAAATCAGGTCCGCTATATCGCCGGATGGAGCGACGGCGCGCTGCCGCAGCTGCGGGGCGATCATTCGATCGACCGGATGGGACGCAGCAACACGACGCTGCTGCGCGCCGGCCGGACGGTGGTGTCCGACGCGTTTGCACAGGATAACCGGTTCGAACCCGATACCGTCGCCAGCTACAGCGCGAGGTCGGGCCTTGCCGTACCGCTGCGTCGCGACGGGCGGCTCGAAGGGCTGCTCATCATCGGTCATGCCGAACCCCGTCACTGGCTGCCCGGCGAAATCGCGCTGGTGCAGGAGGTGGCGGAAATCAGCTGGGTCACGATCCAGCGCGCCGATGCGCTGCTGCGGCTGGAGGCGAAGGTCGGGCGGCAGGGCGCGCAGCTCGAACGCGTCGCGACCGAACTCCACGACGCCGCCTCCGCCCGCGCCGCCGCCGAAACGCAGGTCCGCCAGTTGCAGAAGATGGAGGCCGTCGGCCAGCTGACCGGCGGCATCGCGCATGATTTCAACAACATGCTGGCGGTGGTCATCGGCGGCCTCGACATGATCGACCGGCGGCTGGCCAGCGGCCGCAATGATGTCGGCCGCTATGTCGAAGCGGCGAAGGAAGGCGCCACCCGCGCCGCCGCGCTGACCCAGCGCCTGCTCGCCTTTTCGCGTCAGTCGCCGCTGTCGCCCGAACCGGTCGAGGGCAACCGCCTGATCGCCGACCTGACCGACCTGCTCGCACGGACGCTGGGCGAACGCATCGTGGTGGAAACGGTGCTCGGTGCCGGCCTGTGGCGGGCGGAGGCCGATCGCGGGCAGCTCGAAAATGCGATCGTCAATCTTGCCGTCAACGCCCGCGACGCGATGCCCGACGGCGGACGGCTGACGATCGAGACCGCCAACGCCCATGTCGGCGACGATTATGCGCGCGAGGCGGACATGGCGGCGGGCCAATATGTGCTGATCGCGGTCAGCGATACCGGCACCGGCATGCCGCCCGAGGTGCTGGCCAAGGCATTCGACCCGTTCTTCACCACCAAACCGGTCGGGCGCGGCACCGGGCTGGGGCTCAGCCAGGTGTTCGGTTTCGTCCGTCAGTCGCACGGGCATGTCCGCATCTATAGCGAGCCCGATGTCGGCACGACCGTTCGCCTTTATCTGCCGCGCTTCTATGGCGAGGCACCTACTCCGACCGCGCGCACCGCGCTGGCCCCGGTGCGGGGCGGCGCGGCGCATGAATCGATCCTCGTGGTGGAGGACGAATCGCGCGTCCGCAGCTTCTCGGTCGAGGTGCTGCGCGATCTGGGCTACACCGTCCATCACGCCTCGCACGGACCGGAGGCGATCGCATTGCTCGAAACCGGCATTCGCGTGACGTTGCTGTTCACCGACGTGGTCATGCCCGGCATGAACGGCCGCGAACTGGCCGACCGGGCGCTGGCGATGCGGCCCGGACTGCGCGTGCTCTACACCACCGGCTATACCCGCAATGCCGTGGTGCATAACGGCGTGCTCGATCCGGGCACGCGGTTGCTGCCCAAGCCGTTCGACGTCGACGAACTGGCAAGGAAGGTGCGGGAAGCGCTGGACGCCTGAATCCACCCCGCACAGCCGGGAGGATCTTTCAGCGTCCGCTTCCCCTGCGCGCCCCGACCTCCTATGTCCCGCGCATGAGCCGTCCGCGTCCCCAGCTGTTCGACAAGAAAAAGACCGTTGCCGAAAACCGCCGTGCGCGGTTCGATTACGAGATCGACACCGTGTACGAGGCCGGCATCGCGCTGACCGGTACCGAGGTGAAGGCGCTGCGCTTCGGCGAGGGGTCGATTGCCGAAAGCTATGCCGATGTCCGCGACGGGCAGGTGTGGCTCATCAATTCGAACGTCCCCGAATTCAGCCACGGCAACCGCTTCAATCACGAACCGCGTCGCCCGCGTAAACTGCTGCTTCACGAACGTGAGATAAACAAGATGCACGGCGCGGTGGCGCGCGACGGCATGACGCTGATCGCGCTATCGGTGTATTTCAACGGCAAGGGGCGGGCGAAGGTCGAACTGGCACTGGCCAAGGGGCGCAAGACCCACGACAAGCGCGAGCACATCAAGGAGCGGGACTGGAAGCGTGAACAGGGAAGGTTGCTCCGCGACCGTGGCTGATCCCGCTGGTGACGACCGGGGGCTGGGCAGCCGTGCGTTGCGCTGGGTCCGCGCGAACCTGCCGACGCGCGAATCGATGGAGGCCAACCGCTTCCTGCGGCCGGTCGCACACCGTGTCCTCGCACCTGAATTGTGGCGCTTCACCCGCCGCTCGGTCCCGAGGGGCGTTGCGCTCGGCATGTTCACCGGCATCCTGATCCCGCTGGGTCAGATTCCTGCCTCGGCGGTCCTGGCGCTGCCGCTGCGCGCCAACGTGCCGGCGGCGGCGCTGACCACCTTCTTCACCAATCCGATCACCACGCCGCTGCTATTCATCCTCTATTACAAGGTCGGGGCATGGCTGCTCCACCTCGACCGCGTCGTGCCGGGCCGGCCGATCGGCGACGCCGTCGCCACGCCGCCGGGCTGGCTCGAATGGCTGGTGGCGGAGGTCGGCCCGGCGACCGCGCTCGGCATGGTCGTCTGTTCGGTCATCGGCGCGGTGCTCGGCTATGCGATCGCGGCGCTCGGCTGGCGATGGTGGATCGCCGCCAAGTGGAAGCGGCGGGGGCATGGAGCGCGGGCTTCCCTATAGCATCTCCGTTCGGTTCGAGCAGCTTCGAGCTTGTCGAGAAGCGTCCGTCGAGAACCCTGTGTTTGGGGCAACCCCTTCTCGACTACGGTTCTCGACAAGCTCGAACCTGCGCTCGAAGCAAACTGAGAAGGAAAGGACGCGAGAGGGCCTTTTGGGTCAAACCAGATATTGACGATCGATATGCCGGGGTGCAGCATGACCGTATCACCCGATACGAAGAGGCTTTCCCGATGCGGCGTAGTTTCGTCCTGACCACCTTGCTCGCGGCTTCCGCTTTGTCGGCCTGCGCGACCACGCCGCCCGTCGAGACGGCCACGCCGACCCCCGCGACCGCCATGGCCGAGCCCGCGCCGGCACCTAAGCCCGAGATCGGCGACTTCGGCTTCGACGTCACCGGCATGGACCGCGCGGTAAAGCCGGGCGACAATTTCTACAAATACGCGAATGGCACGTGGGAAAAGATCACGCCGATCCCCGCCGACAAGTCGAGCTACGGCATGTTCACCGCGCTGGACGACCTGTCGAAGACGCGGACCCGCGAGCTGCTCGACGCGGCAAAGGGCGATCCCAACTCCAAGATCGGGGTCGCCTATGCGACCTTCCTCGACAGCGACGCGATCGAGGCGAAGGGGCTGGCCCCGATCCAGCCGTGGCTGACCGAGATCAAGGGCCTGTCGTCCAAGGCCGGCTATGCCGCGCTGGCGGCGAAGGCATCGCAGACCGGCGTCGGTGGGCCGTTCGGTGCCTATGTCGGTCCCGACGACAAGCAGCCTCAGGTCTATGCGCTGCAGACCGCGCAGGGCGGTATCGGCCTGCCCGACCGCGATTATTATCTGTCGACCGACGCGAAGCTGGTCGAAACGCGCAAGGCCTATGAGGCCCATCTCGCCAAGGTGCTGACGCTGGCCGGCGAACCGAATGCCGCCGCCCGTGCGAAGGCGGTCGTCGATTTCGAAACGAAGATCGCCCGCGCGCACTGGACCCGGATCGAAAGCCGCGACGCGAACAAGACCTATAACAAGATGACGGTCGCCGACCTGCAGCGGCGGGCGCCCGGCTTCGACTTCGCGACCTATTTTCGTGATCTCGGCGCGAACACGCCCGATGTGATCGTCGCCCAGCCGACCGCCTTCACCGGCATGGCGAAGGTGATCGGGGCGGCACCGATCGCGGTGCTGAAGGACCAGTTGCTGCTCCGCTCGCTCGACAATTTCTCCAGCGTGCTGCCCAAGGCGTTCGATGCCGAGAATTTTGCCTTCTACGGCACCGTCCTGTCGGGCACGCCGCAGCAGGAGGAACGTTGGAAGCGCGCGGTCGACTTCACGTCAGACGCGGTAGCCGACGATGTCAGCAAAGCCTATGTCGCGAAGTTCTTCCCGCCCGCGACCAAGGCGGCGGCGGACGAACTGGTCCGCAACGTGACCGAGGCGATGGGCCGCCGGATCGACAATCTCGACTGGATGGCGCCCGAGACCAAGGCGAAGGCACGGGCCAAGCTGGCCGCGTTCACGCCGAAGATCGGCTATCCCGACCAGTGGCGCGACATGAGCGACCTGACGATCACGCCGGGCGATGCGTTGGGCAACATGGTCCGCGCGAACCAGTGGCAGCAGCGCTACAACGTCCAGCATCTCGGCAAACCGATCCAGAAATGGGAATGGTTTATGACGCCGATGACCGTCAACGCGTACGCGAACCCGGTCATGAACGAGATCGTGTTCCCCGCCGCGATCCTGCAGCCGCCCTTCTTCGACCCGAACGCCGATCCGGCGGTCAATTACGGCGCAATCGGCGCGGTGATCGGGCACGAGATTAGCCACCATTTCGACGATCAGGGTCGCAAATACGACGTCAACGGCAGCCTGACCGACTGGTGGACCGCCGAGGACGTGAAGCGGTTCGACGAACGCACCGCCGCGCTGGTCAAGCAATACGACGCCTATGAACCGCTGCCCGGTATGCATGTGAAGGGCGAGTTGACGCTGGGCGAGAATATCGCCGATCTGGCCGGGCTGACCGCGGCATGGGATGCCTATACCCATGCCTATCCGGGCGAGCAGAAGGCGATTGACGGCTTCACCCCCGAACAGCGTTTCTATCTCGGCTGGGCGCAGGTGTGGCGGCGCAGCTACCGCGAGGCGAATCTGCGCCAGCGGTTGCTGACCGATCCGCACAGCCCGTCCGAACAGCGCGCATGGGTCGTCCGCAATCTCGACCCGTGGTATTCGGGCTACAAGCCGGCGGCGGGCGAATATCTGTTCCTCCCTCCCGAACAGCGCGTCCGCATCTGGTAAGCCCGCTTCCTCTCCCCGTCAGGGGAGAGGGACGCGCAGACTTGGTCTTTGCGCGAGCAAAGGCCTGGTGAAGCTGGGAGAGGGGATCCGCTCGCCTGAGCGAGCGCGCGAGCCGCAAGGCTCGCCCCGCTTCAACCTGCGCTAGCCAGCCAAGCTGACAAGCTCCGGTATCCCTCTCCCCGATCCAGGGGAGAGGGGCCGAACTGCGACGAACGCGAATTTCCACTAGCAAACATTCCGTTTGCCGCCATCCGGCCGGCGCGCCACACCCTGTCACCCGCACAACGCTTGACGTGCGGGGGCCAACCACCCCAACAGCCTAATCATGCTGCCGAAATTTTCCGCTGGCCCGTCGCCGGTCCTGCCGCTGATCACCGCGCTTGCCGCCGGGGTCGTTGCGGGTGCCATCGTCCTGTGGATGATCGGTAGCGTGGCCGTAGCGGCCGGCTTCGCTGCGGCGGCGGTGGTGCTGGCCGGCGTGGCGCAGGCGGTGCTGCACTGGACCGACACCCGCGAACCCGTCGAGCCGAGCGTCGACTGGTCATTGGTTCAGGCGATCGCCGCCACCTGTCCGCTCGCGCTGGCGGTGACCGACCGCGCCGGGCGGCTGGTCAGCGCCAATGACCGGTTCGCGACGATGTTCGGCGGATATCCGACGCCGCCGGGCGTGCTGGGCGACGGGGTCGATGCCAACACGCTGGCCGGCGCCGCCCGGTCGGCCTGGCGCGATGGCGAGGCGCGGGCCACGGTGCGGCAGGGCGATGCCCCGCTGAACGTGACCATCAGCCGCGCCGGCGACAACATGCTCGTCTGGCAATTCGAAGGCGGGCAGGTCATTGCCGAGGCGATGACGATGCGCACCATGATCGCCGGCACCGCCGGTGACCGGCTGGGCGTCGCCGGGGTGATGCTTGCGTTGCTCAGCCCCGATGGCCGTATCCGCGCCGCCAACCGCGTGTTCCGCGCCCGCGCCGTCGGCAATGAGGAAGCTGCGATCGAGGGCCGCGATTTCGCGCGGTTCCTAGTCACCGACCATCGCGGTCGGGTGCGCTTCGAACGCGAGGGGCTGGGCGGCGATCCGCTGCGCATCGTGCAGGTCCCGATCACCGACGATCCCGCCGGGCCGATGCTGGTGGCGTTGCTCGACGAGGAAGAGGCGCCGGTCGGGCTGATGCCGATCGCCGCGCCGGGATCGGCGGGGCAGGTGCGCGCGCTCGTGTCGCTGCTGCCGGTCGGCATGGCGCTGGTCGATCGCGACGGGCGCTTCCTGCACATGAACGACGCCTTCATCCGCGCGACCGGCGTCAATCCGGTCGCGCCGCCGCTCTATCCGGGCGATCTGGTGGTGCGCGAGGACAAGGCGGCGCTGGCCGATGCCGTCCGCCGGTTCGCCGGTGGTGCGCAGCACAATGCCGACATGGCCGTACGGCTGGCCGATCGTTCCGACGAACCGATCGCGCTGACCATCGCCGGTGCGCGCGGGCTGGGCGAGGCCGCCGTCGTCCTGTCGCTGCGCGATACGGGCGAGGAGGGCAAGCTGAAGCGGCAGGTGGCGCAGGCTACCAAGATGCAGGCGGTCGGTCAGCTCGCCGGCGGCGTCGCGCATGATTTCAACAACATCCTGACCGCGATCATCGGGCATTGCGACCTGATGTTGATGCGCCATTCGCCCGGCGACAGCGATTATGACGATATCCAGCAGATCCGCGCCAATTCGAACCGCGCTGCCAGCCTGACCCGCCAGCTGCTCGCCTTCTCGCGCCAGCAGACGTTGCGCCCGCAGGTATTGCAGCTGCCCGACGTCATTTCCGAAGTTTCGAACCTGCTCAAGCGGCTGTTGGGGGAGACGGTGCAACTGGTCGTCAACCACGGTCGCGGTCTCGGGTCGGTGCGCGCCGATCCGGGGCAGCTCGAACAGGTCGTCGTCAACCTCGCGGTCAATGCCCGCGACGCGATGCTGTCGCAGGGCGGTAACCGCAACGTGCTGACCATCGAAACGCTGGCGACCAGCGCGCAGGAAGTCCGCGCGATGGACGACGACGTCCTGCCGATCGGCGATTATGTGACGATGAAGGTGTCCGACACCGGCACCGGCATTCCGCCCGACATCCTGTCGAAGATCTTCGAGCCCTTCTTCACCACCAAGGAAGTGGGCAAGGGGACCGGCCTCGGCCTGTCGACCGTCTATGGCATCATCAAACAGTCGGGCGGCTATATCTTTGCCGAATCGCGCGGCGGGCGCGGCGCGACCTTCGTCATCCATCTGCCGGTCCATGCCGCCGCCGCCGAACCGCCGCGCCTCGGCACCAATCCGAAGCTCAAGACCGAACCGACCGCGCCGGCATGGGGCTCGGGCACGATCCTGCTGGTCGAGGACGAGGACATGGTCCGCGCCATCGCCGAACGCGCGCTTACCCGACAGGGCTATACCGTGATGACCGCCGAAAATGGCGAGGTGGCACTCGAACTGCTCGCCGACCGGCCGCACATCGATCTGCTCATCTCCGACGTGGTCATGCCGACGATGGACGGCCCGACGATGGTCGGCCACGTACGCAAAGTCTATCCCACCTTGCCGATCCTGTTCATGTCGGGCTACGCCGAAGAGCAATTGCGCCGATCGATTGATCTGGATCAAGTTTCGTTTCTGCCGAAGCCGTTTTCCGTTCAGCAACTTGCCACGGCGGCGCGCGACGCGTTGTCAAATAGCTGACGGGACGTGGAATCATGTTGCGGTGTTCCCGCTTTGACCGCTAAGGACCGCGTCGTATGACTTCGCCCGCGCGTATCCTCGTCGTTGAGGATGAACCCCTGATCGCCATGATGCTCGAGGATTTCCTCGACCTGCTCGGTCGAACCGTCACCGGTACCGCCGACAATGTCGGGTCGGCGCTGGCGGCCGTCGATCGCGGCGGTATCGATGCGGTGATCCTCGACGTGCATTTGCGCGCCGGGGAAAAAAGCTGGCCGGTCGCGGACAGGCTGGCGGCGGCGGGCATCCCGTTCGTGCTGGCGACCGGCGGGTCGGGCGACATGATCGAGCCCGTGCACCGCGATCGTCCGGTCCTCTCCAAACCGTTCACGATGGACGCCGTCGAAAAGGCGCTGAACGACCTCGGCTAGCTGTTCGGAACGCGCAGCCGCGCGTTTTCAAAGGGACTCCACTGGTCGCCCGCAGGGCGATGACAGTGTCGCAATCTGATCGAGAACCGTGCTGACTTCGTATACCGCCGCTTGACAAGCAGCGGGGCCGGAACGAGCCTGCGGTCATGTCCGGATTGGCCCTGCTCCTGCTCGCCCAGATCGCCCAGCCTCCGGCGGCAGCCCCCGACGAGATCGTCGTCGTCGGCCACCGTGCAGAAGACGCGCTGGCTGCCTGCCTCGCGCGCAGCTGCCCGCCCGCCGAGGAAGTGGAGGCATCGCTTCAGGCGTCGGTCGAACAATTTGCCGGCGGCCGCTACGGCGTCGCGCGCAAGACGTTGCAGGCGGCGATCCGGCGCAATCGCGACCATGCCGCGCAGCTGCCCGGTCCGGTTTCCAGCCTGTATGCGACGCTGGCGACCGTCGCCGAGCATGAGGGCGACCGCGAACTATGGACCGCGTCGGCGCGTAACAACCTGCTGATCCTGCGTCGCCATCTCGGTACTGCCAACCTCGCGACCCTGACCGAGCAACTGACGTTCGGCGACAC
>NZ_LMLN01000030.1:75374-278656 GCF_001421915.1 Sphingomonas sp. Leaf62 | reverse complement strand
GATGCTGGGCATCGGACAGAGCCACGCCGCCGACGACGCGTATCATACGGTCCAGCGGCTGGCACTTGCCGCCGGTCACCCGGCGATGGCGGCCGGTGCGGTTTTCCGCCGCGCGTTGGTGGCCTCGACCCGCGGCGATTACCGGACGGCACGCCGCCTCGCCGACGACGCCGTGGCGCTGGCCGGGCCGGGTGACCGNGCGGCTGGCCGACCTGCGCGCGATACTCGACGCCCGTATCGCCGTAGCCAAGGGCGATGACGGCGCGATCGACGCGCTGGCTGCCAGGTTGCGTCAGTCGGTCGACGAACAACCGCGCCTGCTCTTTTCCGAACCGGTCTTCGACATCAATTTCGTCACCAGCGCGAATCCATGGCACGATTCGGAAATCCGCTTTGCCGATGTCGGATACTGGATCCGCCCCGATGGCCGTACCGCGGGCGTGGAGGTGCTGCGCGACGCCGGTCTCGGCCAATGGCGTTCGGGCATCGTCAAGCAGGTCGCCGACCGTCGCTATGTGCCGCTCAGCGTCACCGCCGACCATCCCGGCCTGTATCGCATCGACCGCTTCACGGTGCGCGCGACCATCGGCACGCCCACTGGAACGCGGATCCAGCGCCGCATGGGCACGCTCACCACCCATATCGTCGACCTTACCGAGACCGAGGCGTTGAGCGACATCCACAAACGCCGCACGGCGCAGCAAACCACGACCGGTTGATCCGGATGCCGCCACCCCGATAATTCCGCCTTCTCGGCAGGACCGTCACCCGCTACCCCGGCATCGGGGAGTGACAGGCGATGGGCTCGATCAACAGTACCTTGTCCGACCGGCAGGCCGTCTGGGCGTTCGTGCTCGGCTGCGTCGCGGTGACGATCGGGGTCGTCGCGCATCTGCCGATGTTCGCGATGGCGCGGTCGATGGGCTATCATCTGGCGGGCATGCCGATGGACGGCATGATGATCGGTGGCATGGTGCTGATCGTGCTCGGCACGCTGGTCGCCGCCTATGGCCTGCTCCCGCGTAACCTCGCCGCGCAGCGCGCCGCCGCTGCCGACATCGTCGTAGCCGCGCCCGAGGATGCCGAATTGAGCCCCGCCCATTGGGGCCTGATGGCGGTATTGGTCGTGGCGCTCGTCATCGACGTGATGAAGCCCGCCTCGCTGGGCTTCACCGTGCCCGGCATGATTTCCGAATATGGGGTTCCCAAACGCACCGTGTCGCTGGTGCCGTTCTTCGCGCTCGCCGGCACCGTGACCGGATCGGTGCTGTGGGGCTGGATCGCCGACGTCTATGGGCGAAAGGCGTCGATCCTGTTGTCGGCGGTGATGTTCGTCGGCACCTCGATCTGCGGCGCGATGCCCAGCCTCGCATGGAACATCGCCATGTGTTTCATGATGGGCGCGGCGGCGGGCGGCATGTTGCCGGTCACCTATGCGCTGCTTGCCGAAATGATGCCCAACCGCCATCGCGGCTGGAGCCTCGTGCTGGTTGGCGGGCTGGGCGCGGTTGGCGGCTATTTCGCCGCCAGCGGTATTTCGGCGATCCTGCAACCGATCTTCGGCTGGCGTATCCTGTGGCTGGCCAACCTGCCGACCGGGCTGACGCTGGTCCTGCTCGGCGCGCTGATTCCCGAATCCGCCAAGTTCCTGCTGGCGCGCGGTCGGGTGCAGGAGGCGGAGGCGGTGATGCGCCGCTTCGGCGCGAAGGCCAGCCGCGCGTCCGTCCGGATCACCGGCCCGCGTTCGGCCGCGCTGACCGGGGTCAAACTCTATGGCAAGCTCGCCGCGCTCAGCATCTGCGCGCTATCCTGGGGCCTCATCAATTTTGGCCTGTTGCTGTGGCTGCCCGCCGATCTCGTCGCCAAGGGCTATTCGGTCGGCGTGTCGAGCCGCCTGCTCGCCGAAAGCGCGCTGATCGCCTTTCCCACCGTCTTCCTCGCCGCCTTTCTTTACAGCCGGTGGAGCACCAAATGGTCGCTCGCCGTCATGATCGCGCTGACGCTTGCCGGGCTGCTGCTGGTGTTGCAGCTGGAACTGGCGGGCAGCGGCAGTCCGGTCCTGCCGGTCGCGTTGCTGATCGTTGGCACCAACGGCATCATCGCCATCGTCCTGCCCTATGCCGCCGAGAGTTTCCCGATGCGGGTGCGCGGCCGCGCGACCGGCTGGGTCGCCGCCTGTACCAAGGCCGGCGGCCTGATCGCGCAGGGCCTGACGATCGCCGGCATCGCGCTTTCGATGGGGGCGTCGTCGCTGATGGTCATGGTCCCGACCGCCTTGTCGCTCATGCTGGTCGCGTGGTTCGGCCGCGAAACCCGCGGCCGCGACCTGCGCGACCTTGACACCGACAACGGCCAGATCGGCCATGGCAGTTGATCCAACCCTCTCCCCTGGAAAGGGGAGAGGGATACCGAAGCTTGCCAGCAAAGCTGGCTAGCGCAGGTTGGGAGAGGGGCGAAGCGAGCCCGGAGACTCGCACGCTCGCGTCAGCGAGCGTTTCCTCTCTCAAATCCGGTCGTCCGCTACCCGTAAAGGTTACACCACCCTATTGCGGAACGGGAACAAAACGAATACATGTAACTCCAACAGACGCGTTGAACCCTCGACGCGGTTGCTCTACGCGAAAGGCTGGACATGGCGGCAAATCTGAAGGCGGTCGATAGCAAGATGGCGGCGGCAAACGACAAGGCGGCGGGCGAACGGCAAAAGGCGCTCGACGCCGCGCTGGCGCAGATCGATCGTGCATTCGGCAAGGGTTCGGCGATGAAGCTGGGCCAGAAGGAAGCGATGCAGGTCGAGGCGATCTCGACCGGGTCGCTCGGCCTCGATATCGCGCTCGGCGTCGGCGGCCTGCCGCGCGGGCGCGTGATCGAAGTGTACGGCCCGGAAAGCTCAGGGAAAACCACGCTGGCGCTGCACGTGCTGGCAGAGGCGCAGAAGGGCGGCGGCACCGTCGCCTTCGTCGACGCCGAACACGCGCTCGACCCGGTCTATGCGAAGAAGCTGGGCGTCAACATCGACGAACTGATCGTGTCGCAACCCGATACCGGTGAACAGGCGCTGGAAATCGTCGATACGCTGGTCCGCTCGAACGCGATCGACGTGCTGGTGGTGGATTCGGTCGCCGCGCTGGTGCCGCGTGCCGAAATCGAGGGCGAGATGGGCGACAGCCATGTCGGCCTGCAGGCGCGGCTGATGTCGCAATCGCTGCGCAAGCTGACCGGCTCGATCAGCCGCTCGCGCTGCATGGTGATCTTCATCAACCAGCTGCGCATGAAAATCGGTGTGATGTACGGCAACCCGGAGACGACCACCGGCGGCAACGCGCTGAAATTCTACGCGTCGGTCCGCCTCGACATTCGTCGCACCGGGCAGATCAAGGATCGCGACGAGATCATCGGCAACACCACCCGCGTGAAGGTGGTGAAGAACAAGGTCGCACCGCCGTTCAAGCAGGTCGAATTCGACATCATGTACGGGCAGGGCATTTCGAAGATCGGTGAGATCCTCGATCTGGGCGTGAAGGCGGGTCTGGTCGAGAAGTCAGGCGCGTGGTTCAGCTATGACAGCGTGCGGATCGGGCAGGGGCGTGAGAACGCGAAGAACTTCCTGACCGAACATCCCGAACTGCGCGACAAGCTGGAGGCCGCGATCCGCCAGCGCACTGAAAAGGTCGCGGAGGAGATGATGGCCGGTCCCGACGCCGACGATGGTGACGACGACCTGTAAACGGTGCCAATATCGGGCGGTCAACGTGCCGCCCGATCGTCCCTTGGTAGTAGTCACCTGATTGATTCGAAACGATTTGTCCCGGCGGGACAGGGTCCGCGAACAACCCGTTTCGTATAACCTTCGTCAACTTCCGCCGATCCCGTTTCCTGCTCGTGCAACCTCGGCCGGACTGCGGCATTGGTTCGGCCAAGCCGTTGACCGCACACAGGGATGTTCCGATGATCGTCGTCCACCACCTCGAAAACTCCCGCTCGCAACGCGTCCTCTGGCTGCTCGAGGAATTGCGGCTTCCCTATGAAGTGAAGCGCTACGAGCGGAACAAGGCGACGATGCTGGCACCGCCCGAACTGCGCCGCATCCATCCGCTGGGCAAGTCGCCGGTGATCGAGGACAGCAACGCCGGCAGCAGCGGCGGTCCGCTGGTCGTCGCCGAAACCGGCGCGATCGTCGAATATCTGGTCGAGCGCGCCGATGGCCGATTGGGCATGCCCGCTCATCGCCGCGCCGCGCTCCACTACCGCCATTTCCTCCATTACGCCGAAGGCTCGCTGATGCCGCCGCTGCTGTTGAAGCTGGTACTCGGTCGCGTGCCGCTGCTGGGAAAGGCGGCGCAGAAGAAGATCCAGCCGATGATCGACGTCCATCTCGACTATGTCGAATCGCATCTCGCCGTGAACGAATGGTTCGCCGGCGATGAGATGACCGCCGCCGACGTCATGATGAGCTTCCCCCTCGAAGCCGCACGCAGCCGCGCCGGCCTCGACGCCTCCCGCCCCCGCACCATCGCCTGGCTTGATCGCATCCACGCCCGTCCCGCCTATCAGGCAGCACTGAAGGCGGGCGGCACCTACGCCTACGCCTGACCGATCACGGTAACGCGGCGACCGATCGGGACACCCGCCGGCCGCTCGCAAACGGCCGGCGGGTGTCGGTTCGTCAGAACTTCACCCGCGCGCCGAAATTATACCGCGCGCCCGTCTCCTGCAGCAGCAGGAAGCGTTCTTCGATCCCCGACCATTCGTGGATCCGCTGGTTGGTGACGTTCACCCCCTGCATATAGACCTGCACATTCGGCGTGACGTCGTAGCCGATGTTGAAATCGAGCTGCCCATAGGCCGAATGATTGCGCGGACGACCCTGATCCGAACGACACGCGCGGAGATATTCGGAGCGCCAATTGTAGGACGTCCGTGCCGAGATGCCGTATTTCTCGAAGAACACGCTGCCATTCGCCGAATGTGGCGACAGCCCGTTATAGCCGCATTCGTAATCCGCCAGCGCAGAGTCACGCTCGGCCTTGCTGTCGACATAGGTATAGTTGCCGGCGACACGAAGCCCGACAACACGCTCGGCAACCAGTCGAACGTGTACTGGCCCCCGACTTCGATACCGCGGATATAGCCGGTCTGCCCGTTACGGGTCCGGGTATCCTGGAACGTCCGCCCGAACCGCTGGATCGGCAGCGTCTGGAGTTCGAGGAAGTTATCGAGCTTCTTGTAGAACGCGCCGGCACTCACATAGCTGATCGAGTTCAGATAATATTCGACCGAGATGTCGTAGTTGGTCGACTTGAACGGTTCCAGCGTCGGGTTGCCGCCGCTCGACTGCGGTACGGAGATGCGACCGCCGAACGAGTTGTCGACGCCAAGGTCGGTCAGCGTCGGCCGCGTCACCGTCTGGGAGAAGGCGGCGCGGGTGATCAGATTGTCGGTGACATTGAACTTGATGTTGGCCGATGGCAGCGCGTTGACATAGCTGTTGCCGACCGAGACCAGCGTCGACGCGCCATAGGTGAAGACCACCGTATCGTCGCCGCGGGTGTTGGTAATGTCGAGGACCGGCTGCGCGAAGCCGCGCGACTCCGTTTGGGTTCGCACGACGCGGACACCGGCATTGCCGCTCCAGTTATCGCCGCCGAACGACATGGCAATGTACGTCGCGAGCAGCCGTTCGTTGACGTTCAGCTGGCTGCCGGGGTTCTCGCGGACCCCGTACGGACCGCCGGGCAATGCCAGCAGCCGTGCAGCCTCCGCAGCCTGTTCAGCCGCCGTCCGCCCCTGACGCGCCCGGGCGAGGTTCGTCGGGTTCGACAAGAACGCGATCACCGCATTCGGATCATAGGTGAAGAATTGTTGCGGCACGTTCTGGCTGCCCGATACGCCGGGCAGGAAGTTGTCGAGCTTGAACGGCGATAGCAGCGACGTATCCATCGGAATGTCGTAGCCGCAATAGGCGCAACCCCCGTCGAAGTTGTAAAAGAAGCGCCGCTGCTTCGTCCGGTCCGAATAGGCCATGCCGATCCGTACCGTCTTCAGGATGCTGTTCTGAATCTGATAGTCGGTATCGAGGTGGAATTCGGAACTGCGATCGCTGACCCGGTTGTTCTCCGCGCCGGTATAATGTGCCCGCATCAGCGACGCATCGGTGATGTTGCCGAAGTTGGACGCGGTCGGCAGATCCTCGCCCTTGTTGAGGTCGAAACGCGGGCTGGTCTGTGCCAGCGACCCGACAACGACGAACTGGATCGGGTTACGCTGTTTCGCCTTCGACGTCGACGCGTCGAACCGCACTTCGACATCGTCCGCCGGGTTCCATTTCAGGTTGCCACCGACCTGATAGGTTTCGGTACGGCGATCGTTGTTGTTGACGATATTGTCGTTCTGCGACAGCAACGGATTGGCGGCAAGGAACTGCTGTCCGGGGCGGTTTAACCCGGTCGCTGTGCCGGTGTCGTCGACCTGCAACCCGATATAGGGCGACGAATAGAAATTCGCGAAGATGTTGCGATGGGTGAAGACGTCGAACTTCGAGAAGATCCCGTCAACGGTCAGCAGCAACTGGTCGCCAAGCTTCGCCTGCAACGCCCCGGCCAGATTGATTCGCCGACGCCGATCCTCCTGCCGTGCGAAGGCGAGATTCTGGGGAAAGTTGACCGTCGCGCCGGTATTGCCGAGCGCGGCGGTGGTCAGCCCGGTCGAATTCGCGTTGCCGTTGACGACGTTCTGCGGACCGAACAGCCAACCATCGGTCTGCACATAGTCCAGTTGGCTGCGGCGGTCGGTGTACGATCCCGACAGGACGATGCCGATCGTTTTGGCATCGTTGGTGAGCGACGTGACCGCCGACAGGTCGGGGCTGAGCTTCTCGCGCAGCGTGTCGTAGATGCCGCCGGCCGACGCGGCGAGGTGGAAGCCGCTGCGGCCATCGAGCGGCCGGGCGGTGATGATGTTGACCGTCGCGCCGATGCCGCCTTCCTGCAGTTCGGGAACGCTCGACTTGTACACGTCGGTGCGCTGGATCATGTTCGACGACAGGACGTCGAACGAGAATTCACGACCGGGATTGTCGGTCGCCATCACCCGGCCGTTGACCCGCACGGTGTTGAATTCCGGCCCGAGCCCGCGAACGGTGATGAACTGGCCTTCGCCGCCCGACCGGTCGATCGCGACGCCGGTGATCCGTTGCAGCGACTCCGCGATGTTCGCATCGGGGAATTTGCCGACATCCTCGGCAGAGATCGTATCGATGATCTGTTGCGATTCCCGCTTCACCCGCGCCGACGATGCGAGGCTGCTGCGGATGCCGGTGACGACGATATCGTCGGCAACCTCGGGGGTGTCCGGGCCGACCTGTGCGGCAACGGGGGTCGGTTCCTGCACGGCGCCCGCAGGGCTGGTCTGCGGCGCGCCCGCTTCCGGCTGCGTGGCGTCCTGCGCGAACACGGGTCCGGCCAGCAGCATTCCGCCTGCGAGCAATACGGTCTTGAATGACGTACGCATAGATATCCCCCCCTGAGAATGGATGGTGGTCGGGGAGGGGCGAGCCTTCTGAATGGACTCTGTCCCCTCGATTCTATCGACTATTTCACGGCGTCGAACACGAAAGCGGACCCCACGAAGTCACCCTTGAGCGGTGCGCGCAGACCGCGCTCCATCCAGTAGGCGCCGCTGGCCCGCGCCGGCACACCTTCGGGCAGCTTGCCGCCACCTAGGATGCGGACGGTATAGGTCTGTGCCGGGTCCAACCCCTGCGGATGCTCGGCGACCGGATTGTCGCGCCACATCGACGAATGGAGCATCTGGAACATCACGCCCTGCCGCCGATCCTGTTCGACATACATCGTCGCGGACGATGCGTTGTCCCTGGTCGGCGGATCGATTCGATAGAGCTGCCCGCGCTGCACGGTTTGACGGATGGTCTTGTAGGCGGCGACCCATTTGGCGGCGGTGGTGAAATCCTCCGCCTGCCATTTGTCGAGATTGGCCCCGATGCCGAGCCCGCCCTGCATCGACGACAGGAAGCGATGGTCGAGCGAGGTGGCGCGGGTGTTCGCCCAGTTTGGGCTGTCGGTCACCCATGCCATCATCACCCACACCGGATAGGCCTGGGTAAAACCGTCCTGGATCATCAACCGGTCGGCCGGGTCGGTATTATCCGACGGCCATACTTCGTCGGAGAAACCGAGGATGCCCAGATCGACACGACCGCCGCCGCCCGAGCAACCCTCGATCTCCAGCTTCTGGTGACGCCGGCGCAGTTCGGACAGGATATGATACAGGTTGCGGACATATTCGACATACACGCGCTGCTGATCCTGCACCGGCACCGCCGGCCATCCGGCTTCGGTTCAGTTGCGGTTATAATCCCATTTCAGGAAGGCGATGTCGTTCTCCGCGATTAGCTTGTCGAGCACCGACAACAGGTGATCGCGCACGTCGGTCCGCGCGAGGTTGAGCACCAGCTGGTGGCGGCCCTCGGTCCGGGAACGATCGGGATGATGCAGTACCCGGTCGGGGTGGGCGCGGTACAGGTCGCTGTCGACATTGACCATTTCCGGTTCGACCCACAGACCGAAATCCATGCCGAGCGAATGGACCTTGTCGATCAGCGGTTTCAGGCCATTGGGGAATTTGGTGCGGTTGACGGTCCAGCCGCCCAACCCCGCCTTGTCGCTATTGCGCGCACCGAACCAGCCGTCATCGACCACGAAGCGTTCGACGCCGATCCTCGCCGCCTTCTCCGCCAACGCTTCCTGTCCCGCCTTGGTCACGTCGAACGCGGTAGCTTCCCAGCTGTTGTAGACGACCGGGCGCGGCTTGGCGCGTTCGCCGTCGGACAGGATGTTCGCGTTCTGGAAGCGGTGGAAGGTGCGCGAAGCGCCTCCCATGCCGCCGTCCGAATAGCCCGCGTAGAAGACAGGGGTGTCCAGCGTCTCGCCGGGCTTCAACGACCACGAAAAGTCATAGGGGTTGTAGCCACCCATGACCCGGACACGTCCCAGATTGTCCTGTCCCACGCTGATCCGGAACGATCCCGACCATGCCAGCGCGCCGTACCATACCGGCCCGGCGTCCTCGCTGGTGACCCCTTCGCGACCGATGGCGAAATACGGATTGTTACCGTGGCCGGTCGAACCGCGTCGGCTTTCCAGCAGCGTCGGCGCCGGGGGTGATCGCCACGTCCTTCCCGGTCCATTCTGCGGCATGGCAGCCGGTCTGATAGTGCAACCGATAATCGTCGCCGACCGGCAGGGTGAACACCGCCGATGCGATCTGATCGACGCGCACCGCGCGCCGATCGCCGTTGCGGACCGATGCCGATCGCGCCCGCACGCCGGTTTCGGGATCGATCGTGTAGCGCAACGTAACGCCGAGCGGCCGCCGGATATCGACCAGTTCGACCAGCAGCGTCTCGCCCTGTACCCGGTGCGACTTGTATTTGAGCACGAGGGCGCGATTGCCGTCGGCAAAAATGGTCTTGATGGCCGGATCGCTTACCAGCCCTTCGCCCTGACCCGGATATTCCTGTAACATCACCGAACCGGCGGTATCGAAGCCGGACAGTTCGCCGGGAGCCTTGACCAGCACGGGATCGCCGGTCTTCACCGGGTCGGTCGAACCCAGCGGATCACCCGCCGCGAGGGTTGTCCCCAGTAGAGCGGCTGCAGATACCCTTTGTCGTCGACGCCGAGCGCACGGGTCATGCCGTCGCCATCGAGACGAAAAACGCGGGCATCCTGCGGGGGCCGTCACTTTCGCAAGGGCAGGCGTCGCCGCGGAAACCCTGATCAGCCCGGTGAGAAGCACATCGCTCAGCTTCATCGCACCCCCTCCTACCGGCCGCCTCACGTGCAATCGTTTGTTTGTAAATATATGCTAAATTTAGCTGAACAAGGCAACATTGAATTTATTTAACGCTTCGCGTTGTTCGATTCGGGCCCTGCGATGCTGTCGGGGTGTCGGCCGATGCCTTTGTCCACGCCACTGCGGCAGCGAACGGATTGCCGCACAGACTTCTTCGATCGGAAACGTCACGCTTGCCGCATCGGGGCTGCGGGGCCTGTTCGATGCTCGGCGAGTCAGGCAGGTCGGTGCCGCCCGATCCACAACGTCGGACGGAAAGTCCGTCGTCCGGGCTAAAGCTGAACAAAAATGGCGCACCCGGAGGGATTCGAACCCCCGACCAAGGAGGTAGAAGCTCCTTGCTCTATCCAGCTGAGCTACGGGTGCCCGTTGCTTCGTTAGCGTGCATTGCGGCAAAGCGGAACCGCTATCATAACCCGGCCATGCCCGACCTGTCCGATACCGCGTTGCCCCGAATCGACGCCGCTACGCTTCCGGCGCGGGGGTTCCGCCATTTCGATATCGTGATGGCGGCGTTCGTCGCCATCCTGTTGCTGTCGAACATCATCGGCGCGGGCAAGGTGGCGGCGATCGACATTGCCGGCACGCCGTTCGTGTTCGGCGCGGGCATCCTGTTCTTTCCGGTATCCTATGTCATCGGCGACGTACTGACCGAAGTCTATGGCTATGCCCGGGCCCGGCGGTGCATCTGGGTCGGCTTTGCCGCATTGTTGTTCATGGCGTTCATGGCCGCGGTCGTCGTCGCCATGCCGCCTGCGGACGGATGGACGGGGCAGGGTGCCTATGAAGCGGTCTTCGGACAGGTGCCGCGCATCGTCTTCGCCTCGATCGCCGCGTTCTGGGCGGGCGAGTTCGTCAACGCCTATGTCCTTGCCCGCATGAAGATCTGGACCGGCGGGCGCGCGCTCTGGACGCGGACGGTCGGGTCGACGATCGTCGGGCAGGCGGTCGACAGCGCGATCTTCTACCCGCTGGCGTTCCTTGGCGTCTGGCCGACCGGCCAGGTGCTGACCGTCATGGTCACCAACTGGGCGATGAAGGTCGGCTGGGAAATCGTGCTGACCCCGGTCACCTATGCCGTGGTCGGCTGGCTGAAGCGGCGCGAGGGAGTCGATGTGTTCGATTCAGCGACCGACTTCTCCCCCTTCGCCGGAGGCGGCCGGTCGCGCTAGGTCAGGCGCCGACGCGTGCCAGCAATCCTTCGAACAGGGCGCGACCGTCGCGACCGCCATGTGCCGCTTCGATGCGGCGTTCGGGGTGGGGCATCATGCCGAGCACATTGCCCCCGGCATTGACCAGTCCGGCGATGTCGCGTGCCGAGCCGTTGACTGGTTCCGCATAGCGGAACGCCACCTGACCCTCACCCTCCAGCCGGTCGAGCGTCGCTTCGTCGGCGACATAATTGCCGTCATGATGCGCGACGGGCACGCGGATCGTGTCACCCGCGCGATATCCGCTGGTGAAGGCCGACCTGGCTTCCCCCACGCGCAGCGCCACGTCGCGACAGACGAAGGACAGGCCACGGTTGCGCATCAATGCGCCCGGCAGCAGTCCCGCCTCGGTCAGGATCTGGAACCCGTTGCAAATGCCGAGCACCGGCAGGCCCTTGCCCGCCGCATCGACCACGGCGCGCATCACCGGCGACCGTGCGGCAATCGCGCCCGAGCGCAGATAGTCGCCATAGGAAAAACCGCCGGGCACGGCGACCAGACCGATATCGTCGGGCAGATCGGCGTCGCGATGCCAGACCATGGTCGGCGCGGTACCGGTGACCGACTCCAGCGCCACCGCGATGTCGCGGTCGCAGTTCGACCCCGGAAAGACGATGACGGCGGTCTTCATGCGCGTTCGACCCGGTAGTTTTCGATGACCGTATTGGCGAGCAGCTTGCGGCACATCGCGTCGATCGTCGCGTCATCGGTGCCTTCGGCGACGTCCAGCTCGATCAGCTTGCCGACCCGCGCCTCGCCGACGCCCGCGAAGCCGAGCGAGGCCAGCGCGTGTTCGATCGCCTTGCCCTGCGGATCGAGTACGCCGTTCTTGAGCGTCACGACGATGCGGAGTTTCATGCAGCTTGCCTCAAGTCCGAATGGGGTTTGTCGCGGGCGCTATGGCCCCGCCCGCGCCCGCGCACAAGAGGCGCGGGGCCATCGCATCCGGATTCGCTTGAGCGCGCCGTATTGCCTGCCTATCACACTGCCATGGACCCTATGCCCCTTTCGCTCGCGCCGCTCGACCATCGGTTCGTTACCGTGTTGCGCTGGCGGGCGGCCGTCGTCGCCCTGGTCGTGCTGGCCATCGCCGGGGTGGCGGAAGCGATCCTGTATCAGCAGGATTGGCCCAGTGGCATCGTCGCGGTGGTGGCAGTCCTGATCGCGCTATGGCTGGTAGCCATCGCCCCGCCGCGCCGCTTCGCGCATTGGGGCTTCGCGCTGGACGAGCGCGAATTGCACATCGGCCATGGCTGGCTGACGCGGGTGCATACCATCGTGCCGATCGGCCGCGTCCAGCATATCGACCTGACACAGGGGCCGATCGAGCGCGGCTGCGGCGTCGCGACGCTGGTGCTGCACACCGCCGGCACCGACCATAGTCTGGTCACGGTGCCGGGCCTTGCCCGTGATCAGGCCGAAGCGGTGCGCGACCGTATCCGTGGCGCGATCGAAGCGTCGCCATGGTGACCGAGCGTCCGCGCCGGCTGCACCCCGGCACCATCGCCCTGCGGATCGTCTCGCGCGCGCCACAGGAAATCGCCGGGCTGGTCGCGCTCGCCGCCGCCACGTCGCGCAGCGGGTTGTGGCCGATGATCGGCATCGTTTCGGCGTTGGTGATCGCAGCGGCGCTGTTCGCGTGGATACGGTGGCGGTCGTTCACCTACACGATCGGCGACGGCGAACTGGTGATTGCCGACGGGGTGCTGAACCGCAAGCGGCGATCGATTCCGTTCGACCGCATTCAGGACGTATCGATCGACCAGAAGCTGCTGGCCCGCCCGTTCGGTCTGGCGCGGGTGCGGGTCGAAACCGGCGGCGGCGAGGCCGACGAGGCGAAGCTCGACAGCGTGACCCTGGCCGAGGCGGCCCGGCTGCGCGCGATCTTGCGCGGTGCAGTTCCGCAGACGAACTCGACCGACGCGGTGTCCGACGAACCGGCGCGCGACGTCGTCTTCACCATGTCGCCCGGCCACGTGTTGACGATGGGTCTGTTCGGCTTTTCGCTGGTCTGGGTCGGGGTGCTGTTCGCCGGCCTCAATCAGGTCGGCGATCTGATCGGATGGAACTGGGTCGATGTCCGCGACTGGGCTGGCGTTGCGCGTCGCGAAGCGATCGCATGGGCCACGCCGGTGTTCGTGGCCATGGCGGGTGTCGTTGCGCTGGCCGTCGGCGCGATCAGCGGCGTCCTGCGCACGGTGCTGGTCGAGCATGGATTTCGGCTGGAGCGCGAAGGCGACCGATTGCGCCGCGTGCGCGGGCTGGCCACCCGGACCGAAATCGCGCTCAGCCTGCGCCGCGTCCAGCTGGCACTGATCGAACGCGGCATGGTCAGCGGACGGCTGGGCTGGGCGAGCCTGCGGTTGCAGACGCTGGGCGGCAGCGACGATGTCGGCGGGCGGCAGAGCGTCGCCCCGTTCGCGCGCGACGCGGAGATTGCGCACGTGCTCGCGGCGGCGGGCTATTCGCCGTTCGATCCGCTTCCGCTGCGTCCGGTCGCGTTCGGGCATGTCGTGCGGACCGGCATCGTGCGGGGCGGGGTGCCGCTCATCGTCGTGACCATCGCTGCGTTCTTCGTGCCGCTGGCGGGGCTGGCGTTGCTGCTGGTCCCGATCCCGGTGGTGCTGGCGATCCTCGCGCGGCGGCGGCACCGCTATGCGGTCGTCGGCGACACGTTGCAAGTGATGCGCGGGGTGCTCGCCAAACAGGTATGGATCGTACCGATCGCGCGCATACAGGCGGTATCGGTGCGCCGCTCGCCGCTGCAACGGTTCCTCGGGCTCGCCACCCTCCATGTCGACACCGCCGGTGCCAAGGGGATGGGCCGGCCGAACGTCGTTGATGTCGCGGTCGAGGATGCCGAGCGACTGTCCGCCGCCTTACTCCGCTGACGGGCCGGGGGCAGGCGCCGTATCACCGCTACGCCGGATGCCGGTAAGCGGCGGCAGGTCGCTGCGAATATTGGTTGCGGGCGCTGCCGGCGGCGGGGCGGGGATAGCGCGGCGCATGCACGACGAAGCGGGCCGCGATACGAGCTGACAATTCCACAACTGCTTTTCGACGCCCGCGCCCCGGTCGCGCAGATAGCTGAACGACATGGCGTTCAGTGCAGCCGGTTCCCATGCCAGCCCGGCGCGGGCCGGGACCGCCGCCGGATCGCGCCAGCCGAGGAACTTGCACCGCGTCCGCTCGCCGCAGGTGGCTTGCGCGAATGCCGGCCATTTGTCGGGCGTCAGCGTATCGAGCGGGACGAGGAAGGTGACCGGATCGTCGCTGCTCGGACGCGGCAGCGCGGATGGGGCGAAATTGCCGGTCAGCACGCCTGCCTCCTGTTCTACCGCCAGTACCTCGGGCAGCTTGTGCGCGGCGGAATAGGGGCCGAGCTGTTCGATGCGCGGTTCGACCGTGCCGACGACGCGCCGGAACGCCCCGGGCGTGCCCCACCATCCGGCCCAGCGGAAGAAGAGATGGGTATCGACCGTCGCGATCTTGTCGAGGCTCGACTGCCAATAGGGGACGACCCAGTCGGTATGATAGTGGGTCGCATAGCCGACCGGCGCGAACACGTTGCCCGCCAGCGCCGCCGCCGCGACCTTGCGTGCCCGATCCCAATAGGCCTGCGGATAGGCGCGCGCCAACGCCCCGTCGCAGGTGAAGGTGAACTGGCAACCGGTGGTGCGTTCCGACCCCTGAAACACCACGCCGCACACGCTTTTGGGAAAGGCCGGGTGGCGCAAGCGGTTCAACACGACCTGTGCGACGGCGCGCTGCCCCTTCGCATCGTCGCCGGCCTCGTACAGCACGGCGGCGGCGAGACAGTCGGTCGCGCGGGTGCGGTTGTCGAGGTCGCCGGCAAAGCGGAACGGTCGCGCCGCCGGGTTGGGGCCGGTGACGAACGGCACCTTGGCATTGAAAGCGCGGGCGTCCTCCGGCTCCAGCGCGCGATACTCGATCGGCTCGACCGGCGGCGGCGGCGCTTCCGGTGTTTGCGCAACGCTCTGACGGCCCTGTCCCGCTGAATACACCGCCGGCTGGATCGGCGGGGTCGATCGGATCAGGATCGCGGGCACGGCGACGGCCGCGACCGACAACACCACGAGGACGCCGTCGATCGCGGCCGATCCGCTCCGTAATCCCTTGCGTTCGGCCACCGCCGTATCGCTCATTGTTCGGGGAGGAAGTCGGGAACCGACAGATACCGCTCGCCGGTGTCGTAGTTGAAGCCGAGCACGCGGACGCCATCGGGCAGGTCGGGCAGTTTTTGCAGGATCGCCGCCAGCGTCGCGCCGGACGAGATTCCGACCAATATGCCTTCCTCGCTTGCCGATCGACGGGCCATGTCCTTGGCGACCGCCGCGTCGACCTTGATGACGCCGTCGATCGCGCGGGTGTGCAGGTTGGCGGGGACGAAGCCCGCGCCGATCCCCTGGATCGGGTGCGGCCCCGGCTGTCCGCCCGATATGACCGGCGAGAGGTCGGGCTCGACCGCATACACCTTCAGGTCCGGCCATTTCTCCTTGAGCGTCTCGGCGACGCCGGTGATGTGGCCACCGGTGCCGACGCCGGTGATGATGACGTCGATCGGCGTATCGGCGAAATCGTTCAGGATTTCCTGCGCGGTCGTGCGGACATGGACGTCGATGTTCGCCGGGTTTTCGAACTGCTGCGGGATCCACGCATCGGGGGTTTCCGCAGCCAACTCATGCGCGCGCTCGATCGCGCCCTTCATGCCCTTTTCGCGGGGCGTCAGGTCGAAACTGGCACCGTACGCCAGCATCAGCCGGCGACGCTCGATGCTCATGCTCTCGGGCATGACCAGCACCAGTCTGTATCCCTTGACCGCCGCGACCATGGCAAGGCCGACGCCGGTATTGCCGCTGGTCGGCTCGATGATCGTGCCGCCGGGCTTCAGGTCGCCCGACGCCTCGGCCGCCTCGATCATGGCCAGCGCGATGCGGTCCTTGATCGATCCGCCGGGGTTCGATCGTTCGGATTTGATCCAGACCTCGGCATCGCCGAACAGCCGCTTGACGCGGATATGCGGCGTATTCCCGATCGTTTGCAGGATGGTATCGGCCTTCATGGCTGGGTCTCCTTGGGGATGACTTCGAGGTCTTTGGGGGGCGTGAAGCTACGCGCGGCGCGTAGTTCGGGAAAGAGCCGCGACCAGAGCATAGTCACGCCGACCGCGAGAATGCCGCCGCCGGCAACCGCGACGACCGGCCCGACCAGCGCGGCGAGGAAGCCCGAGCGCGCCTCGCCCAGCTCGTTCGATCCTGACACGAACAGGGTCGATACCGCGCCGACCCGCCCGCGCATCGCATCCGGCGTATGCAACTGGATCAGCGACTGGCGGACATAGACCGACACCATGTCGGTCGCACCGACGACGAACAGTGCCGCTAACGCCAGCAGCACGGCCGGCGCGAAGTCGCTGCCGATTGCAGCCTGTCCGAACACCGGAAGCAGCAGCGGCGCGGATAGTCCGAACAACGCGGTCGCCGCTCCGAAGCCCATGACCGACAACAGCATCTTGGCACCGACGTCCCTCGACAGCGGCTTGACCGCGAACACCGCGGCGACGACCACCGCGCCCAGTGCCGGTGCAGCGCGGAGATGACCGAGGCCGTCCGCACCGATCTGCAGAATATCGCGGGCATAGATAGGCAGCATCGCCGTCGCGCCGCCCAGCAACACCGCGAACAGATCGAGCGAAATCGCGCCGAAGACCAGCCGGTTGCGCCGGACATAGGACAGCCCGTCGAGCATCTGCCGCCACGGATTGGCCTTCCCGGCGATCACCGCGCGCGGGATCGGCGGGATCAGGAACAACATGGCAAGGCCGAACAGGAACAACCCCGCCGACACTGCATAGGGGACATAATGACCGGCTGCGTAGAGATAGCCACCCATCGCCGGCCCAAGTACCGAACCACCCTGCCACGCGATCGAACTCATCGCGATCGCGGTCGGCAGCACGGCGGCGGGGACGAGATTGGGGGCGAGCGCCTGCAACGCCGGTCCGGCGAATGCCCGCGCGACGCCCAGCATCGCCGCGACGAAGAACAGCCACGGCAGGGTGATCGCGCCGCTATAGGTCAGCCATGCCAGCAGCAGCGCGCAACTGCCCTCCAGCGCGACCGACCCGCGCGCGATCCAGCGGCGGTCGATCCGGTCGGCGACCCATCCGGCGACCAGCGACAGGACCAGCAGCGGCAGGAACTGCGCAACGCCGATCAGCCCCAGCTGGAACGCCGACTGCCGGATCGTCATCGTCTCGCGCGCGATGTCGTACACCTGCCAGCCGATGACGACGACCATCGCGATCTGCGCCAGCGTGTTCGACAGTCGGGCGAGGAAATAGGCGCGGAACGCGGGGATGGCAAAGGGATGCGGGGAGGCGGACATGAGGTGGGGGTTTAGGTCCGCTGTTGGGCCGGGGCAATGCAGATCGGCTTGGGGGGTAATAGGTGGCAACTTGCCGCCACCCGACCGTCACCCCGGCCTGCGCCGGGGTGACGTATCGGCCTACCGCCGACCGAGGAACGACAGCAGATCGTCGGTCAACCGCTCGCTCTCGGTCGCGAACAGGCCGTGCGGCGCGCCGTCATATTCGATCAGATCGGCGTTCGGCAGTGCCTTGGCCAATGCACGCCCGGTCGCATCGATCGGCACGGTCTGGTCCGACGTACCGTGGATGATCAGCGTCGGCACGGTGATCGATGGCAGGTCCGGCCGGAAATCGGTAGTTCCGAACGATTCCGCACAGGCCAGTGTCGGCTTCAGCCCCGCCAGCATCGCGGTGTTCCACGACAGGTCGAGCACTTCCTCGCTCACCGGGCTGGTAATGAACCCGACGCCGTAGAACTGGTCGAAGAAGGTACGAAAGAATTTCGGGCGATCCGCCTTGATATTGTCGGCGATCTCCTGAAGCTGGTCCTGTGGGACGCCGTCGGGATTGTCGTCGGTCTGGAGCATGTACGGGACGACCGAGCCGATGAAACCGACGCGGGTCACCCCCTTGCCGCCATGGCGCGACATGTACCGCGCGACCTCGCCGCCGCCCATCGAGAAACCGATCAGCGCGGCATCGTCGGTGACGCCGGTTTCGGCCATCACGTCGGCCAGATCGTCGGCAAGGCTGTCATAGTCATAGCCCGACCAAGGCTGGTCCGATCGCCCGAAACCGCGCCGGTCATAGGCGACGACCCGGTAACCGGCATCGGCCAGCGCCATCGCCTGCGGATCCCAGCTATCGGCCGACAGCGGCCAGCCATGGATCAGCACGACCGGGCGACCCTGTCCCCAATCCTTCACGAACAGGTTGGTACCGTCGCGGGTCTTTACATAGGGCATCGATCGATCCTCGTCGGGGAATTGTCCGACCTGAACGACCGACACGCGCCGCGGTTGCCTCGCTGCACCCCGATCGGTACGGCCGGTCAGTCGCGCGGAACGATGCCCAGTGTCGGGCGGGCGATGTTTCCCCGTTCGGCATCCTGCAACATCATCGAATAGCGTTCTGCCATCTCACGATGTACCCGCCGCACTTCGGGCAATTGCGCACTCTCGGCCTGGGTGCGTGTCTCGCCCAACCGGCGGCGGTAATATTCGGCATTGTCGACGATCGACATCTGGTCCTCCTGCCCGTCCTTACCTGGTGGACCGATCAATATACCGAACCGATTATTCGTTCGATTACATACGTTAAGGACAGTTTCGGTCGGGACGAACCTTCACCCCGGCGTGACGAAGCTGTCCAGAACGCGCTTCTGACCGGCGGTTTCGAACAACACCTCCAGCTTGTTGCCCTCGATCGTCTCGATCGTGCCGTACCCGAACTTCTGATGGAACACGCGCTGCCCGGTCGACAGGTCGCTGCGCCCCTTGTTGCCAAGGCTGATCGCGCTTGCCCGCGCCTCGACGACGCGCGCCGGGGTGGTGGTGAAGGTCGACCCTTGCGACGCGGCGCGTTGCCAGCCCGGACCCCGCCCGGTGCCGCGTGCGACATCGGCGAACGGATCGGCGCGTTCGCTCCAATTTGCCCGCCACAGGCTTTCGCCCCCTGCCATGGTCGTTTCCGTATCGATATGCTCCGCCGGCAATTCGCCGACGAAGCGCGACGGCAGCGACGAATTCCACTGGCCATAGATGCGGCGATTAGCAGCATGGAACACCACGGCCAGCCGCCGCGCGCGGGTGATCGCGACATAGGCGAGGCGACGTTCCTCTTCCAGCGACGCGGTCCCGCCCTCGTCGAGCGAGCGTTGCGACGGGAACAGCCCTTCCTCCCATCCGACGCAGAACACCGTGTCGAATTCCAGCCCCTTGGCGGCGTGGATGGTCATGATCGTGACCTTCGGCTCCTCGGCCGACGCCTCGTTGTCCATGACCAGCGATACGTGTTCGAGGAACGCGCCGAGCGACTCATACTCCTCCATCGCCCGGACGAGTTCGGTCAGGTTTTCCAGCCGCCCGGCCGCTTCCGCCGTTTTTTCCGCCTGATACATCGCGGTATAGCCGCTTTCGTCGAGCAACTGCCGCGCCAGCTCGGCATGCGGCAGGTCGCGCGCCATGTCGCGCCAACGGGCGAAGTCGCCGACCAGCCGCCCGAGCGACTTGCGCGCCGCCCCGGTCAGTTCGTCGGTGTCGAGGATGCGGGCGGCGGCGGTCATCAGCGACGACCCCGTCGCGCGGGCGTATCGATGGATCGTCTGCACCGCCTTGTCGCCCAAACCCCGTTTGGGAACGTTGACGATCCGTTCGAACGCGAGGTCGTCGGCCGGCTGGTTGACCACCCGCAGATAGGCCAGCGCATCGCGGATTTCGGCGCGTTCGTAGAAGCGGAAGCCGCCGACGATGCGGTACGGCATGCCGATGCCGATGAAGCGTTCCTCGAACTCGCGCGTCTGATGCTGTGCGCGGACAAGGATCGCGCAATCGTCGAGGCTCTTGCCCTCGCGCCGTACCTGTTCGATCGTGTCGCCGACCCGGCGAGCTTCTTCCGGGCCGTCCCACACGCCGATCACGCGGACCTTTTCGCCGACATCGCATTCGGTCCACAGCGTCTTGCCCAGCCGTCCGCCATTATGCGCGATCACGCCCGATGCCGCGCCAAGGATATGCGGCGTCGACCGGTAATTCTGTTCGAGCTTGATGATTTTCGCGCCGGGAAAGTCGCGTTCGAAGCGCAGGATATTCTCTACTTGCGCGCCACGCCACGAATAGATCGACTGGTCGTCGTCGCCGACGCAGCACAAATTGCGCCGTTCCTGCGCCAGCAACCGCAGCCACAAATACTGGACGCTGTTGGTGTCCTGATATTCGTCGACCATGATGTAGCGGAACCGCTGCTGATACTGGGCCAGCACCGCGCGGTCGGTGCGCAGGATCGTCAGCACGTGCAGCAAGAGGTCGCCGAAGTCGCAGGCGTTCACTGCCTTCAACCGGTCCTGATATTGCTGATACATCTCCCCGCCGCGGCCGTTGGCGAAGCGTTCGCTCTCCCCGGCATCGACATCGGCGGGGGTCATGCCCTTGTTCTTCCAGCCGTCGATCAGCCCGGCCAGGCTGCGCGCCGGCCAGCGCTTCTCATCGAGATCGGCGGCAAGGATCAGCTGTTTCAGCAGGCGCAGCTGATCGTCGGTGTCAAGAATGGTGAAATTGGATTGCAATCCGACCAGTTCGGCATGTCGCCGCAGCATCTTCGCGCCGATCGCGTGGAACGTGCCGAGCCACGGCATCCCCTCGACCAGATCGCCGACTAGCCGCCCGACGCGTTCGCGCATCTCGCGTGCGGCCTTGTTGGTAAAGGTCACCGACAGGATTTCGGACGGATAGGCTTTGCGGGTATGGAGCAGGTGCGCCAGCCGCGCGGTCAGCGCCGCCGTCTTGCCGGTACCCGCGCCCGCCAGCACCAGCACCGGGCCGTCGGTGGTCAGCACCGCGTCACGCTGCGGTTCGTTCAGCCCGCGCAGATAGGGCGGATCGGCAGGGGTAGGAGCAAGCGACATCGTCGAACAGGTAGGGAACGAAGCGTAAAGCGACAAGCAAGGAAATTGTTTCGGAACCGTCATCGTCCCGCCATCGACGCTTCGCTGCGTTGCAATAATTACGCCGTACCAGCGCGTTGCCGGTGGACGGCGGCACCCGGATCGCGGGCGACCGCTGCTGCGACGGGCACCGTATCCGCAGGAGCTACCATCATGACCCTTCGTACCATCGCCTTTGCGGCGACTGCTGTCGCATGCCTGTCGTCCGCCGCCCATGCCGAAGTCCGTGAACGGGTCACCGCACGCGTGTCCTATGCCGGCCTGGATCTCAACCGGATGGAGGATCGCCGCACCCTCGACGCCCGGATCGATCGCGCGTCGCTGGTCGCGTGCCGTTCGGGCGTGTCCGGCCTGCGCCGCTTCGCCGACGAAAACCGCTGCCGGGACGAAATGCGCCGCGACGCGCAGGTTCGCGTTGCGCAGATCGCGCCTGTGAAGGTCGCCAGCGCCAAGTAACCGTTCGACGGGATTACCGCCCTGGACATGATGTCCGGGGCGGTATCACCGATAATTGCGCGACGGTCGATCCGCGCGAAAGCTTCTTGCCCCGAAGCTGCAAATCGGTAGGCGGGCGCATGGCCCAACCACATCCCATGCGTGCCCATCGCCGCATCCTGATCGCCAGCCTGATCGGCACCTCGGTCGAATTCTACGACTTCTATATCTATGCGACCGCCGCGACGCTGGTGTTCGGCTCGCTGTTCTTTCCGCTCGAAAGCACGTCGGCACAGTTGATGGCGAGCTATCTGTCGATCGGCCTCGCCTTTATCGCCCGGCCGCTCGGTGCGGTGGTGTTCGGCCATTTCGGCGATCGGCTGGGCCGCAAATCGACGCTGGTCGCGTCGCTGATGCTGATGGGTGGCTCGACGCTGCTGATCGCGTTCCTGCCGACCTATGCGCAGGTCGGCTGGGTCGCGCCGCTGCTGCTGTGCACCTTGCGGTTCGCGCAGGGGCTGGGGCTGGGCGGCGAATGGGGCGGGGCGGCGTTGCTCGCCGTGGAGAATGCACCGCCGGGCTGGCGTGGCCGCTTCGGCATGGTCCCGCAACTGGGCGCGCCGGTCGGCTTCATCGCCGCCAACGGGTTGTTTCTGCTGCTCGGGCTGACCCTGTCGGAGGCGGACTTTCTCGCCTGGGGCTGGCGGCTGCCGTTCCTGTTCAGCGTCGCGCTGGTCGGGCTGGGCCTATGGGTGCGGGTCAAGCTGACCGAAACCGCCGCCTTTGCCCAGGCGCTGGCGCACGAAGCGCCGCCGAGCGTGCCGATCGCCGAACTGGCGGGCAGCCATTTGCGGGCGACGCTGGCCGGGACGTTCGGCGTCGTCGCCTGCTTCGCACTCTATTACATCGCGACGACCTTCGTGCTGGGGTATGGCACGAACACGCTCGGCTATGCGCGTGGCGCATTCCTGCAGACGCAATTGATCGCGATCCTGTTCATGGCCGCCGGCATCGCGCTCGCCGGATGGCTGTCCGACCGGTCGACCCCGGCGCGGGTACTGGCGGGCGGGTGCATCGGCGTCGTCGTCGCCGGCGGTCTGCTGGGGCCGATGGTCGGGGCGGGATCGCTGTTCGTGATCGGCGCGTGGCTGTCGTTCGCGCTGCTGATGATGGGGTTCGTCTATGGCCCGCTCGGCGCGTGGTTGCCGGCGCTGTTCCCCGCGCGGGTCCGCTATACGGGTGCGTCGATGGGTTTCAACGTCGGCGGTGTGATCGGTGGCGGCCTGACCCCCAGCATCGCGCAGGCGCTGTCGATCGACTATGGCCTATGGTCGGTCGGCGCCGTGCTGGCCGGGGCGGGGGTGGCGAGCCTGATCGGACTGGCACTGGTTCCGCGCGAGCGTTGAGCGTTCACCCGGCGCGATCGGTCAGGGCGCTGACCGGATCGGGCACCGGCAGGATGCGGTTGCGCCCGGCCCGCTTGGCATCATAGGCCGCGCGATCGGCGCGTTCGAGCAGGCGGTCGAGATCGTCGTCGGCCGACAGTTCCGCCAGCCCGGCGCTGATCGTGATCGCCGGCAGATGACCGGCGATTTCGGGCAGCGTCGCGCGCACCGACTGTGCGCCCAGCCACGCCCCGCGCAACGTCGTCCGATCGAGCAGCGCGACGAATTCCTCGCCACCCAGTCGCGCGATCGCCGCCGATCGTGGCAAACGGTCGACCAGCAGCCGGGCAAAGGCGCGCAGCACCGCATCCCCGGTCGCGTGACCGTAATTGTCGTTGACCCGTTTGAAATGGTCGAGGTCGAACAGGATCGCCACCAATGGCTGGTCATCGCTGCGCGCATCGGCGATCATCGCCTGCGCCCGCCGGTCGAACCCGCGACGGTTCGCGATACCGGTCAGCGGATCGGTTTCCGCCTCCGCGATCGATCGGCCCAGCGCCGTCTGTACGACCAGTAACAGCATCAGCAGCCCGACGCTGACGATCAGCATCCCGCCGATCGATTGCGAGAACAATGCATAGCTGCTTGCGGCATATTCCTTCGCCGAAGCCCCCGATCCGAACAGCACGGCGAACAGCGGTTTGATCAGGAAATGCAGCGTCATCAACCCGGTGGCGATGCCGAGCGCCAGCCACAATCCCCCGCGCCGTCGCCGCGCCGCATCGACCGCCAGCGCCGTCGCCAACCCCGACCCGATCGCAAAGGGGGCCTGATAGGCGAATTCATACCAGAGTTCGTTGCGTGGTCCGTTCCAAATCGCGGCGCGCACCACGATGCCGAACAGCACCAGCAGCGCGGCCCACCGCCACGGCCGCCGCCGCCCCGCCATCGCTGCCAACCCCAACGGCAGCAACGCGATGCTGCACAGGAACGAACCATAGCTCGACAGCATGAACGGCGTGGTGAACGGCGTCAGCCGCACGCCCAGCTCGCTGATCGGCGCCAGTCCGCCGATCAGAAAGGTCAGCACGAACCACGTCACATGACGTTGTCCGGGATAGGACAGGCGAATGATCGCAAAGGTGACTGCGAACAGCCCCGCGACCACGGCATTGACGATCAGAGCGTAGAGCGCGCTGTCCATCGATCCGTTTCCATTCGCTTCGCCATCCTTTCGAACTAACGAAGATTCACCCCTAAAAGGTTAATCAATCGATTTCGTCGGCCAGCCGCAACAGCGTGATCCGCGCCTTGCCATAGACGCGCTCGGCATCGACGGTGAAGCGCGGCAGGTCCAGCACTTCGGCCTTCGCGGTCTCGATGCTGACCCATGTCGCCGGCCCGATCCAGCCGAGCCGCGCCAGCTTGTCCGCCGCCACCGCGCCGGCCCCGCTGCCATAGGGCGGGTCCATCATCACGATGTCGAGCGGACGCGGCGCCGGTCCCAGCGCCAGTACCGACGTCGCGCGCACGTCCCCGCCCGCCGCGTCCAGCTTGGTCAGATTGGCCCGCAGCGCATCCAGCGCGGCACGGTCCTGTTCGACGAACAGGCAGGTCGCGGCACCGCGCGACAACGCCTCGATACCCAGCGCGCCCGATCCGGCGAACAGGTCGGCGACCGCCAGTTCGTCGAAACTGCCGACGCGGCTGGCCAGCATCGAAAACAACGCCTCGCGCGTGCGATCGGCGGTGGGACGGGTCGCGTCCCCCTTCGGCGCGACGATCGGCCGACCGCGCCACAGGCCCGAAATGACCCGCATCAGCGCTTGCCCCCGCCGGGACGGCCACCGCCCTTCGGCTTGCCCTTGGCCGGCTTGGTCGACGGCGTGGCCTTGGCCCAGCCGGTCGGCTTGCGCTTCGGTCGTTCGACGAAGCTCGCCCGGTCGACATCGGACGCCTGTTCGCGCGTCATCCGCTTTTCGACCGGACCGCGCGGGCCT
The DNA here is from genome assembly GCF_001421915.1 of Sphingomonas sp. Leaf62. Taxonomy (NCBI): domain Bacteria; kingdom Pseudomonadati; phylum Pseudomonadota; class Alphaproteobacteria; order Sphingomonadales; family Sphingomonadaceae; genus Sphingomonas; species Sphingomonas sp. Leaf62. The sequence continues at coordinate 253,700 of NZ_LMLN01000030.1, read as the reverse complement.
TCGGTCGTGCGCTCCACCTGTGGCCGGCGCGCGACGCCGTCATAGCCCGGGCGGTCGGCATGGGCTGCGGCGCGGCGGGTGCGGGCATTGTCGGTGCGCTCCCCATAAGCGCGTCGGTCGCCCAGCCCCGGCTGCCGTCGCTCGGCGGGCGTCTGTCCGGCCTGCGCCAGCGGATCGAAGTTATCGCGGCGGTCGACCGGCCGTTCGGTCGCATGGGTGCGCGGACCGATCGCCCGCGTGTCGGCAGCGCGCGGTCGATCGCCGAACCCGGGGCGTTCCGGCCGTGCACCGAAGCTACGTCGCTCACCATCACCCTGCGGCCGCGCGCCAAAGCTGCGTCGCTCGCCATCGCCCTGCGGCCGCGCGCCAAAGCTGCGTCGCTCGCCATCACCCTGCGGCCGCGGACCGAAGCTGCGCCGCTCGCCATCACCCTGCGGCCGAGCGCCGAAGCTGCGCCGCTCGCCATCACCCTGCGGCCGCGCGCCGAAGCTGCGCCGCTCGCCGTCACCCTGCGGCCGGTTCGGACCATCGCGATCGGGACGGCGACCGCTGAAGCCCGAACGCTGTCCGTCGCGCTCGGTGCGCGGGCGGCGTTCGTCGAAACGCGATGTCGCGACCGGTTCGGGACGCGGCAGCGGCGTCGCGCGCCGCCACGCCTTCAGCGCCGCCGGATCGGCACCGTCCGGCACAGGCTTGCTGGTCGGCTTGTTGGTCAGCGTCTTGCGGAACGCGACCAGCTCATGCTGCTTGATCTCGTCGACCTCGCCCTCGGGCAGGTCTTCGAGATAGAAGGGGCCATAACGGGTGCGGATCAGGCGCGACACCTTCAGCCCGAGATGTTCGAGGACGCGGCGAACCTCGCGGTTCTTGCCCTCGGTCAGCGTCATCTCGATCCAGGTGTTCGTGCCGGTGCGGCGTTCGAGATTGGCGTTGATCGGGCCATAGCGCACCCCCTCGATCTCGATCCCCATCATCAGGTCTTCGAGCTGCTGCTGGCTGATTTCGCCATAGGCGCGCGCGCGATACGTTCGCTCGACCCCGGTCGCGGGCAGTTCCAGACGGCGCTTGAACTCGCCGTCGGTGGTCATCAGCAACAACCCTTCGGTATTCAGGTCGAGCCGACCGACCGGGATCACCCGCGGCAGGTCCTTGGGCAGGCGATCGTAGATCGTCGGCCGCCCCGCGCCATCGCGTTCGGCAGTCAACGTGCCGGCCGGCTTGTGGAACCGGAACAACCGGGTCGGTTCGGGCGCGGCGACGGGTGCGCCGTCGACGGTCACGCCTTTCAGATTGGGCAGGATGGTCGCCGGCGTTTCGAGCACGACGCCGTCCAGCGCGACGCGCCCGGCGGAAATCATGCGCTCGATGTCGCGGCGCGACGCCACGCCGGCACGCGCCAGCAACTTGGCGATTCGCTGGCCTTCACGGGGGGATTCGTTCGTGGATTCGGGTGGGGTAACGATGGTCAGGGTTTCCGTTTGCGGCGACGCGACGAAAGTTTCAGCCGAAGCGGTTCCTTCGTCGCCTTCGCGAGTTTGTGGGTTCGTATAAGCTGTAAGCATCCCGGTGGAAAGCGAGTGGGGCAATGTTGTTCGGGCGCAAGAAGCGGCACATCAACCGGATCCTCGTCGTGGAGGACGAACCCTTGGTCGCGTTCGATACCGAACACTTCCTCGGGGCGTCGGGTTTCGAGATCGCGGCGACGGTCGATACCGTCGCCGGCGCGCTGGCGACGCTGGAGTCGGTCGGCGACATCGATCTGGTGCTGGTCGACATCAACCTGTCGGACGGCAGCGGGCTCGACGTTGCGCGCGCGGCGCACGAACGCGGCATGCCGGTACTGCTGGTGACCGGTGCCTGCCCGCTGGAGGCGCAGGTGTTCGCGGCCGGCTGTCTCGCCAAACCCTATCCGCAAAAGGATCTGCTGAGCGCGATCGAAGCGATCGACGCGGTCATCGGCGGGGCGAAACTGCCCCGGCGGTTGCCGAGCGGGTTCAACCTGTTCCGAACCGCGGCGTAGAACTTCCTATCGGTTCCTACCGGTTCGCTCCCCGTTTGGTTCGAGCAGCTTCGAGCGTAGTCGAGAAGCGTCCGTCGAGAACGCCTGTCCAGCGGAACGCCGTTCTCGATACGCGCTCTCGACTTCCTTCGATCGCTACTCGAACCAAACGGAGGAGTAGGGGGTAAAACGACGTCGCCACACCCCCGCCTTGCCGCCACCGCCAACCCCTTCTACGGTCGCGCCCCTTCCGGGAGGACATGAATGACCGAAGCCGCGCCCAAGGGGCTGGCGCTGATCCGCATGGGGCTGGGCAATCGCAAGACGGCGGCGATGTTCGCGTTCGGCCTTGCCGCCGGGCTGCCGTTCACGCTGCTGCTCGGCACGCTCAACGCATGGTTGGCGGAAGCGAAGATCAATCTCGCCACGATCGGCCTGTTGTCGTGGATCGGGTTGATCGCGGCGTTCAAATTCCTGTGGTCGCCGGTCGTCGACCGGCTTCGCCTGCCGCTGCTCGAACGCTTCGGGCGGCGGAAATCGTGGTTGCTGCTGTGTCAGGCGGTGCTGGTCGCGGCGTTCCTCACCCTGTCGCTCAGCGATCCTGCGGTGGCGATCGGCTGGTTCGCGCTGGTCGCCGTCATCGGCGCGTTCGCGGCGGCGACGCAGGATACGGTCATCGATGCGTGGCGGATCGACGTCGCCGACGAACGCGCGACGCTGGGCATCCTGTCGTCGATCTACCAGCTCGGCTACCGCCTTGCGACGCTGATCGGCGGGGCGCTGGCGCTGGTGCTGGCCGATGCGATCACATGGCCGATGGTCTATGCAGTGATGGGACTGTTCATGGCCGCGCTGTTGGTCGTGACGCTGTTCGCCCCCGACACGCCGCGCCCGGTCGTGGAGCGGGCGGTCGAGGGCGCGATCGGCCCCAGCCGCCGCGACAAGCGTACCGGTCTCATCATCGTCGGCTTGTGCTGGGGCTGGGCGATCCTCACCATCGGCGCGTTCATGGTGCGTGTGCTGAACGTCGCGCCCGGCGAAACCCCGCCCAGCGTCGGCGATTTCACCCGCCTGACCGGTCCGTGGATCATTGTCATCACCGTCGTCGTGCCCGCCCTGGTTGCGGCTTGGCTGAACCGGCAGACGCAACTGGCCGAATGGCTCGGCTGGAACCGGGACGGGGCAGAGGGGCCGACGCCCGGCTTCATCGAACATGGCTATCGGGCGCTGATCCTGCCGCTGTCCGAACTGGTCGGGCGGCTGGGGTTCGGCGCGGTCATCGTGCTGGGGCTGATCCTCAGCTACCGGCTGTGCGATTCGATCTGGGGGCCGTTCGCCTATCCCTTCTATCTGGAGGAACTCCACTACACGAATGCCGAGGTCGCCTTCGCCTCCAAGATCTTCGGCGTCGGCATGACGATCCTCGGCGTGTCGCTGGGCGGAATCCTGTTCGCGGTGCTCGGGCGGATGCCGACGCTGTTGATCGGCGCGATCGTCGCGGCGGCCAGCAACCTGCTCTATGCCGATCTCGCATCGGGCGCACCGGTGATCGATGCGGTGTCGGGTGCAACCGGGCTGCTGAACCTCGGCGTCGACGCGCGGATGATGCGATTGATGGTCGCGATCTCGGGTGAGAATATCGCCGGCGGCCTGGCCGGCGCGGCATTCGTCGCCTATCTCTCCTCGATCGCCAGCAAGGAACACAGCGCGGTCCAATATGCGCTGCTGTCGTCGCTGACGCTGCTGGTCGGCTCGCTCGGCCGCGCCGGCCTTGGCGAAGCGGTCGAACAGATGGGCTATGCCCCGGTATTCCGCTTCACCGCCGCGCTGGGGTTGGTGGCGGTGGTGTTCGTGCTGCTCGAATGGGTGCGGTGGCGGCGCGAACTTCGGAGGGGTTGATTCACGCGAAGGCGCGGAGACGCGAAGAAGAAAGATAAGATTTTCGCGCAGAGGACGCTGAGAGATACTGTTTGCCGCGATAGCGGCTCTGTCTCACTGCGATGCGCGAAGAGGCTTCGCCGGAGCGACGACGCCGGCCAAGCCGACACGCTCTCAGCGTCCTTTGCGCCTTTGCGCACTGAAAACCTTCGTCGTGTCTTCGCGCCTTCGCGCGAACCAACCTAAACCGGCACCTCATTATTCGCCGACAGCACGGTCCCCGCCAGATACAGCGACCCCGCGATCAGCACCGCCTCCGGCTCCGACCGTGCCAGCAGGTCAAGCGCCGCCGCCGGATCGGTCGCGACATCGGCCCGCAATCCCATCGCCCGCGCCTGCCGTGCCAGATCGGCCGGCGCATGATGGGCGTGACCCGATACCGGCACCGCGACGACATGGTCGACCACCTCGCCCAGATGCCGCAGCACCGCGCCCGCGTCCTTGTTGGCGAGCATCCCCAGCACCAGCGCCGATCGCTCGCCCCGGCTGATCCGGGGCCAGCCGCGTGCGACCTCGATCGCGGCGGATTCGTTGTGCGCCCCGTCGAGCCACACGCCATGGCGCGGATCGACCCGCCCGGTCAGCGGCCCGCGCGCGCGCAGGCGCTGCATCCGTGCCGGCCAACGCGCGGTACTGGCGGCGGTGCGGATCGCCGCATCGGAAATCGCCATTGCCGATTGATGCCGCAACATCGCCGCCGCCAGCGCCAGATTGTCGCGTTGATGTGCCCCGGCCAGCGCCGGTTCGGGCAGGTCGAGCGTGCCCATCGCATCCTGGTACCGCCCGTCGATCGATTCCCATGCCGGCCCCCGCGCGATCAGCGTCGCGCCCACGGCATCGACCGTCGCCTCGATCCTGCCTGCGATCTCGGGCGAATAGGCGAGGGTGACGATCGGTACCCCCGACTTGGCGATTCCCGCCTTTTCGCCGGCAATACCGACCAGCGACGATCCCAGAAACGCCTCGTGATCGATCCCCAGCGCCGCAATGCCGCAAACGGCTGGCGCAGGCAGGACGTTGGTCGCGTCCAGCCGCCCGCCCAAGCCCACTTCGATCACGCACGCATCGGCCGGCGTCCGGGCAAAGGCAAGGAACGCGGCGGCGGTGGTGATCTCAAAAAAACTCGCCCCGATTCCGTCGGCGGCATCGAGCACCTCGCCCAGCAGCACCGCCAGCGCCGCATCATCGATCAGCGTGCCGGCCAGCCGGATACGTTCGTTGAACCGCACCAGATGCGGGCTGGCATAGACATGCGTCCGCAACCCCTCCGCCTCGATCGCCGCGCGCAGATAGGCGCAGGTCGATCCCTTCCCGTTGGTGCCAGCGACATGGAATACCGGCGGTAAATGCCGATGCGGATCGCCCAGCCGCGCCAACAGCCGGGTGATGCGGTCGAGGCCGAGGATATCCGTCCCCGGCGACAGCAACGTCAGCCGGTCGAGCTGCGCCTGTACCGCAGGATCGGTCGAAACAGCGAAATCGGGCAACCCAAATCCTCCCCGCTACGCGGGGAGGGGGACCGCCGCGAAGCGATGGTGGAGGGGCGTCGCCGCACACGCTCCGCCCATGGCGATCCCCCTCCACCATGCTGCGCATGGTTCCCTCCCCGCGAGCGGGGAGGCGCTACTTCAAGCCGCTTCCTTGCGCCCCAGAAACTCGATCAACTGCGCCAGTTCGGCCGGCAGATCGCGGCGATGCGTCACGCGGTCGATCAACCCATGATCGCGGTAATATTCGCTGGTCTGGAAATCGTCGGGCAGCTTCTCGCGGATCGTGCTCTCGATCACCCGCCGCCCGGTGAATGCCAGCGTCGCCTTCGGCTCGGCGATCTGCACGTCGCCTAGCATCGCATAGGCCGCCATCACCCCGCCCGACGTCGGATCGGTCAGCACCACCAGATAGGGGAGCCCGGCATCGTGCAGCATTTCGATCGCCACGGTCGTGCGCGGCATCTGCATCAGGCTCAAAATGCCCTCCTGCATCCGCGCGCCGCCGCTGGCGGTAAAGACGATGTACGGCACACCGCGCGCGATCGCCGCCTCGACCCCGGCAATGAACGCCTCGCCCACGAACTGGCCCATCGACCCGCCCATGAATGCGAAATTCTGCACGCCGATCACGCACGCCCGGCCGGCGATCGTGCCGTACGCGTTCTGATACGCGTCCTGCTCGCCGGTATCGGTCCGCGCCGCCTTCAGCCGGTCGACATAGCGCTTGCTGTCGCGGAACTTCAGCGGGTCCTCGGCGACCTTCGGATTGGGCAGGATCTCGACGCTGCCGTCATCGAACAGCTGCTGGAACCGCTCCTTCGGCCCGATGCGGCCATGATGGTCGCACTGCGGGCAGACGTGCAGATTCTCTTCCCATTCCTTGTTGAAGATCATCTGCCCGCAGCCCTTGCACTTATGCCAAAGGTGATCGGGCGTTTCCTTGCGCGCGACAAAGGGCAGGGCGTTGCGGACGCGGTTGAGCCAGCTCATGCGGGTTCCCTGCTCGCCGTTGCGATCGCAGCAGCGAGGCTTTCGATGTAGGATTGGACGGGGGCGGCGGCCTGCGCGCCATGTTCAGCGACAATTTCAACAATCGCCGATCCGACGACGACGCCATCGGCGACGCGCGCGATATTCGCCGCCTGTTCGGGGGTACGCACGCCGAAACCGACCGCGATCGGCAAGTCGGTCGCGGCCTTCAGCCGGGCGACGGCATCGTCGATCGACGCCTGCACCGCCTGTTGCTTGCCGGTAATCCCGGCGACCGAGACGTAATACAGGAAGCCGCCGGCCCCCGCCAATACCTGTGGCAGCCGTGCCGCGTCGGTCGTTGGCGTGGCCAGCCGGATCGCGGCGACGCCATGCTCGCGCAGCTGTTCGCCAAGGCTGTCGTCCTCCTCGGGCGGAATGTCGACGCAAATCACGCCGTCGACGCCAGCGGCGGCGCAGGCTTGCGCGAACCAGTCGGCCCCGCGCCGAACCATCGGATTGGCATAGCCCATCAGCACCAGCGGCACGTGGGGCTGGCGCGCGCGGAAATCGGTGGCGATGCGCAGCACATCGGCCGTCCGCGTCCCCGCCGCCAGCGAGCGGATGTTCGCCGACTGGATCGCGGGGCCATCGGCCATCGGATCGGTGAACGGCATGCCGAGTTCGATCACATCCGCACCCCCGGCGACCAGCGCGTCGAGGATGGCGGGGGTAGCGTCGGGCGTAGGATCACCTGCGGTGACGAAGCAGACGAGCGCCGGACGCCCCTTGCCAAACGCAGCAGCAAGGCGGGTCAAAGCCCTCTCCCCTTCAGGGGAGAGGGTTGGGAGAGGGGATTGTTCACAACGTCTTCCAACTGTCTCAACACGCCGTCGAGATTGTACATCACATCGGCATTGGTAAACCGCACTACCCGATAGCCGGCTTGCGTCAAATAGGCGGTGCGTTCCGCGTCGTAAGCGGCGGTGTCGCCGTGCAGGTGGCCGTCGAGTTCCAACACCAGCTTCGGAGAGTTAGCCGCAAAGTCGGCGATATACGGCCCGACCACCTTCTGCCGCCTGAACTTCACGCCAGCGAACCGCTCGGCGCGCAACGCGAACCACAACCGCTGTTCGGCCGGAGTAGGGGCCTTGCGCGCCGCCTTGGCTCTCTCAATCAAACCAGCGTCGCGCACTGCCCCTCTCCCAACCCTCTCCCCTGAAGGGGAGAGGGCTTAAATCTCCACTCCCAGCGCGCTCGCCACCGTGAAAATATCCTTGTCCCCCCGCCCACACAGGTTGGCGAGGATGATCTGATCCGACCGCATCGTCTTCGCCCGCCGCGCCACCGCCGCGATCGCGTGCGCCGGCTCCAGCGCGGGGATGATCCCTTCGGTCCGGCACAGCATCTGGAACGCGTCGAGCGCATCGACATCGGTCGCGCTGTCATATTCGACCCGCCCGATATCGCGCAGCCACGCATGTTCCGGCCCGATGCCCGGATAGTCGAGGCCCGCCGAGATCGAATGCCCCTCGGCGATCTGCCCGTCCTCGTCCTGCAACAGATAGGTTTTGTTGCCATGCAGGATGCCGGGGAAGCCGCCCGCCAGCGACGCGGCATGGTCCTTGTCCAGACCGTGCCCCGCCGCCTCGACGCCCAGCATCCGAACGTCCGCATCGTCGAGGAACGGGTGGAACAGCCCGATCGCATTCGATCCGCCCCCGATCGCCGCGACCAGCAGGTCGGGCAGGCGTCCGGTCCGCTCCAGCATCTGCGCGCGCGCCTCGCGGCCGATGATGCTCTGGAAATCGCGGACCAGTTCCGGATACGGATGCGGGCCGGCGGCGGTACCGATGATGTAGAAGGTATCGTGGACGTTGGCGACCCAGTCGCGCAGCCCTTCGTTCATCGCGTCGGACAGCGTCGCCGCGCCGCTGGTCACCGGACGAACCTCGGCCCCCAGCAGCTTCATGCGGAACACGTTCGGCTGCTGCCGTTCGATATCGCGCGCGCCCATATAGATGACGCAGGGCAGGCCGAAGCGCGCACACACCGCCGCCGTCGCCACGCCATGCTGGCCGGCACCCGTCTCGGCGATGATCCGGGTCTTGCCCATGCGGATCGCCAGCAGGATCTGCCCGATGCAGTTGTTGATCTTGTGCGCGCCGGTATGGTTCAGTTCGTCGCGCTTGAACCACACCTGCGCGCCCATGCCCGGCTCGGCCGACGCGCGCAGCGTCTCCGACAGCCGTTCCGCATGATAGAGCGGGCTGGGCCGGCCGACATAATGCGTCATCAGGTCGTCGAACTGCGCGGCAAAGGCGGGATCGGCCTTTGCCGCCTTATATTCGCGGTCGAGGTCGAGGATCAGCGGCATCAGCGTCTCGGCGACATAGCGGCCGCCAAAGGCGCCGAAATGACCACGATCGTCGGGCTGGGCACGATAGCTGTTGGGTGCGTTCATAGGCCGCTCGTTACGCCCGGCGGCGGGCGCTGTCGAGTATCAGCGGCCCGTCACGCTACGCACGAACGCCGCGATCTGCCCGGCGTCCTTCACCCCCGGCACCGTCTCGACTCCCGACGACACATCGACCAGCGGCGCGCGCGTCGCCCGGATCGCCTCGGCGACGTTCCCGGCATCCAGCCCGCCCGACAACGCCCATGGCAGCGGGTGGACGAAGCCGTCGAGCAGGCCCCAGTCGAACCGCAATCCCATGCCACCCGGCAGCGCCGCCCCCGACGGCGTCTTCGCGTCATACAGCACCCGGTCGGCGGCACCGACCAGCGTCCTCGCCTCGTTCAGGTCGGCCTGCGTTTTGACCGCGACCGCGCCCCAAACTTCCTTGCCGGTTCGCGCGCGGATCGCCGCGATACGATCCGGCGCGGTCTTGTGCAGCTGGATCACGTCCAGCTGTCCCGCCGCCATCGCCGCGTCGATCAACGCATTGTCGGGATCGACGAACACGCCGACCTTCGCGACCTGTCCCGGCACCTGCCGCGCCAGCCCCGCCGCCGCATCGAACGCCAGATTGCGGGGGGAGGGGGCAAAGAACACGAACCCGACATGGCTCGCCCCGGCGGTCAGCGCGGCGGCCAGCGTTTCAGGCGTCGACAGGCCGCAGATCTTGATGAGCGTCATGCCGTGCGGCTTAGCGGGCGATCGGCCATGACGATAGGGCATGTGATCCGCCCAATGTCCATCTGGAGCGTCAGCCGACTTTCCCCTACAGCGCGGCCATGCATTTCGATCTGATCCAGTCGCTCGGCCTGTGCGGGGACACCCATGTTCCGAACGACGATCGTGCCGGGGTGCGGGCGCGTCATGCATGGGTGATCGACGGTGCGACCGACCTGTCCCCGCCGGGCCTGCTGGGGGCGCAGGGCGGGGCGGCATGGCTCGCCGCGACCGCCGATGCCGCCTTCGCCACGATCGAGGGTGCCGACCTTCGCGACACCTGCCATCAGGTATTCGCCACGGTCGAGGCCGCCTATGACCGACAGCGGCAACGGGACCCGCAGGGGCCATGGGAATTGCCCCGCGCCTCCTTCGCCGCCGTCCAACTGGTCGATGCCAGTCTGGACGTGGCATGGGCCAGCGACTGTTCGATCCTTCATGCTTCGGGCGATAGGGTGGCGTGGCGCACCCCGGCCCCCAGCCGAACCCGCGAAAGCGCACAGGCCGCCGCCCTCGGTCCCGGCATCGGCGCGGTAAAGCTGCGCAGTGCGGTCGTGCTGGAAGACCGTCGCGCCGCGCGCTCGCGCGCCGGCCAGCGGGTGCTAGGGGTCGATGCCGCCACCAGCGCGTCGGCGATGACGACTGCCCGGTTCGAAATCGCGATCGCCGACGAATTGCTGCTGATGACCGACGGCTTTGTTGCGCTGGTCGATTCCTACGGCGTCCATGACGCGGACAGCCTGTTCGCCGCAGTGCGAACCCGTGGCCTCGCGGCACTCGGCGTCGACCTGCGCCGGATCGAACAGGAGGACGCCGCCTGCCTGCGCTTCGCCCGGTTCAAGATCAGCGACGACGCGACCGCGCTGTGGGTGCGCGTCGGCAGCTGATCGGTTTCCTACGCGGCGCGGCAGTGTCAAGGTTCGCGCCGGGCCGATCGGCGGCCCCTGCTCCTTGAATCGTCCGAACCCTTTGAAACGTTCGTGCGCTTGTCGGCCCCGCATGTGGCAATCCCGACAAACTTTCACCGCCGAAGTTTACACCGAGACTGACGCAAGTATCTGTAAATGATAGGCTATTTTTAAACGCCGCCCCGCCTCGACGACTGGATACGTGTCAACTTCGCAAACTTCGGGCGTGCCGCGGACGGAGCCCGCGCTGTCGGCTTCACCGGCTGGACAGGCCTCGTGCGGGCGGTCGTGCTGCGCTCGACCTTGCCCGGCGCGTCTACAGTGTCGCTTCGATCGCTCTTGCTGCCTGATCGGGATCTTCCGCCTGCGTGATCGGCCGTCCGATCACCAGCACCGATGCCCCGGCATCCAGCGCGGCACGCGGCGTCACCACGCGTTTCTGGTCGCCCACCGGGCCATCGACCGGCCGCACCCCCGGCACGACGAAGAACCCTTGCGGCCACGCCTTCTTCGCGGCCGCCACCTCGGCCCCCGAACAGACGACACCGTCGACCCCGGCGCTTTTCGCCAGTTCGGTCAGCCGCACCACCTGCTCATGCGGATCGGGGGCGAGGCCGATCGACGACAGGTCGTGCGCGTCGAGGCTGGTCAGCATCGTCACCGCCACCACCTTGGTACCCAGCGGCGCGGCGGCTTTCGCATCCTCCAGCATCGCCCGCCCCCCCGCGGCATGGACGGTCAGGATCGCAGGGTCGAGCGGCCCCAGCGCCTGGATCGCCTTGGCCACCGTGTTCGGAATGTCGTGGAATTTCAGGTCGAGAAAGATCGGCAGGCCCAGATCGGCCATCGTCCGAACGCCCGCCCGGCCATTCGCCATGAAGAATTCGAGACCCAGCTTCAGCCCGCCGACATGGCCGCGCACCGCCTGCGCCAGCGCCTTGGCCCGGTCCAGATCGGGCGTGTCGATCGCGACATAGATCGGCGAACGGCTCATACGATACCTCCCGGCGTGATGGTCGGCACGGGATCGACGACATGTGTCGGTGTCGCCTCGACGCGGTGCAGGTCGGCCAGCGTCCGGTCGGTCGCGGCGATCCGCTGCCGCAACCGCCAGCGCGTCAGGTGGAGCGCGACGAAGGTCGGCAGGAACCCGGCCAGAAACGTGACGATCAGCAGCAGCGGCAGGTTCACATCGGCGTACAGCGTGCCCCACAGCTTCAGCGGGACCATCGTCATGTTGTTGAGCGCAAAGGCGACGATCACCCCCACCAGCAATGCCCAGAACAGGGTTTTCAGGAACTGCATCGCTCAGGGAGCCTTCGTCGTTGTCGTCGCTCCTTCCTTACGCCCGTCGCGCCGGCTTTTCCAATAGGCGACAGGGTCAGCCGATTTCGGCGCGCAATTCGTCGAACAGCGGCTGGATCGCCTGCAACCGTGGCTCTTCTTCGTCCAGAATGGCGAGGAACGCGGCGCGCTTGTGCCGGGTGAGCCACCCCGGCGGCAGATGAACCTCGGGCGGCAGGGTCGACAGCGCGATGTCGATCATCCGCTCGGCCCCGTGCAGCCGCCCCCATAGATAGTCGTTCTCGCGGTAGGACCGGCTGAAGAACGCGCCGAAATTGTTGAAGCGAATCCCCTTCAGTGTCGCTTCCGCACCGCCCGCGCGGATCGACGGCGCGTCGTCGGGCGCGATGCGATCGACCCGCACCGGATCGAATTCGTCCAGCCCCTCGCCGCCGAGCAACGGCAGCGTCGCGATGTCGAAGAACGGAAAGCCGAGATAGGCGAGCAGGATCGGCCGCCGGATGTCGCGCGGGGCGGCGGCCAGCGCCTCCGACAGGCGCGCATCGGTCCGCGCGTCGAGCGTGGTCAGGTCCATCGCCTCCGCCATCGCCGCCAGCAATGCCTCGGGATCGGTGCGCTTGTCCCCGACCAGCGTCCGGACTTCGGCGAAATGGTCGGCATTCTCGCACGCCAGATACGGCGTCAGGCTGGCGAAGATCGCCTCGCGCACCGGGGCCAGCGCCGCCGCATCCTGCTCGGGCTCCATCGCGGAGAGGGTCCGCACCAGCAACCGCAACCGCCGGATGCGAAAGGCGAGGTCGTGCGATCGCAGAAAGGCGATGGCGGCTTCCGATGCGCCGTCGCCGTCGAACCGGCCGGCATCGCTGTCAGCGACGACCTGCGCGAATCCTTCGCGCAGCCGCCGGACCCGGTCGGGCGACGCATCCTCGACCAATGTCGCGACCCGGTCGGCCAGCCGGTCTAGCACCTGATCGACTTTCAGCAGCCCATAGGCGGCATGGCCGTATCCGGCACGCTTCGCCGCCTGCACCTGCGCGCGCTGCCGCCAGCCGACCAGCCTCGCCGGGGTCGGCCAGTCGAGGAACAGCGTATAGCCGAACAGTTGCTCGACCTCCGCCTCGACCCCGACGCGCAGCTTGTCCACGATCGCCAGCATCCGTTCGATCCGTTCGGACCGCCGTTGGATCGCGTCCAGATTGTCGCGGATCGGCTGTTTGCGCGGCAGTTCGGACAGCGCGCCGAGGATTGTCTGGAAAAAACCGGGTGGTCCTTCGGCGGCGGTACCGATGCCGAATTTATGGTTGGGTGCCGGATCGAGATAGACAAAGCGCCGGTCGATCTGCCGCCGCGCCGGCCGTTCGCGCAGCGCATCGATGGCGGGCGCGAACGGCGCGTTGGCCAGCACCGACCCGTCGATCAGCGTCGCCTGATCCGCCATTCCCACCGCCGACTGGCGCGGCAGCACCCGGCGCAGAAACGCATCGCGTCCCGGCCAGTCGACCGCGCGATCGGCCAGTGCCGCATCCAGTTCCCCCACGCGGAATGGCGGGAACGCGCCGGGAAAGCTCGACGTCGCGCGCGCCGCGAACACCAGTTCGGCGGCGTCGGCCAGCCGGTCGCCGCCATGGTCGTGGAAACCGATGACCAGCCGATGTTCGGTCTCGACCACTTCCTTCGGCGAATTGAGCCGCAACACCTCGGGGTGACCGGCGAAGTCGGTGACGGTCACGAACAGGTCGAGCGGCTGGCCCGGCGGCAACAGCCTCGGCCCGGTGGGTGCTGCCGCCATCGCGGCAAAGGCGTCGAGCAGCATGTCGACGATCGCCCGCCCGCCAAAGGGCGGCTGGAACCAGCGCGCCCGGACGAACCGATCGAGCTTCTGGCGCAACTCGTCGCGCGCCGCGATATCGACGCTCGACGCATCCTCGCCCTCGCGGCCCAGCGCCATCCACGCGATCGGCCGTGCCCATGGTCGCGACAATGCGCTGGCCGGGCTCTGCGCCGGATCGATCAGTGCCTCGATATCCGCACCGTTCAGCCACAGGTCGGTCAGCGGATCGAGCGACTGACCGGTCGACACCGCCTGCGCCAGAAACACACCATTGATTCCCCCCGCGCTGGCCCCCGCGACGATATCGACCAGCACGCGCAGCCGGATGCCGGTCAACGCTGCCAGATCGGTCAGCATCGCCTGATACACGCCCGCGCTGCCCGTTAGCGGCTCGCCATCATCCTGCACCGCCCGGCTGGCGCGGGCGATGTGCCAGATTTCCTTGACCAGCCCATGCATATAGACGGCAAGGCTGATCCCCCCATAGCAGACCAGCGCGAGGCGCAGTTCGCGTTCGTGCAGCGGGGCATCGCTCATGCCGGCGCGAGCGTCGCCCAGATCGGCAGATGGTCGGACGCCTTGCGCGCGGCCGCACTGTGATGGACGCCGGCGTCGAGAATCTTCAACCCGCCCGAAACCATGATCCGGTCGAGGCGCCCGACCGGATGGCGCGCGTGAAAGCTGGGGCCGGTCTCTGCAAAGCAATGCGTCCGTCCGAAGTCGCGCAGACACCCCGAACGCGGCGTCCATTCGTTCAGGTCGCCCATCAGCACGCTAGGCAGTTTCGGCGTACAGTCCTCGACCTCGCTCAGGATCGCATGGGCCTGCTTGCGCCGCCACAGGCCCGACAGGTCGAGATGCATGCCGACCACCCGCAGCGTTACGCCATGGGTGGTCACATCGGCGCGCACCGCCCCGCGCGGTTCGAGTGCGGGGATATCGATCCGTCGCGGGCCGCTGACCGTCGCGTCCTTGCGGACCAGCAGGGCGTTGCCATGCCATCCCATCGACTGGGCCCGGATCGCCAGCGGCACCGCGACCCATGGGCTGTGTTCGTCCAGCAGATGGGCCGAAATCACGCCGGCGCGCTCGCCCAGCCGGCGGTCGCACTCCTGCAACGCGATGATGTCGGCATCGATCTCGCGCAGCACCTCCAGCGTCCGTTCGGGCATCCGGCGACGATCGGTGCCGATCGCCTTGCGCATGTTGTAGCTGGCTACTTTGATCATCGTTCAGCGCACAACGTCGCGGTACCGTATTTCGTTTCTCGGGCGGTCAGCGCGGCAACCGGATCGTCGCGTTCAATCCGCCGCCGTCGCGGTTGGCAAGTGCGATCTCGCCACCGGCATCCCGAACGATCGCCCGCGCCAACGCCAGCCCCAGACCGATCCCGCCGGTATCGCGGTTGCGCGACGTTTCCAGCCGGATGAACGGATCGAACACGGCGTCCAGCCGGTCGACCGGGATGCCCGGCCCCCGATCGGCGACGACGATCGTCACGGCTTGCGCGCCCGTTTCGACCCGCACTTCCGCCGCCCCGGCATATTTGATGGCATTCTCGATCAGGTTGCGCACCGCCCGCCGCATCAGATTGGGGCGCAGATGCAGCGGCACGCGCGCCGCTTCGACAAAATCGACGTCATGGCCGAGGTCACGGAAATCGTCGACCACCGCATCGACCAGCGCCGCCACGTCGACATCGGTCGCGGCCTCGCTCGGTCGGCCCAGCCGTGCCAGCGACAGGATATCGTCGAGCGTCGCGTTCATCTCGTCGATCGTTTCCGCCATGCGCGTGCGGTCGGTATCGTCCTCTACCGACTCGATCCGGACGCGAAGCGCGGCGAGCGGCGTGCGCAGATCATGGCCGATCGCGCCCAGCATCCGGTCCTTCTCATCGACCATCGCATTCACCCGCTGCCCCAGGTCGATAAAGGCGGAGATCAGCAGCCGCACGTCCTGCGGCCCCGACGGCGCGATCGCGGGCAGGGGGCGGCCGGGATGAAACGCCCGCGCCGCCACCGCCAGTTGTCGTAGCGGCTTGGCGATCCGGCGTCCGATCCACAACACCGGCAGCAGGACGATGACGTAGAGGATGAAGGTCTGCGCGAGCAGCTGCCACAACAGCCCGCGCTCGGCCATCGGCCACGGCGTATGCGACACCAGCCAGCCGCGCCCGGGCAGTTCGACCGCCGCGTCGAGCACCGCGCCCATCCGCCGCAACCGCTCGGCCCGCCGTCCGGCAATACCGCGCTCGCGAATCTCGGCCTCGTCGATCGGGCGGATGCGCGCCGCAATGCGTCCGACGCGGATACCGGCATCGGCAAAGCCGCCCCGGATCGCCTGCTCGACATCGGTTTCGGCTTCACCGCGTAGCGGCGGCACCCGGTTGGTCACCAGCCGGACGCCGCGCATCCGGTCCTCGCCGGCCATCCGGCGCGGCGCGGTCGTCCGCTCGGCCGCGTCGATCAAACGGGTGACCGCAGGCAAGGTGATCTCGGCAAAGCGAAATGCACGCCGCTCGCGCAGCAGCAGCGCAAAATTGAGTGCCTGCGCAACGAACAGCGCGACCGCGACCAGCAGCGCGATCTGGCCGGGCAGGCTCGTCGGCCATAGCCGCCTCACAGGCGCGTCACCTCGGCTGACAGCGTGTAACCACCGCCCCACACGGTCTTGATGATCTCCGGGTTGCGGACGTCGGTCTCGATCTTCTTGCGCAGGCGGCTGACCTGATTGTCGATCGCCCGGTCGAAGGCGGCGGCCTCCCGCCCCTGGGTCAGGTCGAGCAACTGGTCGCGGGTCAGCACCTGCCTCGGGCGCGTCACCAGCGCATGAAGCAGGTTATACTCCCCGGTCGACAGCGGCACCGACACGCCCTCGCGATCGACCAGCGCCCGTTCGCCGGTCTTCAGCACCCAACCGGCAAAGGCGAACGATCCCGCCTCCGGGGCATGTTGCCGGACCGTACCGCCGGCGGTCCGCCGCAACACCACCTTGACCCGCGCCGCCAGTTCGCGCGGGGAAAAGGGCTTCACGACATAATCGTCGGCTCCCATTTCCAGCCCGACGATCCGGTCGGTCTCCTCCGTGCGCGCGGTCAGCAGGATGACCGGCGTCTCGCTGGTCTCGCGGATATGGCGGCACAGCGACAGCCCGTCCTCGCCCGGCATCATGATGTCGAGGATGGCGAGGTCGATGGCATAGGCATTGAGCCGCGCCCGCGCGCCCTCGGCATCACCCGCCTGGGTCACGCGGAACCCCTGTTTCGTCAGATATTGGGCAAGCGGTTCGCGGATCGATCGTTCGTCGTCGACCAGCAGGAGGTGCGGGATATCGGCCATGTCGGACATGCTAGGCGCGGAGGCTCCTGAAAGGAACGCCGGACGGCGGGCGACACCCGCCGTCCGGCGTGGGATCAGCCGGCGATATGCGGCGCGCGGCGCTGCATCCGCTTTTCACGCGCCATGAAGCGTTCGGCGGGATCGATTTGCCCGTCCTTGTTCACGTCCATGCGTTCGAACCGGGCGAGCGCGCGCGCCTGAAACGCGGCGCGGGTGATGGTGCCGCCCTGCTGTCCCTGCCGGCTCATCCGCTGTTCGCGCCCCTGACGGCGTTCGGTCGCATCGACCTTGCCGTCGCGGTTGACGTCCTGCCGGTCGAAGCCCGCAGCGGCCATCGCGCGGAACTCGCCGCGGGTGACGACGCCGTCGCGGTTCGCATCGGCCCGTTCGAGCATCCGGCCGCCGCCACGACGGCGTGCCCCGTCCTCGCCGGCTGGACCTGCCGCGACGGCACGTTCGGTCGCGCTGATCTTGCCGTCGCGGTCGGTGTCCAGCGCGTCGAAGCGCTGGTCGGCGCGGGCCATTGCATCGGCGCGGGTGACGACGCGGTCGGGACCGGGCGGTGGGGTCTGTGCGGCGAACGCCATGCCGGGCAGGGCGATGGCGGCCAAAGAAGCGGCAATGATGAACGATCGCATGACGAACCTTTCGAAAACGGGAGCAACCCCGGTAAATGATGCCCCCGTATCGCCGCGACTTGTCGTCAGCCTATGTCGCCGCCGCACCTTTTTGTCGCAGTTTGTCGCAACGCTCGCTCAGCTTGCGGCCGGCGTACCGAACAGCACGCGACGCTGCTCGTCGGTCATCGGCTGCTCGCGGTAGCCGACCGCCTTGCCCTTCTCATAGGCGGCAACGGTCGCCGGACGCGCGGCGATCGTATCGAACCAGCGCTTCAGATGGGGAAAGTCGTCCAGCTTTTGCCCCTGCGCTTCGTGCGGCACGATCCATGGATAGGCGGCCATGTCGGCGATCGAATAGTCGCCCGCGACGAACGGTCGGTCGGCCAGCCGCTTGTCGAGCACCCCGTACAGCCGCGCCGTCTCACGGATATAGCGATCCTGCGCGTAGGGAATCTTTTCGGGCGCGTAGACGTTGAAATGCAGGTTCTGCCCGGCCATCGGCCCCAGCCCGCCCATCTGCCACATCAGCCACTGGATCGCGTCATACCGCCCCGGCAGGTCGGCGGGCAGGAACCGGCCGGTCTTTTCCGCCAGATACAGCAGAATCGCACCCGATTCGAAGATCGCCAATGGGCCGCCGCCGCCCGCCGGTTCGTGATCGACGATCGCCGGCATCCGGTTATTGGGTGCGATGGCCAGGAACTCCGGGCGGAACTGCTCGCCATTGGCGATGTCGACCGGGTGAATGGTGTAGGGCAGCCCCGCTTCCTCAAGGAACAGCGTGATCTTGTGGCCATTGGGCGTCGGCCAGTAATGCAGGTCGATCATGAAGCAGGCTCCGATTGGTTCGCGCCGCACATGGGGCGCGCTCCCGCTTGCGCCAAGGGTCAGACGCCCAGCCACGCCAATCCGCCGGGAAGCGGCTGCGCGGCGAAATCGACCTGCAACACCCGCCGTCGGGCCGGACGCATGGCGGCGTCGGACGCATGCAGGATCGGCGTCGCATAGAGCTAGATATCGCCACGTCGTGCCAGACAGGCAAGGATCCTGCTGGCACCGACGACCCCCTCCACCGCGCTCTCGGCGATGCGCCCGAGCTTGTGCGACCCGAGCGCGACCAGCAGCGGTGCGTTATCGACCGGAACCGGATCGAGATGAACCCGCAACGTCACCATGGTTTCGAGCAGCGCGAAGGGTGGGGCGACATGTTGCAGCCCCTGTTTGACGGTCCACGGACCGAAACCCGCCACGTCGCGCCGTTCGCGCACCACGATCGTCCGGTCCTGATGCCAGCCGAGCGCCCAGTTGGTCGCCGCCGACTTGTCGAACAGCAGCGCGCGGACGGGCCGGGTTTCAGGCCCGAGCACGTCGCCTGCGACCGCACCGATCGCGCCGCCCGGTGCCAACAGGTCGCGCAGCGCCGCAACGCCGTGCAGTTGCACCCCCGCACGTTCGATCGGCACCGTGTCCAGCGCCGCCTCGATCGCCGGCAGGACGCTCGCCGCCGCGCGCGACGGCAGCATCGCCCCGTCCCGCTCGAGCGTCGGTGTCACCTCGCGAACAATCCCAGCGGGACGGCATCAGCCATCGCCTGATACCCCGCCGTCGACGGATGCAGATGGTCGCCCAGGTCATATGCCGGCAACAGCCGGTCGGGCCGGGTGGGATCGCGAACGATGCGGTCGAAATCGATCACCGCGTCGAAATTGCCCGGCGTACGGATCCACGCATTGATCGCTTGCCGCGAACCCTCGGCCGCCGCATCGGGATGGTAATATTCGTTGCCCATGAACGGCATTACCGTGCCGCCGATGACCTTCAGCCCCTTGGCACGGGCGCGGGCGACGACCTGCGCGTAGCCGGCGATCATCCGGTCGACATGCGCGCGTCGCTCGTCGGCACTGGCCGGCTTTTCGCGCGCCAAGCCGCCCAGATCGTTGATCCCTTCGAGCAGGATCAGGTAGCGCGCGCCGGGCTGGCTCAGCACGTCGCTGTCGAACCGCGACAACGCGTTGGGGCCGAGACATTCGATCAGCAGGCAATTGCCGCCGATCCCATGGTTCAGCACCGCCACCTCACGCGTCGCCCGGTTCGCCGCGAGTCGTCTGGCAAGGCCATCGGTCCAGCGCTGGTTACCACCGTCCTTCACGCCGTACCCGTCGGTGATCGAATCGCCCAGCGCGACGATGGCCCGCGCGGTCGGCGCGGCATCGATTTCGACCGCTGCGATCTGGAACCACCGCTCGATCGGCACCGCACCGGCAAAGGCGACATCGGACAGCCGTTCGCCTTGCGCGATCCAGCTGCGGGTCCGCGCGCCCGGATGGCCGGTCTGTTGTAGCGGCAGGTCGGCGAAGCGAGTGCTGATCGCCAGATCGGCGAGTGCCGTTACCGGCAACGCGACCGGATCGGACCAGAAGTCGGCCCCCGGCGGGATTTCGACCATCGCCCTGCCACCGAACGTCAACGCCCGGTCGCTACCGTCACGGATCGACGCGGCAGCCGGACCGGTCGCCAGCGCAATGCTGGCACCGGCGATGCGCAACGGCGTCGCGCCGAACCGGTTCGAGAATCGCACCCGCACCGCCCGTCCAGCGATCGTCACCCGGACCACCTGCCGCACCGTCGCGCCGCGATATTGCGCGTCGATCAGGCCCTGTTCGGCACTCCGTTTGATCGGCGACGTCGTCCAACCCGCGACCCACGGTGCGGCATGCACCGGCATCGCCACCGTCGCCAGTGCAACGGCCGCGCCCAGTAACTTGCACATCCTCATTTCCAGTTCCCCAACCCAATTCCCGACACTGTTATCACAATCGGCCCGACGGTTTCACGTACCCCTGTTGATTTGGTCCCATATCGAAAAGCATCGAATGGATGGCGAATTGATATTGGATTATCAGTACGTTGCTATCGTTTATTCTGCGGTTCCGGCCCAACCGGGATGTACTGGATATGCCGGACCGGGGCGTTGCGCGATTGGGAAATAGCCGATCGGACGGTTTGCGTAGATCCGACGGCGTCGTCGGTCGACGTCGACCGAACACCCATTAACGGTTGGCCTAGTATAGCGCATGCCGCTTTCCGACCCGCTGCAAACCAGCACTAGCCATGGATTTCGCCGCGCATTCATCGGTTCTTTTCGACCAACGCACTATTCCCCGCCGTCGTCCAGCTAGTCTCTGCGACGATCAATCGCCCGGTCTGCCGGTTGGGTCGCGCTGGGTCGGCTTGCCGGGATTTGCGGGACGGGGTACGCGCATCGCATCACCCGCGCGCTGCGATGCGCGCCTATTTCTTACCTGAACGAGTATCGAACGTGACTGCTGTCTCTCGCGCGACGGATTCCAGACTGTGGTGGCTGGGGGACCGGATGGCGGTCCTCGTCCTTGGTCTGATCGCGGGGTTCGTGGTCGGGCTGTCCTTCGCCGGGCAGGGGCGGATCGAGTTGCCCGACGCGCCCGCACCGACGACCTCACCGACGCCGCCACTGGCCCCCGGCGCATCCTCTACCGGGCGCGATACCGTCGCGCCGGCGGCAATACCGCCTTCGGCAAACGCCCGCACCGTCGACAGCCCGCTCGACCCGCGCGTGATAGACCGGATGCGGCGGGACGGCGTGCTGCGGGTCGGCGTGTTCGGCGACAGTTTCGGCAATGGCATCTGGGATGCGCTGTACCGGCAGTTACCAAAGAGCGACGGGTTCGAGGTTCTGAAGTTCGCCAAGGAAGCCACTGGTTTCACCCGCTATCGCACCCTCGACCTCGAACAGCGTGCCCGTGAACAGTTGCGACAGCAACCGGTCGACGCGGCGGTCATCAGCTTCGGCGCGAACGACAATCAGGCGGTGTTCGCCGACGGGCATCTCCATCCGTTGATGAGCGATGGCTGGAAACAGGTCATCGGCGATCGCGTCGACAAGTTCGTGGCGGCGGTGCGTTCGTCCGGCGCAGTCGTCTACTGGGTGGGGTTGCCGGTGATGCGGGATGCGCAACTGGATGCGGATATGCAAGCGATGGACGCGTTCTATGAGGAGCATATGCGTCGTCTGGGCGTGCCGTTCATCGATTCGCGGCCGCTGACGCTGGATGCGGAGGGCAAGTACAACGCCTATCTGCCCGACCTGAAAACCGGCAAGCCCGCCCTGATGCGGACCGGCGACGGGCTGCACATGATCGGTGTCGGGTATCAGCGGCTGACCAACGGCGTCGCTGCCGACCTGCGGCGCTATGCCGAGCGGGTGCGACAGGCCGCCGGCCGCCCTGCGCTCGCGGCGAAGCCGACCGGGAGCGGCAACTAATGCCCGCGCTGCTCGCTTGGGCCATGGCGCAGGCCATGGCGACATCGACCTGTCATGGCGCGTTGTGCGACGCCGACCGTATCCGCCCCTTTCTCGAAAAGCTGGCGACGGCCCGCAGCAGTTTGGCACCAGTCCGCATCCTCCAGATTGGCGACAGCCATACCGCGGGTGACCAGATCACGGGAAGCTGGCGAACGCTGTTGCAGACCCGTTATGGCCGTGGAGGGCGCGGAACGCTCGCAGCTGGAAGGCCTTACGCCGGTTATCTCACACGCGATGTCACTGCGACCCAATCAGCCGGGTGGAGCGTCAACGGTATTTTCGGATCGGCCTATCAGTCGGCCGGCAGCGTGCGGATGGGCGTCAGCGCGTACAGCCTCTCCAGCGACACGCCGGGTGCAACGATTACCCTTGGTGCCGATGACGGGCGTACGTTCGACCGCTTGACCGTCTGTGCGCTGACCGGGCCGGGGGCAGGGACGGTACAACTCGGCATCGGTGCCGCGGTCGTCGAATGGCCGCTGGCGGCGCTCGAACCCGGCAGCCGCTGCCGTACGCTCGACGCCGGTGCCGATGCTGCGATCGCATCGGCCACCGTCGTCACAGGACCGGTGACGCTGACGTCGTGGAGCACCGAACGCAGCGTGGGCGGCGGGGTGATCCTGTCGAACCTCGGCACCGTCGGTGCGCAATTCACCCATTTCGATCGTACCGACGACCGCGTCGTCGCGACCGAACTCGCCACCTATCGCCCCGACCTGATCGTCGTCGCGTTCGGCACCAACGAGGCGTTTCGGCCCGGATTTTCCGCCGCAGCCTATGAAACGACGCTGCGGTCGGACCTGACCCGGTTGCGGCGACTGGCCCCCGGCGTCCCGATGCTGTTGTTCGGTGCGCCCGATTCCGCGACCCGCATCCCCAGCCTCCAGATTGGCGAAAGCGGTGCCAGCCTGCCCTGCGCATCCTCCGCGTTGTGGCGACCGACGGCGGCACTGGCATCGGTACAGGCGATCCAGCGGCGGCAGGCAAGGGCGTTCGGCATCGCCTATTGGGATTGGGCGCAGGCCATGGGCGGACGCTGTGTCGCCGATAGCTGGACGCAGGGGGCGACACCGCTGATGCGCGGCGACCATGTGCACTTCACCAGCCGTGGCGGGGCCGAGATCGCGCGGCTGCTGCAAGCCGATCTCGACCTTGCCATGACCAGCCTGACGGCACCCACGGTTCCTGCGCTGACGGTTCGCTAAATGCTGTTTCCCACGCTCAGCTTCGGGCTGTTCTTCCTTGTCGTCTACGCCATCACCTGGTCGCTCGGGCGGTCGAACGAGTGGCGCAAGATCGCGCTGCTGCTGGCAAGCTGGTTCTTCTACGGGGCATGGGATGCGCGGTTCGTCGCGCTGCTGTTCGTATCAGCGTTCGTCAACTGGGCGCTGGCGGCAGCGATCGTGCGCAGCGCGGATCGGCGCGGCCGGGCGCTGGTGACGCTCGGCGTCGCCGCCAATCTGGGCGTGCTCGGCTATTTCAAATATGCCGGCTTCTTCCTCGAACAACTGACGGCGCTGTTGCAGCCGCTGGGCTTCGGCCGCGACCTGCCGCTGTTGCAGGTGGTGCTGCCGGTCGGCGTGTCCTTCTTCACCTTTCAGGCGATCTCGTATCTGGTCGACGTCCATCGCCGCCGGGTGCCCGCCGCGAGCCTGCTCGACCTTACGTTGTTGATGTCGTTCTTTCCGCATCTGGTCGCCGGGCCGATCGTGCGCGGTGCCGACCTGTTGCCGCAGTTTCGCCGCGTGCCGACGATCGATCGCGGCACCGCCGCCGCCGCCCTGCTGCTGATCCTGTGGGGCCTGTTCAAGAAGGCGGTGATCGCGTCGCAGCTGGCCGGGGCGCTGGTCGATCCGGCGTTCTTCGATCCCGCAAGCCGGTCGAGCCTCGACCTGCTGATGGGGGCCTATGGCTATGCGGTGCAGATCTATTGCGATTTCTCCGCCTATTCGGACATGGCGATCGGGCTGGCGGCGCTGCTCGGCTATACTTTTCCGCGCAATTTCGATCAGCCCTATCGTGCCGCCTCGCTGCAGGATTTCTGGCGGCGCTGGCATATCAGCCTGTCGAGCTGGCTGCGCGACTATCTCTACATCCCGCTCGGCGGCAGTCGGAAGGGGCCGGTGCGCACCTATCTGAACCTGTTCCTGACCATGTTGCTCGGCGGGCTGTGGCATGGTGCCAGCTGGAGCTTCGTGATCTGGGGCGCGCTGCATGGCGGCTGGCTGGCGATCGAACGGTTCTGGTCGCGGCATCGCCCGGCCGGGCTGCCGATGGCGCCGCGCTGGGCCGGCATCCTGCTGACCTTCCACATCGTCGTGCTTGGTTGGATATTCTTCCGTGCGCAGGGGGAGGGGGAGGCATTCGCCTATCTCCGCCAGCTGTTCGCCGGCGATTGGCGCAACACGCTGGTGACTCCGCTGTCGCTGGGGCTGGTCGCACTGGGGCTTGCAATCCATGCCGTGCCGGTCGGCATCCTGCCGGGCATCGCGACGCGCGTGCGGACGCATGCCGCGCCGGTCATCGGGCTGGCGCTGGCTGCCCTGATCCTGATCGTCGACGCGATGCGGCCCGAAGGGGTCGCGCCGTTCATCTATTACCAGTTCTGACGGAGCGCGAGGATGACCACCGGTGCCGAACAGGGAGAGATCGCCGAGGTCGGATCGCCGGTGCTGGTGCCGGCGGCCCCGATCGACACGGTGCGGCCGTGGCGCTGGATGACCGGCGTCATCGCGACGGCAGCGCTGCTACTGAGCGTCTTCAACGCACACGCGATCGGGTCGTGGTTCGACGAATTGCCGCCGTCGCCGCTCACCGAGCCGCTCCGCGCGCCGATCGCGTCTTGGGTGGCGTTGACGGGGAAGCTGGGGTTCGACGCGCCGCGCGCGGCGGTGCGCAGGCGCTGGGAAGCGGCGCAGGCGGCACGGTTCGGCGACGAGCAGCCGGGCGAGGATGGCAGCGCGCGCTGAGAACGGGCGGGGGGATGTCCGTTTCTTTTCCAGAGTCGCTTTCGATCAAGGCTGATCGCCCTCACCCTTCCGCGGCTGCGCCGCTCCCTCCCTCTCCCGCAGGGAGAGGGAGGGATGCCGAGGCTGCGAACGGTGAAGGCAATGAAAGGCGGTAGAGTCACCGCGCTACCCCACAAACAGCAACGCCCGCGCGAGCCTTGCTCAGCGCGGGCGTTGCGGAAACGCGATCCTGCCGGGGCAGGCGGCGTCGATCAGCGGTAGAAGGTGTGGTCGGCGATCTGGGTAACGCGGGTGCGCCTGGGCATCGACGCGCCGGCCGAATGGAAGAACAGTGCGCCGGGGGCGACGTCTTCGCCCTTGCCGCTCAACGTGCGCTTGGCGATGTCGACCGCGTTTTCCCAGCGGCCATTGTTGCGCGGGGGGTCATAGGCGTCGACGTTGAAGAATTGGCCGCGCTGCTTGACGACGCCACAGGCGCTGTCGGCGAAGCGGCCGCTGTTGACGCGGGCGCGGATGACCTGCGCCACGGCGACCTGTCCACGATGCGGCTGATTGCCGGCTTCGTGCACGACGACCTTGGCGATGCACTCGACTTCACGCTTGTCGAGGCGGGTCGTTTCGGTTTCGGAGAGGGCCGGTTCGGCTTCGGGAAGGGCCTGCACCACCGGGGCGGGTGCGGCAAAAGCGACGGGGGCAGGGACGTCGGCAACTGGTGTCGATTGCAGGGCAACCTCTGGTTCGGAATCCGTGCTCATCGCGACATGGGCACTCGCGACGCCGCTTACTGCGGTCAGGCTCCACAAAACCAATACGGACCAGCGCTTATTCATTCCCACTCACTGCTTGTGCGCAAGGGTGCCCGCCATCGGCCGCAGAAACGCGGACAAAATAGAGCGGCCGTCAGGAACCCCCACGTCTCGCCGTCCGTTACCTGCTTCTCGAAAGCGCAGATCGCCGGACCGGCTAAACTCGGACCGGCTCTTCGCCGTGATGCGGTGAAGTGTCAACGCAACCGCCGTTCATCGGCGATGAACCGTTCGCGGTATCCGATCAATCCATGGCCGAAACGATGAACTCGGCAGGTGTTAATCGGTTTAAACCATGACCGGCGTCGCGCGATTGTCGCGAATCGACTTTAGTCATGCCCGATCAACCTTCCGTTCAGCTTCGGCGGTATCGGGATCGTCGGGCACACGGTAGGGTGCCGATCATGGTCCCGCCCGTTTTTCCTGAACCGATGAAGCGCCGGATACGGCTGGTGCGGTTCGGCTGGATCGTGCTTGGTTGGTGCTTCGTCCTGTTGGGGGTGGTCGGTGCGCTGTTGCCGGTGATGCCGACGACGATCTTCCTGATCCTGGCCGCCGCCTGTTTCGCGCGCGGGTCGCCACGGCTGGAGCGGTGGCTGCTCGATCATCCGCGCTTCGGCCCGACGCTGACCGCATGGCGGCAGGACGGGGCGATCGGCCGCCGAGCAAAGGCGATGGCGTGTGGCGGCATCGCGGTCGGATATGGGTTGTTCGTGTGGAGCGCAGGGCCGGGTCTGCTGCTCGGCGGCGGCGTGGCGGTGCTGATGGCGGGCTGTGCCGCCTACATCCTCTCGCGCCCGACACGATAGCCTTCACCGGCCGCAGGGTCATGGTCGTCCTTCGCCGAACCGTCCCCTTGCGAACCGGCACTGGGTTGCGCGCTGGATCAGGTTAGTTCGAGGACCTCGATCACGTCCTCGCTTGCCGCGGCGGTGGCGGCCAGCGCCGTCAGGCTGGTCTGCAATTCGTCGTTGCGGAACGGTTTGGTAAGGCGCGGGATATCCGAATCGATGCCGGCTTCCTCGGCGTAGCCCGATACGATCAATACCGGCAGCAACGGATGGCTGGCCTTCAGCATCCGGGCCAGTTGCGCGCCGCTGATACCCGGCATCAGATGGTCGGTAACGACGATATCGGGGCGCAGCCCGTCGTCCATCATCCGCAGCGCGTCCTCGGCGCTGGCGGCCTCGACCACGTGGTATTCGAGATCGGCCAGCATGTGCGCCGTGCTCATGCGGACCAGTTCCTCGTCGTCGATCAGCAGGGCGGTGCCGCGCCGTGCCGATAGCGGCTGAACGTCGACGACCGGTTCGTCGGCGCAGATCGCCGTCTCGCTGACCGGCAGCCACAGGCTGACCACCGTGCCATGGCCGGGCGTGCTGTCGATCGTCAGCCCGCCACCCAGCTGCGCGGTCAGGCCATGGACCATCGACAGTCCCAGTCCGGTGCCCTTGCCGACGCCCTTGGTCGAAAAGAACGGCTCGATCGCGCGGCGACGGGTTGCATCGTCCATGCCGATGCCGCTGTCGCCGACGCTCAGCCGGACATATCGTCCCGGCGCAAAGTCGCCTCTGTTCGCGGATAGGACGGTTTCGTGTCGCGCGCTGATCGTCAGCGTGCCGCCTTCGGACATCGCATCGCGCGCGTTCACGGCCAGGTTCAGCAACGCCATTTCGAGCTGGTTCAGGTCGGCGCGCGCCGGGGGCAGGTCGGTCAGGTCGACGCGCATCGCGATCGTCGGTCCCAGCGTCGATCCGATCAGCCCGGCCATGCTGTCGATCACCCGCGCGACATCGACGGCGGTCGGTTGCAGCGGTTGGCGGCGGGCAAAGGCCAGCAGGCGCTGGACCAGCGTCTTGGCACGCTCGGCCGATTGCAGGGCACCGCCGATCAGCCGCCGCTCGCGATCGCTGCCCACCCCCTTGCGGACCAGCATGTCGAGCGAGCCGATGATCGGAGTCAGCAGATTGTTGAAATCATGCGCCACGCCGCCGGTCAGGCTGCCCATCGCCTCCATCTTCTGACTCTGGCGCAGGGCGTCGCGCGCCACTTCCAGATCGGCCTCGCGTGCCTTGGCATTGCTCAGGTCGCGGCCGACCGCGACGAAATTCATGCCGTCGGCCTCGGGGGCGACGGTCCATTCGATATGCTTCCAGTCGCCCTCGCGGGTCTGGATCCGGTTTTCGAACCGGGTCGGCTGCCGCCGCTGGGCCATGCCCGCGATCGCCGCCAACGTGTGGGCGGTATCCTCGGGATGCATGAAGCTGGCGTACCCACGCGACAGCAGTTCGGCTTCGCTCCAGCCCAGTATCTGCGTCCATGCCGGGCTGACCGCCGACATCATGCCGGCGAAATCGGCACGCGCCAGCATGTCCTGCGACAGGTTCCACAGCCGGTCGCGTTCGGCGGAGCGGATCGCGACCTGTTCCTCCAGCGTCTCGTTCAGCCGGCGCAGGCCCTCTTCGGCACGGGCGCGTTCGACCGCATTCTTGACGCGTTCGCCGACCTCCTGGACCAGATGTTCCTCCGCCGCCGTCCATGCGCGGGGATGGGCGGACTGGACCGCCAGCACGCCGACGCGATCGGTCTTGTCGAACAGCATCATGTCGACGAATGCCCCGACATGCCGTTCGGCCAGACCGGCGCGGGCTGCGTCGTTCAGGTGCATGTCGCCCGCCACGTCGGCGACGACCAGCGGCACGCCGCTGCGATAGGCGTCGAGCAGGCCGGGGCCGAACGCTTCGAGCGAATGGACCCCGGCAAGCGACGGCACCCCCCGACAATAGTCGCGTTCGACGACCATCCGCCCGTCGGTGCCGATCTCGGCATAGAATACCCGCGATGCATCGAGCCAATCGGCGATGCGTTCGCAGGCGACGGTCGTGATCTCCCGGCGCGTCGCGAGCGGCCGGAGCGCATCGGACAGCGACAGCAGGAACCGGCTGTGGCGGACGCTGGCAAACCGTTCGGTCGTGTCGGCGAGGATGCAGATGACGCCCGCCGGCACCCCCCCTTCGTCGAGCACCGGTGAATAATCGAGGTCCATCCATACCCGTTCGGGCCAGCCGCTGCGCGCGAGCGTCATTTCCTGATCGCGGTAGCGCAGCGTTCCGCCGGCCAGTACGACCTGCATGACATGGTCGTTGAAAGCGGCGACTTCCGGCCAGCCCTCACGGACGTTCGACCCCAGCAGCCACGGATGCCGCGCATCGGCGAAGACCGAATAGGCGTCGTTGTACAACATCACCCCGTCCGCGCCCCACAACAGCACGATCGGCACCGGCGAGCGGAGCGTCATGGCGAGCGTCGTGCGCAAACACTGCGGCCAGCCATCGATCGGTCCGAGCGGCGTCAGCGCCCAGTCATGCGCTGCAATCATCGCGGCGCAGTCCCCGCCACCGGCAAGGAAACCCGGCAGGGCTCGCGAGGCTTTTGCAAGAGCGGCAGGAATGTCCAACATGCGGGTAAATAGTCCTGATCTGGGCATGGCCCGCCGAATAGGTCGGAAGTACCGCAGTGATCTACAGTGTTCCTGCCGGAAATACGATCCGGATTGCATTATCGTTCAAGGGGGTGGCTGCAATGGCATGTCGATCGGCGTCGCCGTTCGTTCCCCGTCCGCAACCGGGTTGTTATCTTCCCGGATTTGCGGGTAATCCGGAATTGAAGAGGAGTGCGCGTGCAACAGGAACTGCCAAGGTCGCTCGTCGACTATCTACGACAGTCGCGCGTCGCCCTGGCCGTCGCTTCCGCGCATGACGACAATCATCTGTTGATGGTGAACGACCCCTTCTCCGCGCTGACCGGTTATACCGCCGACGATGTGGTGGGTCGCAACTGCCGCATGCTTCAACGCGACGCTCCGAACGTTCAGCCGCGTGCGAAGCTGCGCGATTTCCTGGTGCAGTCCGACCAGACCAACGTGCGGACGCCGATCGTTAATTTCCGCAAGGACGGGAGGCCGTTCGTCAACCTGCTGTATATGTCGCGGCTGCGCGGGATCGACGGGCGATGCGATTTCGTCTTCGCGTCGCAGTTCGACGTCAGCCGGTCGCAGCCCGAATTGCTGGCCGAATATGACGAGCAACTGCGCGCGACGCTGGGCAAGCTGGTCCCGATCGCGGGCGATGCCGGGATCGTGGTCGAGGGTACGTTGCTGACCATCGCCAACAGCGCCGCGATCGTGGCACAGGCGAAGATGATGCTCGCCGATCTGGAGTCCGCCCCCGGTGCATGATGGAACGACGTCGCGGCCCGATGCCGCGCCGCAGACGACGGCGGTGCCGATCGTCGGCATCGGTGCGTCGGCCGGCGGGCTGGAGGCCCTGCGCGAGATGCTGGCCCCGGCGACGCTGCCGACCGGGCTGGCGTTCGTCATCGTCCAGCATCTCGACCCCAATCACGAAAGCATGCTGGCGCAACTGCTCGACCGCACCACCGCACTGCCGGTGCTGCAAAGTGCGGGCGGCGAGCGGGTCGAGGCCGACACCGTCTACATCATCCCGCCCGGCCGGGGCCTTGCCGTACGCGACGGCGTGCTGGAGCTGACCGAATTCCAGCAGCCGCGCGGGCTTCGCCGTCCGATCGACGATTTCTTCCTGTCGCTGGCCAGTGACCAGCAGTCGAACGCCGCCTGCGTGATCCTGTCGGGTACCGGCGCCGATGGCACCACCGGGCTGCGCGCGATCAAGGAAAATGGCGGCGTCTGCGTCGTGCAACAGCCCGAAAGCGCGCGGTACGACGGAATGCCGCTGTCGGCGGTCGGCACCGGCATGACCGATTTCGTCCGGCCGCCGGGCGAAATCCTCGAATGCCTGCAACGTTTTTTCGCGCGGCGGCGCAGCGATCCGGCCGAGCGCGAGGCCGATGTCGTCGCCGATCACGTCGACGAACTGTGCCGGGTGTTGCGATCGGCGATCGGCCATGATTTTTCGGGCTATAAGCGATCGACCTTCGTCCGCCGGGTCGAACGGCGGATGCATGTGCTGGGCATCGATACCGGCCGGGCGTATCTGTCGCGGGTACGCGGCGATGCCGGCGAATGCGAGGCGCTGTTCCGCGATCTGCTGATCAACGTCACGCGCTTTTTTCGCGATCCCGAAGCGTTCGAGCAATTGCGGGTGCGCGTCATCGAACCGTTGATGGCGCTGCGTCCGGGTGACGAGGATCTGCGCGTCTGGGTGCCCGGCTGTTCGAGCGGCGAGGAAGCCTATACCATCGCGATGCTGTTCGCCGAGGCCGCGCGCGCGAGCGGCCAGCCGCTGGCGGTGCAGATCTTCGCGACCGATATCGACGAGCAGATGCTGGGCATCGCCCGTGCTGGCAGTTATCCGATCTCGGCGCTGGTCGACCTGCCCCCGGCGCTCCGCGAACGCTATACGGTGCCACATACCGACCGGTTTTCGATCACGCCGGAGATCCGCGACATGATCCGGTTTTCCAGCCACAGCCTGGTCAAGGATCCGCCCTTTTCCCGGATCGACTTGGTGTCGTGTCGCAACCTGCTGATCTATTTCGACGATCGGTTGCAGCAATCGGTCGTGCCGCTGTTCCACTTCGCGCTGCGCGAGGGGGGCTATCTGTTCCTCGGGCCGTCGGAAAGCGTCGGCCGGTTCGAACACCTGTTCCAGCCGGTCGATCCATCGGCGCGGGTGTTCGTCCGTACGGCCGGTGCGACCAGCTATCCCGTCGACCTGCCGGCCAACACCTATCCGCCGGTCGTCCGGCGCGAGCGCGGCGACCGGACCGACAGCCGGTCGCTGGGCAGCGAGGCGACGGCGATCCGGCGCGTGGTCGAACGCTATGCACCGCCCAGCCTGATCGTCGATCAGGACGGAGGCATCGTGTCGGCCTATGGCAAGCTCAGCCGCTATTTCGAATTTCCGGTGACGCGGACCGGGGGCAGCAGCGCCGTCAATCTGGCGCGTCCGGGATTACGCACCGTCATCGGCCCGCTGTTGCGGCAGGCACGCGACGAAAAGCGGCGCACGGTCGCGCGCGACGTGACCGTCGAGACCGATTACGGGACGCAACCGATCGAGGTGATCTGCGACCCGTTGGGCGACGGCACGCTGCTGTTCGTGTTCCGCGAAACGGGTCCGTTCCAGCCCGTCGATGGCGACGACATGCGCGATCTGGAAGCGGGGCAGGACCATATGGAGGCGTTGGAGGACGATCTGCGCCTCACCCGTCACCGCCTGCGCTCGGCGATCGAGGAGCTGGAGACTGCGAACGAGGAGCTGAAAAGCTCCAACGAAGAAATGATGTCGATGAACGAGGAGCTTCAATCGACGAACGAGGAATTGACGACCGTCAACGACGAATTGAAAAGCAAGGTCGACCAGCTGACCGTCGCCAATTCCGACCTGCGCAACTTCTATGCATCGACCGAACTCGCGGTGGTCGTCCTCGACGCCGAGATGAAGGTGCGCAGCTATACCGACGCGGCGACGACGATCTTCCCGCTCAAGCCCGCCGATCGCGGCCGGCCGTTGACCGATGTCGCCAGCCGGTTGCAGGGGTCCGACCATCTCGACGATGCCCGTGCGGTCGTGAGCGGTGCCGCGCCCCGCCAGCGTCGGGTCCATACCCATGACGGCCAGCGCATCTTTTCGATGCGCGCCTTGCCCTATCGCAAGCAGAGCGGCGCCGTCGATGGCGCGACGCTGGTGCTGACCGACATTACCGAGGCGCTGGCGCTGGAACGGCAGCTGGCGGCCGAGCGTGAGCGGCTCGACATCGCGATCAAGGCCGCGGGCATCGGCGTGTGGGAATATGCGCCCGAGTCCGGTGAACTGGTCCTTGATCCGGTCGAGCGCGCATTGTTCTCGCTCGAAACCGACGATGCCGACAATATCACGACGTTGCTCGACCGGATCCATGCGGAAGACCGGATCAGTGTCGAGGCGGCGCTGCGTCGCGCCATCGAACGCAGCGGCGATTACGAGGCCACCTTCCGCGTCGATCGGCCCGATGGGGAAACGCGCTGGGTAAAGGGATTCGGGCGGATCGTCGCGGGCAGCGCGCCGAAGCGGCTGGTCGGGGTGTCGATCGACGTGACGCCCGAATATGCCGTCGCCGAAACCCGCGAGCTGATGTTGCGCGAGATGAACCACCGGGTGAAGAACCTGTTCGCGGTGATCGCGGGCATGATTACGATCGCGTCGCGCAGCTACGACGACGTTTCGGGGTTTGCTGACGATATCCGCCGCCGAATCGCCGCGCTGGGCTCGGCGCATTCACTGGCATCGCCGGCGGGTCAGCCACAGGCGGTCGGGCTGGACGACATCGTCGAAACGACGCTCGCGCCCTATCGCGACCATGCACGGATCGAAATCGATGGTCCGGTCGTTGCACTCAACCGAAACTGCCTGTCACCGCTGTCGCTCATTCTACACGAATGGGCAACCAATTCGGTGAAATATGGGGCGTTGGGCAGTGACGGCCAACGCGACTTGCAAGTCCGGTGGCAGGTCGGGGACGGGGGAATAGAACTGACATGGACCGAGGAAACGGACGACACCCAGCAACCGGCATCGGGCCAGCGCGGCTTCGGATCGGTGCTGGTCGAAACCAGCGTGCGACAGCTGCGCGGCACGACGCGCCATGTGGTCGAGGACGGGGTGTTCCGTCTGGAAATCCGGTTGCCTGCCGCCGTGCTGCGGCATGACTGATCCGGTTCTGCTCGTCGAGGACGAGCTGTTCATCGCACTGGACGTACAGGCGACCATCGAAGCGGCGGGCTTCGCGGTCGAAGGGCCATGCATGACGCTGGTCGAGGCGCAGGAGGCTGTCGATCGCTTCAACGCCGCATTTGCCGCAGCGGTGCTCGATGTCCGTCTGGCCGATGGCACGGTGTTCGAGGCGGCCGACCGGCTCCACGCCGCCGGGGTGCCGCTGATCTTCCATTCGGGCCATGCCGACGATGCCGACTTACGGCGACGCTATCCGAAGGCGATGGTCTGTCCCAAGCCGAGCGCACCCGACACGCTGGCAGCTGCGATCCGCAGCGCGGCGATGCGGGATGGGGAAACGTCGCACCGCTCTGCAACCGGCTGATCGTTCCGGACCAGCCGGACGGAGGCGGGCACGTGCTGCGTCCCGCTTTGCCGACAGCGCGCTATTTCGCCCAGAGCGAGCGGATCAGCCGACCATTTTCGGTGTCCCAGCTCTTCGTGCGGTCGCCGATGCTCTCGCCCCGGAACAGATAGGTTTTCGACCAGCGCGGACCCCAGCCCCATGCCGCGCCGCCGACCACTTCCGGCGTGGTGCGGAAGAAGGCGACGATGTCGTCGACCATCGCCTGACACGTCTTCGGCACCGTCTTGGCCCGGCCGAACGCGAATTCGCCGACATAGAGCCGCATGCCGAGCTTGCGCGCCGCCTTCACCGAATTGCCGAGCGGCCCGGTCGCCGGATAGGGGCGGCATTCCGGCGTCGCGCCGGAGCCGCCACGATTGAAGTAGCGGTGCGGCGACAGCCAGGTACGCTTCAGCGGGTCGAGATCGGCCAGCGTGGAGATACCGCCGCGGTTCAGGCTGCACAGTGCGCTTTCGCAGGCCCGTTTCGGCGGCTCGCCGCGATCGGCCCGACCGAACCCCGACCATCCGCGCCATTCGAGGATCAGCTGGTTGTCGACCCCGGCCTTGCGCAGCGCATGGATCAGGTCGCGGGCGTCGGGCCCCCAGCTTACCCACGTCCCGCCCTTCGGCTCGTTCTGCAGGTCGAACGCGACCAGCGGCTGGCCGCGATACCGGCGTCCCATCCGCAGCCAGAAGTCGCGGATGTCCGGGTCGCCGATATTGCCATAGCTGTGTTCGTCGATGACCATCAGCATGCCGCGCGCCGTCCCGCGCTGGATCAGCGCATCGAGCGCCGCCAGCTTCTCCGGCGTGTCGAGCCGGGTGCGCTTGATGGGCAGGCGGATGCTTTTCGCACCGGCATCGGCGTAGAAATCAATGTCCTGCGGTCGGATCGGCAGCGCTTCCTTGAACTCCAGACCGCTGACGTTCACGCCCCACCATCGGTCCTGTTCCAGAAACGCATGGCTGTCGCGGCGCGGTGCCGCGGCGGCCGGCATGGCCGATACCGACAGGGCGAGGAGGAGCGGGGCGATCTTCATGGTCCGGGTCCTTGGGGTTCGGTGGGCGGTTACTTCACCGCGAACCGTCGCAGGCCGGTGAGGGTCACGATCTTGCCCAGCCCGATCGCGTCGAACAGATCGATCAGCGCGACGCGCGTCGGCCGGACGATCAGACCGAATGCCAGCGTGCAGACGCCGCCGACCGCAAAGCCGACGATCGACGTGACCGCATCGGACCACATGAACTGATAGGACAGCAGCAGGCCGAGCCCCGCGCCGGTCGCGGCGACGATGCCGAGCAACAGGCCCGGCAGGCCGGAGCGAAGCTGATCTCGTCCGCCGACCGGCCCGGTACGGCCCGATGCGAAGACGCGGACGAACGCCATGAAGATCGATGCCGCGCTAAACCCGACCGCCGCGCCGGCGATGCCGAACTGCACGCCGATCAGGATGGCGACGATCCGCACGATCATGTCGACGACGCCCAGCGTCCGAAGCTCGCTCGACCGGTTCTGGGACACGAACAGGTCGCCGGCGGCATAGCCGAACCCGACCGCCGCCAGCGACGGGGCGAGCAGCGCCAGCACCAGCCCGGCATCATGCCACCGGTCGCCGAGCAGCGTGCGGACCAGCGGCACCGCGACGATGCACAATGCCGCCGATGCCGGGATCAGGAAGGTGCACAGCCGCCGGACGAGCCCCAGATAGGCGCTGCGATATTCGTCGGGATGCGGGCGCATCCGGGCGAGGAAGGGCAGGGTGGCCTGTGCGATCGGCTGCACGATGTTGAGCGTGGGAATCTGGAACAGCGCCTGCGCCCGGTTGAACTGGCCGAGCGGTGCCGCCCCCAGAAACCGGCCGATGATGATCGGCGCGGCGTTGCCGGCGGCGAACAGCGCCAGCGAATAGATCGAGGTGTTGGCACCGAATGCCAGCAATTCGCGCAGGTTTTCGGGCCTCGCCGGACGGTCGGGCTTCCACCGGTTGCTGCCGACATACATGATCGCGCCGCTGACCAGCTGGGCGACGTTGCCCAGCACGATGGCCCAGACGTTGCGGTAGAGATAGGCGAGCACCAGCGTCGACAGGAACCCGATGAACAGCGACGCGGAATCGATCAGCGCGAGGCGTTTGAATTGCAGGTTGCGCGACAGCATCGCCTTGTACTGCGAGGCGATGCCGCTGAACAGGAACCCGACGAGCGACGCCAGGATGGTCCAGACGATGATCGGCTGACCGTAGAAGTCGGCGATCCACGGCGACGCGATCCCGATCGCGACGGTCAGCAGCACCGTCGTCGTCGAATTGAACCAGAAGACGAAGCTCATTTCCGCCTGGCTGATGCTGCCCTTGCGCATCAACGCGTTGGTCATGCCGAAATCGCGCAGCGTCACCGCAAAGGCGAGCATGATCAGCGACATGTTCGCCAGACCATAATCGGTCGGCGACACCAGCCGGGCGATGGTGAAGGTCGATACCAGCGAGATCGTCAGTGTGAAGGCACGCCGCGCCAGCAGGGCTTTCGGCCCGACCTGCGCCCGCCGTTTGGCTTCAGCGATATCCACCAGTCTGTCTCACTTTCATCGTAATCCTGGCCGGCGAACCGATCGTCGGTCGTCCGGCACCATGCGTCAGCGGTGCAGGATGCGCTTCAGATAGCGCACCGGCCCGTGCGCGCGCACCAGCTGCGCGCTGAGTATCAATTTTTCGAACCTGCTCTTCGTATGGATGCGACGGATGCCGAGCATCGTCGTTTCCAGATCGCGCCACACCTGTTTCGACATGCGCTTGCCATGCCGGTCGAGGAAGAAGCCGATGCCCGCCGCCCGGCGCAGCGACGGCGTGGCGATGCGATCGCCCGGATGGAAGCGCCATTCGGCAAGCGGCTCGGGATCAACCGCATAGGTGACGCCCGCGTCGAGAACGCGGACGAAAAAATCCCAGTCGTTGAACACGGTCACCGCCGGATCGAACCCGCCGACCCGGTGATAGGCGGCCCGATCGATCACGAAATTGCTGCCCGTCATCGACCCGTTCTGCAGCAGGGCGGTGTCGGCGGTCAGGCCGGTCAGCTGCGCGCGCGGCTTGACGCTATGTTCGTCCTCGTGGTGCAACAGGCCGCTGATCACGAGGCCGACCCGCTTCTGCCCGGCCAGTCCGACCAGCCGTTCGAGGAATGGCGGATGCCACAGATCGTCATCGTCGAGAAAGCCGACCCACTGGCCCGTAGCCGCCTGCGCGCCCTTGTTACGCGAATGACAGACGCCGCCCGCGTCGTTCGCGATATACCGCACTGCAAAAGGGAGCCGTGCGTCGGCTTCGGCAACCACCGCCTGCGTCGCCGGATCGTTCGCATCGTCCACGATCAGCAGTTCGGCCGGCTGCAACGTCTGGGCCGCAACACTGGCGATCGATTCGCGCAACAGATGGGAACGCAAGTGCGTAGGTATCACGACGGAAACAGCTTGCATGGCCGTTCGCCTAGCCTACCACGCACCGCAGCGAAAGGGTTTTACGGCGCGCGCCCCGATAGTTTCCCGATCCGCCGGTGCCTTGGCTGCATTTCGCTATATTCCTGCGCGCGTCTTGCCTGTACCAGCAGGGGGCTGGAAACGGCTTGGCATCGGTTTGCGGTTGCTCCATTGGTTCGCACTTGCAGCATGACATTCGGTTCGATCCGTACCGTGCCGGGGGCTGGTTTCGATCGGATCTAAACAGGGAGGTGTTCGACCATGAGTGTGGCTGGATCGAACGAGCGGCTTGCCATTTTGATGATCGCGATCGGCGCACGGCCATGGTCGCGCGTCACGTCCGAGCTGTTCCGCGACTATGCGAAGCGGTGCGGGGCAACCTTCATCCTCCAGACCGAAGAACCGTCGGACGAGGACTTTCCGCTGCCGGCACTGCCCGACAGTCCCGGGCGCGCCCATAAGCGCGTGTATGCGCTGAAGGCGTTCCTGCCATGGCGCCTGTTGGCGATGGAGGGGTATGACCGGGTTCTGGTCGTCGACGATTCCTGCTGCGTGAAGCACGACGCGCCCAACGTGTTCGACTTCATCGAACCGGGCGCGGTCGGCCTGACCGAAACCAGCCATGCCCATGCCGAG
This sequence comes from Sphingomonas sp. Leaf62, assembly GCF_001421915.1. Classification (NCBI taxonomy): domain Bacteria; kingdom Pseudomonadati; phylum Pseudomonadota; class Alphaproteobacteria; order Sphingomonadales; family Sphingomonadaceae; genus Sphingomonas; species Sphingomonas sp. Leaf62. The sequence continues at coordinate 215,821 of NZ_LMLN01000030.1, read as the reverse complement.
CTCAGCTTCAAGGAAATCCGCAAATATCTGAAGGCACGCGGCGAGCCGGAAATTCCCTATAACCCCGAGCATTACATGAACTCGGGCGTCATGCTCTACACGCGGGGGATGGCCGACGCGATCTCGCCCGAACGCATCCTTGCGGCACGGGAGATGCTGTTCGCGGCATATCCGCACCAGACGCTGACCTATTATTTGCTCAACAGTGCCAAAGTGCCGCTGACGATCCTGCCCAAGGCGTTCAACCGGCTGCCGGCGTCGACGCTGCCGGCTGGCGAATGGGCCGACATGACCGATGCGACGCCGTATCTGAGCGACGACGACGATACCTATATCTATCACGTCACCGGCGCGTTCAAACGGCGCGACGTGCTGATCCCGTCGCTGGCATTGCATCTGCTGGCGAAGACCGATCCGGAGCGCGCGCGGGCATTGGCCGCAACCATGCCGATGCCGACGACCTCCGCGCCGGCACCGGTCGAACGGCCGGGTATCGGACGGCGGATCGCCCGCAAGCTGCGGTCGCTGGTCGGCTGACCATGGCCCAGCCGATGCGTATCGCTTTCTTCCTCGCCGCCTATCCGGTGCTGTCCGAAACCTTCGTGATCCGCCAGATCCGCGGCATGATCGACCTCGGCCACGAAGTGACCGTCGTGACCGGAAAATATCATCCCGACGTGGCCGATCCGCTGGCGGGGAAGGTGCAGTTGCGCGCCATCCGCACCGCGCGCGATCCGCATCGCTCGATAATGGGACGGATCGGGCGCGGCGCGACGGCGATCCTCGGCAGCCGTTTCCGCAACACGCTGATCCGCGCGATCAAGGCGGCGAAGGGCGGCTATCATGCGCCGCTCGCCGATCTGGCGGGGACGATCGGGCGGCATCTGGGCAGCTATGACGCGATCATCGCACATTTCGGCCCGCCGGGCGTTCGCGCCGAGTTCCTGCGGTCGGCAGGCGTCATCGACGGGCCGATCGCCACGATCTTCCACGGGCTGGACATTACCGAGATCGCGCTCATCCAGCAGATGAAGCCGTTCTACCAGCAATTGTTCGCGCGGACCGAACGGCTGCTGCCGATCAGCAATTTGTGGCGTGAGCGGCTGATGGGCTGGGGTGCCGACGATGCGCGGATCACCGTGCTGCGAATGGGGGTCGATATCGACGAGGCGGCGGTGCCGTCGTTCGACGCGCCGATCCAGTCGCCGTTGCGGGTGCTGAGCGTCGCGCGGCTGGTCGAGAAGAAGGGCATCGCCTATGCGATCGACGGCGTCGCCAGGGCGAAGGCCGACATTCGCTATCAGGTGATCGGCACCGGTCCGCTGGAACAGGAACTGCAGGCGGCGGCACGACCGTCGGGCGATGCGATCGCGTTCCTCGGACCGCAGCCACACGGGCGGGTGTTCGCCGAACTGGAACGGTCGGACGTGTTCCTGCTGCCGTCGGTCACCGCCGCCAATGGCGATATGGAGGGCATTCCGGTGTCGCTGATGGAGGCGATGGCCAAGGGCGTCCTCGTCCTCGCCACGCGGCATAGCGGCATTCCCGAACTGATCGAGGATGGTGTCTGCGGGCTGCTGGTCGACGAGCGCGACGGCGATGGCATCGCCGCGACGCTCGACCGGATCGCGCGAGGGGAGGTCGATGTGGTGGCGCTGCGTCGTGCCGCGTTCGCCAAGGTTGTGAACGACTATAACAACCGCAAGCTCGACCGGCAGCTCGAAGCCGTCGTCGCGGCGATGAAGGCGGGGCGCTGAGTCAGACCGGGGCGAAGTTCAGGCTGCACCCTTCGAGAAACGCGCCGATCTTTCGGGCGGCGTAGAAGTCCATATCGTCGCGTCGCGCCTCGCTGACCGATGGGAACGCGCCATAGCCGGCGAGCAGGCAATGCCATGACAGGGTGCCGAAATGGCTGCGCTGTCCCTGACGTGCCAGTTCCTCGGCGATGTCGCCACGCCGGAACCAGCGGTCGAGGATGTGGAGCAGCGGATCGGACAGCGCCTCGTTCGCGGCATTGGCACGCCAATAGTCGGTGCCAGTGCGGGTGTTCAGCTTGTAATGCGCGACGATATAGTCGCGCACGCCGTCCATCCGCTCGGCCGCTACCGTATTGAACGCGGCGCGATGCCGGTCGGTACAGCCGCCGTCGCGATAATGGCGGATGAACTGTTCGACGGTGCCGAGCACCAGATGCAGCGCGGTTGCCTCCAGCGGTTCGATGAACCCCTGCGACAGGCCGACCGCGACGCAATTGCGTTCCCAATGGCGCGCGACCTGTCCGACGCGGAAGGTCAGATGGCGGGCCTCTACCGCGTCACTGACCCCGAGCGTCCGGCGCAGTTCGCTCTCGGCGGCGTCGGGCGACTGGAAATCGCGGGCATAGACATAGCCGTTGCCGACGCGATGCCGCAGCGGGATCGACCAGCACCAGCCGTTCGACAGGGCGGTGGCAACGGTTTCGACCGGCGGCCGGCCGGTCATCTCGGTTGGCACGACCACGGCGGCGTCGTTGAACAGATGGTCCTTGAAGCTGTGGAACGGCACGCCGAGCGTGCGTTCGATCAACAGGCCGTTGAAGCCGCTGCAATCGAGAAAGATGTCGCCGGCGATCGTTTCTTCCCGGTCGGTCACCAGCGCGGCGATGTCGCCATTTCCGGCGCGTCGGACCTCGGTCACCGTGGCAGGGCGATGGACGACACCGCGCGCGATCGCCAGTTCGCGCAGGTACTGGCCGAGCAGGCCGGCATCGAAATGATAGCCATATTCGATGCGGAACGGGAAGTTCGGTGGGGCGACGGGGGCCAGCCCCTTTGCCGACAGCACCCCGTTCAGCAGGAAGTCGTCGGGCCGGACCGGTACGTCATGGCCGAGGCGTCGGTTGCGGCAATTCAGGATGAACGCGTCCTCGGTATGGACGTCGATCTGGGTCGTGAACGGGTGACGATAGTCGCGCCACGGTGCGGCGGGGCTCCAGTCGACGAAGCGGATGCCGGCCTTGTAGGTCGCGCCACAGCGCGGCATCCAGTCGGCCTCCGCCGCGCCGATGATCTCGAAGAAGCGCTTGAGCGACGGCGTCGACCCTTCGCCGACGCCGATCGTGCCGATCTCGGGCGATTCGACGACGGTGATCGTCGCGTCGGGCCACGCGCGTTCGAGCAGATGCGCGGTGATCCATCCCGCCGTGCCGCCGCCCAGGATGACGAAGCTTGGGCTCACCCGGCCGTCCCGCCGAACCCGCGCAGCCAGCGATCATGGGCGGGCATATTGGGCACCGGCTCGCGCTTCATCGCCGCCAGTTGCCGCAGCTGCTCGGCCAGCTCCGCATCGGTCGGTCCGTCGGCCAGCGGGTGATAGTCGGCCGGCTCGATACCTTGCCCCATCAGCACCTGTACCCAGGACGCCTCCATGAAGATGTCGAGCGGGTCCTGCGTCAACGTGCCGGTCGCGCGGAACAGCGCGATCTTGTCGGCCAGCCGGTCGGGCAAGGCCATCGTGCGGACATGCCGCCAGAAGTCGGAATCGTCGCGGCGGGTCGCGTGGTAGTGGAGGATGATGAAGTCGCGCACCGTTTCGAACTCGGTGCGCGATTGCCGGTTATATTCGGCGATCTGGCGGTCGTCGAACCCGGCATGGGGGAATAGGTGCAGCAGCCGGACGATCGCCGACTGGATCAGATAGATGCTGGTCGACTCCAGCGGTTCAAGGAACCCGCTCGACAGCCCGATTGCGACGACATTATGGTGCCATTGCCGCCGGGCGCGGCCGGTGCGGAACGGGATGATGCGCGGGTCGGCCAGCACGTCGCCATCGAGATTGCCGAGCAGCAGGTCCGCCGCCTGATCGTCGGTCAGGTGGCGGCTGCTATACACCAGCCCGTTGCCGACCCGGTGCTGCAACGGAATCCGCCATTGCCAACCGGCGCTGCGAGCGGTCGACCGGGTATAGGGCGGCGTGTCGTCGTGACGCGTGGTCGGCACCGCCATGGCGCGGTCGCAGGGCAGCCAGTGGCCCCAATCCTCATAACCGACGTTCAACTGCCGCTGGATCAGCAGCCCGCGCCCGCCCGAACAGTCGATGAAGAGATCGCCGTTCACCCCGCGCCCGTCTCGCAGCGTGAGTGCAGTGACGTGGCCGGTCTTGCCATCCCGCGCGACCTGTTCGACCAGCCCCTCGACCCGCTCGACGCCGCGCGCTTCGCTGTAGCGGCGCAGATACTGCCCATAGAGCGCGGAATCGAAATGATAGGCATAGGGCAGGTGCCAAAGCGGATCGTCGACCTGAATCTTCGCGAACTTGCCCTCGCGCGCGCACAGATAGTTGAGGTCGTAGTCCCAGTAATCGGCGGCGATGCCGGCACGCTTCGCCCGGTTCCAGTAATGGTGGAACGAGCAGAAGGCGGTGTTGCGGCCCGCCGCGCCGAAGCTGTGGTAATAGGATTGGCCGATCGCGCCCCAATCGTCGAAGCGGATGGCGAGTTTGATCGTCGCGCGGGTCTCGCGGAGGAATTCGGCTTCGTCGATGCCCAGCACCGCGTTGACGTGCTGGATCGGCGGAATCGTCGCCTCACCCACGCCGATGATGCCGATCTCGTCCGATTCGATCAGCGTGATGCGGACCTGCGGGCCGATGACCTTGGCGATCAGCGCCGCCGTCATCCAGCCCGCCGTCCCGCCGCCGACGATGACGACCCGCTTGATCGCAGCGGCCATGCGCGTCTCTCCTTCGTGCCGGTACGACCTATCCCCGCCGGACGCTGCCGGCGAGGATATTGTCGTGAACCGTGCTTAAAAGATGGCGTAGGTCAGGTTCGCCATGAAGTTGCGCCCGAACTGTTCGTTGCGCAGGAACAGACCGGTCCCCGAGTCCCGATAGGTGTCGCGTTCGTTGGTCAGGTTCATCGCCTGCAGCGAAATCCGCAGCCCTTCGAGATAGCGGACGCCCGACCCGGCAAAGTCGTAGCCGATCTGTGCATCGACCAGCGTCTGCCCGGCGCGGTTGAGTGGCCCCAGCGTGTTGCTGCCGCCGCGATCCTCCGACAGCCAGCTCGACCGGTTGTTCGCCGATACCCGCGCCGAGAAGCCGTATTTCTCGAAATAGGCCGTGCCCTGGAACACCCGCGCCGACAGGCCCGGAATGTCGCTGCCATTGTCGAGCTGACCGTCGGTCAGCGCCGCCGACCCGGTCAGGCCGAACCCGTCGAGCGCGCCGGTCAGCAACCGCAGCGGGACCGATCCCTGGACCTCGACGCCCTTCACATCGCCCTTCAGCCCGCCGGTATAGGTCGTATCCACGCCGAGGAAGGTGGCGGGGGTGAAAACCGTCTGACCGTCGCTGCTGACCGCGCGGTGGTACCCGGGAATGTAGAATTCGGTATAGTCGCGGATCGTGCTGTTCTGGACGTTCCAGTTCGTCAACTTCTTGTAGAAGGTCGATACCGACACGAAGCCGTCGCTGGCGAAATAATATTCGTAGGACAGATCGGCCTGATTGGCCTCGTATGGGCGCAGCCGGGCATTGCCGCCGGTCGACAGCCATGGCCCGCGTTCGGGATCGGTGCTGGTCACTTCGGCGACGTTGTTGCGGAATTTGACCGATGAGCCGGGGTTGAGAAAGTCGATGCGCGGCCGGCTGACGACCTTCGACGCGGCGAAGCGGAGGGTGTGGCCGCTGCCCAGATCGAAGTTCACGTTCATGCTGGGCAGGATGCGGGTATATTTCGCACCGTCGGAGATCGGCGTCGCCTGCACCCGCAGGTTCGATGCGATCAGCGAGGTGAAGCCGGTGCCGCGCTGGTCGGTGATCAGGCCCTGCACGCCGATATTGCCGAACACGCGCGCAAAGTCGGTCTGGACCTCGAAATCGGCCTTGATCGAGGGCTGCCACACTTTTTCGCGGATCGAATAGGTGTCGCCCAGACGATCGGGTTCGAGCGAACCGGCATCCCAACGGCGATAGAAGTCGCTGTTGATGAGGCCGAGCGCATCATAGGCCACGACGTTGCCGAGCCCCGCCCAGCCGAGGTCGGCGACGCCGCGACGGGCGTCCTCGGGGATCGGGCCGTCGGACGGATAGGTTTCGGCCGTCAGGAAGAAGCCCTGATTGGTCTTCGACTTTTCATGATCCGAATAGCGCAGCGCGATGTTGATCGACTTCAGGAAGCTGTCGTCGAAGCGATAGGTCGCATCGATCCGCGCCGAGTTCAGATATTCGTCGAACAGCGCCGAGTTGACGAAGCCGTCCTGCGCCTGGGCAAAGCCGATCCCGGCGGCGCGGGCGGCGGGGGTATCGAGTTCGGTGATCGGCGCAAGGCTGCCGCCCCATGACTGCGGCCCGGCCAGCTTCACCGCGGCATAATTGTCGAACGACTGGCTGTTGTTCGCGAACATCAGCCCGCGATCGGTATAGGTCCATTCACGGATCGTGCTCGGCCCCTGCGAACGCAGGCCGGCACGACCGAGGCTCGAATAGCTTTCGCCACGCGTATCGTTCTTGCTGCTGGTCGAGCGCGACACATCGAACTTCAGGTCGAGATTGTCGGTCGCGGCATAGTCGAAATTACCGCCGATGACGAACAGATTGCCCTGCTTGTCGAGCGGATCGCTGCGCAGCACCGAATTATAGCCGGTGGTCCGGGCCGAGGTGACCAGATCGCCATCGGCGCTCAACACACCGCTGCCGTCGGCGGCGACCGGCAGCTGTTCGATGAAGCCGCGCGAGATGCCGGTGTCGGCGAAATCGATGTACAGCGCGTCGACCGTGGCGGTGAACTTTTCGTCGGGGCGCCACTGCACGACGCCGGCCACGGTGTTGCGCTTCAGGACGCGCGAGCGCGCCGCCGCTTCGTACCCCGACACGACCTGCTTGCCGGCATTCGGACCGGACGTGATCGCGCCATCGTCATAGCCCCAGACGCTGGAGAATTCATTCTGCACCGGCGACGAGGTGGTCGCGGCGGTCAGCGCGACGCCGATCGTGTCGTTAGCGAACTTGTCGCTGTACGAAAGGGCGAAGCGATAGCCACGGTTGCTGAAATCGGGGTTGCGCGATGGCTGACCATTCTGTTCGAAGCTGCCGTTCGCGATCAGCGCGCGCTTGCGCTCCAGCGGACGGACGGTGCGGATGTCGACGGTGCCGCCGACCCCCATCGCGGTCAGCGCGGCGTCGGGCGTCTTGTAGACGACGGCGGCGCTGACGATTTCGGCGGGGTACAGGTCGTATTCGACGCCGCGATTGTCGCCGATGCCGATCAGCTCGCGGCCGTTCAGCGTGGTGCCGACAAAGTCTTCGCGGAAGCCACGGACCGAAATGCCGCTGATGCGACCCGACCGGCGTTCACCCGCCAGACCGGCGAGGCGGCCGAGCGAGTCGGCGACGCTCGACTGCGGCAGCTTGCCGATATCCTCGGCCGAGATCGCTTCGACGACCGAACTGTTGTTGCGCTTGAGCGACTGCGCGCGTTCGAGGCTGGCACGCAGGCCGGTGACGACGATGTCTTCGGACGGGGCTTCCCCGGCGGCGGGTGCGGTGTCGCTCTGGTCTCCGACCGGAGGCTGCGTCGCCGGTGCGGCGGGATCGACCGGCGGTACCACCGTGGTGCCGGCGGTCTGCGCCAGCGCGGGCGTCGCCGCCAGCAGCGCCAACGCGGCGGTCGAGCACGCGAGCATATGCCGTGAATGCATGTGTATTCCCCTCCTGAAGCTTCTTTTTACGCGGTCTTGTGCCGTAGCGACTTCCCGCTTTCCGGATTGGATATGCAATACCACAATCGTTTGCAACTGCCGACTTATGCATACGTATTCGTAACGTTGTCAGGCTGTTGCAAATACGACACGCCAAAACCAAAGTTGCGACAATCGATTGCACATTGTACCCGTCGAGTAACGAGGAGAGGAATCGATATGCGCAACAGCATATGCATCGCGGCGTTGCTTGGAGCGGCCATTTTGCCGTCGACCGGAGCGTCGGCACAGGACCAGCCGGCCGTATCCGGTCCGGCCAAGGCGACCTCGCCGACCGCGGAGCCGTGGTGGCGGCACGCGACGATCTACGAAATCTATCCGCGCAGTTTGCAGGACAGCAACGGCGACGGCATCGGCGATCTGCGCGGGATCACGTCGCGGCTCGATTATCTGCAGTCGCTGGGACTCGATGCGATCTGGATCACACCGTTCTTCAAATCGCCGAACGCCGATTTCGGCTATGACGTGTCCGATTACACCGCGATTGATCCGCAATATGGGACGATGGCCGACTGGGACACGTTGGTCGCCGAAGCCCGCAAGCGTGGCATCCGCGTGCTGGTCGATCTGGTCGTCAACCACAGTTCGGCCGAACATACGTGGTTCAAGGAATCGCGCAGTTCGCGCACCAATGCGAAGGCCGACTGGTATGTCTGGCGCGACGGCACGCCGGACAAGCCACCGACCAACTGGAAATCGATCTTCGGCGGTCCCAGCTGGACCTGGGATCCGACGCGCAAGCAATGGTATTACCATATCTTCCTGTCGCAGCAGCCCGATCTGAACTGGGCCAATCCGCAGCTGAAACAGGCGATGTTCGACGTCGTGCGCTTCTGGCTGGACCATGGTGCGTCGGGCTTCCGCCTCGATGCGACGCCCTATCTGTTTGAAGACAGCAACTGGCCTCAGGACCCGAACCCCGCCGCCGATCCGGTCTGGCTGAAGCCGTATAATTCGCAATTGCCTGGCACCAATCAGGTGCTGCGCGAGATGCGCAAGGTCGTCGATTCCTATCCGGGCAATCCGATCCTGCTGGGGGAATCCTCGACCCGGTCGATCGAACAGCTGCGCGCCGTGTATGGCAAGGACAAGGACGAGATCCATCTGCCGATGAACTTTCTGGTCGGCAACATCACCAGGCTGGACGCCGGCGAATTGAAACGCCGCTATGACGAGGCCGCGACCAAGCTCGACGGGCTGACCCCGGTCGAATTCTTCAGCAACCACGACCAGTCGCGCCAATGGAGCGAGTTCGGCGACGGGGTGAACAACGACCGGATCGCCAAGCTGTCGGCAGCGCTGACCCTGCTCAATCCGGGCGTCGCCCTGCTCTACTACGGTGAGGAAATCGGCATGGGCGACGCCGACAAGGCGACATTGGCGCAGGCACCGATCGGGCCGAAACGCCCGCGCACCGACGAACGCGACCGGGCGCGGACGCCGATGCAGTGGAGTGCCGCGCCGGCGGCCGGCTTCACCACCGGCACGCCATGGCTGCCGGTCGCGCAAGGCTATCGGACGCGCAACGTCGCGGCCGAGGAGCGTGATCCGCAGTCGCTGCTCCACTGGTATCGCAGCCTGACCAGACTGCGCCGTACCGATCCGACCTTCCGCACCGGCCGCCATGTTCCGCTCGAAAGCGGCGATCCGGCCGTCTTCGCCTTTGCCCGCGTCAATCCCGACGGCACCGGCGCGCTGGTGATGGCCAATATCAGCGCGACGGCGCGGACGGCGGCTCCGAGCGGCTGGACGGGTCCCGCGCCGACCTATGGCGAACGCACCTGTGCTGCGGGCACGGGGCAGGGCGGTATGGTACTGGCCCCGTGGGACAGCTGTATCGTTCGCTTCCGCTCGGCCCGGTAACGACGCAACGCAGGGCGATCGTACCGGACCGTCTGCCGGTGTGGATCGTTGGGGGGCGATGGCTGTCGTCCCCCTCCCGCCGTCGCCGGCGCCGCTGGCATGGCGACCGCGCCGCTTGCTGGTCACCCGGTCGTCGATGACGTTCGCCCATGGGCGCGCCATCGCCGAGCGGGCAGCGGCCCAGGGGGTGGAGGTCGTGATGTTGCCCGGCGACCGGCTCGCGCTCGACCTGCCCGACGATCCGCGTCGCGCCTATGCCGCAGCGAAAGCGACGCTGGCGGTGGTGGTCGCGCCGCCGTCCAAGCGTCGGCTGCAACCGATCGCGCCCAGCGCCGACTGGCGGGTCGATCTGGCGGAGGGGTGCCCGGCGCATTGCGGCTATTGCTATCTGGCCGGGTCGCTGAAGGGGCCGCCGATCACACGGGTCTATGCCAATCTCGACGAGATACTGGACGGACTGCCTGCCTATCTGGGGCAGGGCAGCGTGACCTCGCGCAATCGCGATCGCGCCGGGGAGGGCACGACGTTCGAGGCGTCCTGCTATACCGACCCGCTCGCGCTGGAACCGATCACCGGTGCCCTGTCGGCGACGATCGCGTGGTTCGGCCGGTGGGATGCGCCGGTGCAACTGCGCTTCACGACCAAGTTCGCCGGCGTCGATCCGCTGATTGGCTTGAACCATCGCGGTCGAACGCGGATGCGCGCGTCGATCAACCCGCGTGCCTTCGCCCGGTTCGAAGGGGGCACCGATCCGGTTGCCGCGCGTCTGGCGGGGTTGGCGCGGATGGCGATGGCCGGATATCCGGTCGGGCTGACGGTCGCACCGATCATCGCGGCCGACGGGTGGCGCGAAGCCTATGGTGCGTTGCTGGCCGATGCGGCGGCCGCGCTGGGGGCGGTGCCCGATCTCGACCTGACGATCGAACTCATCACCCACCGCTTCACTGCCGGTTCGAAAGCGGTGCTGGACCGCTGGTATCCCGGATCGTCGCTCGACATGGGGCCGGCGAACCGGACGACCAAGCGGACGAAGTTCGGCACCGAGAAGCAGGTGTACGACGCCGAAACCATGCGGGCGCTGCGGGAATTTTTTGCCGAAGCGATCGCCACGACCCTCCCGGCGGCGCGCGTATTGTACTGGACGTGACGGCCGTATTCACCGTGGACAGCGTGTCAAGGCGGGCGACGCCGCGCATCGTCAAGTGGCTGGCGGTGCCGTCGACTGGCGTTCGACCAACACATGCTCCAGCACCCGCAACCGTTCCTCGGCGGGCAGCGGCTTGCCGGCGCGCATCTCGCGGATCAGCAGTTGCAACGCCTCGGCGGCAAGCTGCTGTACCGGTTGCCGGATCGTCGTCAGCGGCGGCCACAGCGTGACCGCTGCCGTGCTGTCGTCGAAACCGGTGACGGTCAGGTCGGCGGGGATGTCGAGGTGGCGGCGGTGCGCGACCGAAACCACCGCCGCCGCCATGTCGTCGTTGCTGGCGAAGATGGCTGTCGGGCGATCGTCCGACCCCAATAGTCGCTCGCCCGCGATCAGGCCCGATGCATAGCTGAAATCGCCATGGACGATCGTCGCCGTGACGTCGCCCGCATCGGCGACGGCGGCGCGGAACCCGTCGAGCCGGGCGATGCTCGCCTGCTGTCCGCGATTGCCGACAACGAAGCCGATCCGGCGGTGCCCCATCGCGATCAGGTGGCGGGTCATGTCACGTGCTGCGCGGTGATCGTCTATCCCGACCGAGATCGCGTCGCTGGCGACGGCACCGACCACCGCCATCGGCAATGCGGCATCGTGCAGCATTCTGCGCAGGCCCTCCGCCTCGCCCAGCGGTGGAGCGAGGATTACACCGCCGATCCCGGAACCCAGCAACCGCCTGACCGCATCGGCGGTCGGCGCGCCGCCGGCTTGCCCTTTCAGCAGGATCAACTGCGCCGCGCGGTTCGATGCCTCCTCGAACACGCCGGCCAGAAAATCGCTCATGAACGCGGCGCTGGGGTTGGAATAGATCACGCCGATGCGGATCTCCTGCAACGTCACCAGACTGCGTGCCATCAGATTCGGCTTGTAGTTCAGTTCGCGGATCGCATCGTTGACGATCGCGCGGGTCTCGTTGCGCACGCCGCTGTCGCCGTTGATGACCCGCGACACCGACATCGGCGATACCCCGGCGTGTTTCGCGACATCGATGATCGTAACGCTGCGACGTCGGCGAGGGGGTTGGGTCAAGCGTCTCTCTGCGATGGATTGCGGATCGCGATGGCCGATCGACGCCGCGCGCTGCGCGACACGCGGTCGTCCATCGGCGCACCGTATCGGTGCCGGACCACGCCCGGCAAGTGCCGATATCGGGCTTGCGCCACCCGACCGAAAGCGCCTACCCAATAATGGTAACGTTACCGGGAGGGGTAAGTTGGCGCGATTCAAATCGGTGCGCTGGACCATCATCGCGCTGTTTGTCGGCGCGATGGTCATCAATTACCTGACCCGCAGCATCCTCGGCGTCGCCGCACCCGCGATCATGACCGAACAGGGGATATCGTCCGCGCAATATTCGTGGATCACCGGCGCCTTTCAGTTCGGAATCATGTTCCAGCCGGTCGCGGGCTATCTGCTTGACCTGATCGGGTTGAAGATCGGCTTCACCCTGTTCGTCGCGGTCTGGTCGTTCATCACCATGGGCCATGGGCTGGCGGCGGGCTGGTTCGGCTTCGCCGCGCTGCGCGGTGCGCTGGGGCTGGTCGAGGGATCGGCGCAGCCGGCGGGGATGAAGGTCGTCGCCGAATGGTTTCCCGCGCGCGAACGCGGCGTGGCGGGCGGCATCTATCAGATCGGCGCGTCGTTCGGCGCGGTGCTGGCGCCGGTCCTCGTCGCATGGGCGGTGTTCAACTATAACTGGCGGGCGGCGTTCTTCGTCGCCGGTGGGCTGGGGCTGCTCTGGGTCTGCGCATGGCTGGCCTGGTATGCCCCGCCGCGCCGGCATCGCGCATTGTCGGCGGAGGAACGCGACCTGATCCTCGGCGGGCAGGAGCCGGCACTGGCGCAACAGCGTCGCCGTCCGCCGCTGCGTGAACTGCTGCGCCGGCGCAACCTGTGGACGATCGCCGCCGCGCGCTTCCTCGCGGACCCGGTATGGGGAATGCTGTCGCTGTGGATGCCGCTGTACCTGGTACAGGTGCGGCAGTTCGACCTGACGCAGATCGCGATGTTCGCATGGCTGCCGTTCCTCGCCGCCGATCTCGGCTGTCTGGCCGGTCCGGCAGTCGTCGCATGGTTGCAGCGGCGCGGGGTCGACCTGATCGATGCCCGCCGCTGGGCATTCACGCTGGGCGCGGTGCTGATGACCGGCATGATGTTCGTCGGCACGGTCGGCAGCCCGCTGGCGGCGGTCGCGCTGCTCTGCCTCGGCGGGTTCGCGCACCAGACGTTGTCGGTGACCGTCATCACCATGACGTCGGACCTGTTCCCGCAGGATCAGGTGGCGACCGCAACCGGCGTATCGGGCACCGCCGCCAATCTCGGCGTGCTGATCTTCACGCTGGTGCTCGGCTCGATGGTCGACAGCGTCGGCTATCAACCCTTCTTCATCCTGCTCGGGCTGCTCGACCTCGTCGGTGCCGCGCTGCTGTGGACCCTGATACGAAAGTCCGTATGACCATCGGCAATCCCATCCTGCGCGGGTTCAATCCCGACCCGTCGATCGTCCGCGTCGGCGAGGAGTATTACATCGCCACCTCGACCTTCGAATGGTTTCCGGGCGTGCAGATCCATCATTCGCGCGACCTCGCCTACTGGCGGCTCGTCGCCCGGCCGCTGCGCCGCCCCGGCCAGCTCGACATGCGCGGCAACCCCGATTCCTGTGGGGTCTGGGCACCCGACCTCAGCTATGCCGACGGTCGCTTCCACCTGATCTTCACCGACGTGAAGCGTTACGGTCGCACCACCGTCGACGGGGCCAAGGGCGCGTCGCTGCGCGATTTCCACAATTACTGGGTGTGGAGCGACCGGATCGATGGCGACTGGTCCGATCCGGTGCATCTCAACAGCAGCGGCTTCGACCCCGCCCTGTTCCATGACGAGGACGGGCGCAGCTGGCTGCTCAACATGCTGTGGGATCACCGCTCCGACCGCAAACGCTTCGCCGGGATCGTGGTGCAGCAGATGGACCTCGCCACCGGGCGGTTGACCGGCGAACGCCGCACCATCTTTGAAGGGACATCGCTCGGCTTCACCGAAGGGCCGCACCTGTACAAGCGGGACGGCTGGTATCACCTGCTCGTCGCCGAGGGGGGTACCGAACGTAACCATGCGGTGGTCATGGCCCGTTCACGCGACCTGTTCGGCCCTTATGACGTCCATCCCGATGGCCCGGTCCTGACCGCGCGCGGCCGGCCCGACCTGCCGCTGCAACGCACCGGCCATGGCGATCTGGTCGAAACACCCACCGGGGAGACATGGCTCGCCTATCTATGCGGCCGTCCGCTGCCCGATAGCGATCGCTGCGTGCTGGGGCGCGAAACGGCGATCCAGCCGATGATGTGGGGCGCGGACGGCTGGCTGCGACCCGCGCTGCCACAGGCGGCGGTGCCGGGCGTCGCGACCGAAGCGCCCATCGTCGACCGGTGCGATACGTTCGACGGCCCGGACCTGCCCGAACCGTTTCAGTGGCTGCGTACCCCCTATCCCGACCGCCTGTTCAGCCTGTTCGCACGGCCCGGCCATCTCCGCCTCCACGGCCGCGAAACGATCGGCAGCCATTTCGAACAGGCGCTGGTCGCCCGCCGGCAACAGGCATTCTGCTACACCGCCGAGACCGAGGTCGATTTCACCCCGACCAATTTCCAGCAGGCCGCCGGACTGGTCTGCTATTACAATTCGACCAAATTCCATTTCCTGCACCTGACCGCCGACGATGCCGGACAACGCCGGTTGCAGGTCCTGTCGGTCGAACCGATCGGCGAGGGGCGCAGCCGGGCATCGATGCCGATCGCCGTACCCGCCGGCCCGATCGAACTGCGCGCCGAGGTCGATCACGAACGGCTGCGCTTCGCCTTTCGCGCGACGGGATCAGCAGACTGGCAATGGCTGGACGAGGTGTTCGACGCCAGCCTCCTGTCCGACGAAGCGACGATCACCGGCCTGCCGAACTTTACCGGCGCGTTCGTCGGCATGGCGTGTCAGGACATGTCGGGGCAGGGCACGCCCGCCGATTTCCGATATTTCGCCTATCGCGAGGACGCGCCGCGCTAAACCGGCATCTGTAACACCCGCGTCACGACGACGTCGCGGGAGCTTCATCAACCGTCGCCAATGGCTTGCCCCTGTAGAAAGGGAGCTTCCATGGTTTCGGTTTCGCATGGCCCTCTCTTCGCGGGCCTGCTGGTATCCGGTTCACTGACGGGCGCAGGCGCCGTCTCCGCGCCGGATATCGAACTTCGACGCCCGCAGTACCGGCGGCGGCTTCGGCATTCCCTCCCTCATCGCCGTTCAGCCGCGTGTTCTAGTCGCGCAGCGGACGGTGTGATTCTGACCCCTTTACGAACAGGACCCTTCCTATGACGACGATCGGACGGCGCGGGGCGCTGGCACTGCTGGGCAGCGGCGCGGGACTGGCCCTGCCGGGGTTCGCCACGGCGGCGACCGCGCGCACGGCGCGGTTCGACCACGGCATCGCCAGCGGCGATCCGGCGGCGGACGGGGCGGTGTTATGGACCCGCGCCACGGTCGTGGACGGGGGAGGCGACGTGGCGCTGGAATGGCATGTCGCTGATGGCCCCGATGCGAAGCCCCTCCGGTCGGGCAAGATCACCGCGCGGGCGGCGGCGGACCATACGGCGAAGGTCGAGGTGTCAGGGCTGGCAGCGGGGCGCGACTATTGGTTCTGGTTCGCGGGTCCGGACGGGGCGCGTTCACCGGTCGGGCGGTTCAGGACACTGCCCAGGGGGCGCGTCGACCGGCTGACGATCGCGGTGGCGTCGTGCCAGTTGTATCCGGGCGGGCTGTTCAACGCCTATGCCGACATGGCGGCGTTGCCGCGGCTCGATGCGGTCGTGCATCTCGGCGACTATATCTATGAATATGGCGCGGACGGATATGGCGCGGACATCGGGCGCAAGCTCGACCGGTTGCCCGATCCGTCGCACGAGATCGTCAGTCTCGACGATTATCGTCGCCGCCATGCACAGGTGAAGCACGATCCCGATATGCAGGCGGCCCATGCCCGTGCCGCCTTCATCTGCGTGTGGGACGATCACGAAGTCGCCAATGACGACTGGGTCGGCGGTGCCGAGAACCACGATCCCGCGACCGAGGGCGACTGGGGCGCGCGCAAAGCGGTGGCGATGCAGGCCTATTTCGAATGGATGCCGATCCGCGAATCGCGCCGCGGACTGGGGCGCGAGGCGATCTATCGCAGCTTCGAATTCGGCGCTCTCGCCACGCTGGCCATGGTCGAAACGCGACTGCTCGCCCGATCGCAGCAGGTGGCGTTCAAGGGCGACACTCGCGAACCCGACGAGGTCGCGGCGGTCCTTGCTGCCCGCGCCCGGCCCGACCGCGAATTGCTGGGCGCGACCCAGCAACGCTGGCTGGAGGAGACGCTGGCCCGGTCGGTTCAGGCCGGCAAGCCGTGGCAGTTGTTGGGCAATCAGGTGGTGATGGCGCGGATCGACGGACCGGACCTGCCGAAGCTGATGGGGGCGGAGCGGTTCGCGGCGACCATGGCGAAGCTGTCCGATGCCTGGCGGGCGCGGATGACCGCCGCGATTGCGGGCTATCGTGCGGGCGCGCCGTTCAACCTTGATTCGTGGGATGGCTATCCGCCGGCGCGCGAACGGCTGTACCAGTCGTTCCGGCGGGCGGGCAGCCGGCCGATCGTGCTGGCGGGCGACAGCCATGCCGCATGGTCGAACGATTTGTACGACGATGGTGGGCGGCTGGTCGCGGCCGAATTCGGCTGCACCGCGATCTCCAGCCCGTCGTTCGGCGCGGTGCTGCCGGGCATCGGCGAGTATATCGCCGAGGCGAACCGCGAGGTCGTGTTCTGCGATCAGGATCACAAGGGCTATACGCTGCTGACGCTCACCCCCGATGCCGCGGTCGCGGAGCATGTCGCGGTGTCGACGGTGATGGCCAAACCGTTCGATCGGCAGGTCGTCGCCCGCCACCGCGTCACCCTCGACCGGGCGCGGGGGATCGAAACGGCCTGACGATCGGCGACGCCCCGCCCCGGGGCGCCGCTGACGGTCGATGGCGGATCGTCGATCGCCGGCAGCTTGTCCGCGCCCGTCGATCGGGACTCCCCTTGCGCCACGGCCCGAATAGAATATGTACCGTTCGTTATGGAAAAGACGTTGACGATTGCCGCCAAGGGCCGGCCCCGCGAGTTCTGCGTCGACAAGGCGCTGGCGGCCGCGCTCGGCGTCTTCTGGTCGAAGGGGTATGAAGGCGCTTCGATGAGCGACCTGACCGAGGCGATGGGGATCACCAAACCCAGCCTGTACGCGGCGTTCGGCAACAAGGAAGCGTTGTTCCACAAGGCGCTCGAACTCTACGAATCCGAAAAGCTGGAATATATGCGCGAGGCGCTGCGCCAGCCGACCGCGCGTGCCGTCGCCGAACGGCTGATGCGCGGTGCGATCGATGCGCAGATGAGCAGTTGCGATCCGAAAGGGTGCCTCGGCGTCATCAGCGCGACCGCGTGCGGTGCCGAAGCGGAGTCGATCAAGGCCGATGTAATGCAGCGCCGTGCCTCGTCGCAGGCGGCGTTGGTCGAGCGTTTCGAACAGGCCAAGCGCGACGGCGACCTGCCGGGTCACGTCGATATCGATGGGCTGACCAGCTATCTCTACGCGATCGTGCAAGGAATGGCGGTACAGGCCGGATCGGGCGCGACCCGCGCCGACCTTGAACGCATCGTCGATACCAGCCTGCTGATGTGGCCGGCTTTGTAGAATTATTCTACCGATCGGTACAAAAGGCGTTGACGGACCGATCGCCGCTTAATATACCGGTCAGTATAGAAGAGGGCATCGCACTGGTGTCCCGGCGCTCGCAAGGATGCTGCTGTGCCCGAACCTGACGTCGCGTCGTGACCGCCCCGTAATTCGGCGGTACGTGTAACCTTCATCAACTTTACGACCCGCAGACTGCTTCCGCTCGACCTCCGCGTCGCCGGCGTCGGCGATCTGCGTCCCCGCACCAGCGTCTCGGCTCCGAAAGGGGGGCTTTGGCGGTCGCCCTCGTGCGCCCGCTGCTGGATGCCTTTGAACCCAAGGGAGGATTTCTCATGGCCTATGTCGATTTCTCCGGCGACACGCTGTTCGCCACCCCCGCCGCCGCACCTGCCATTGTCGCGCCCGTTATCGTCGAACCGACCCCGACCGGCCTGACCGCGCTGGAATGGTCGGTCGTCGCCCTGGCGCAACGCGACCGGATGGCGTCGCTGCGCGAACCGTCGCCGCTGTCGATCGCGCTTGGCCGCGTCTTCGGTACCCGCCGCCGCGATCCCAATCTGGCCGATCCGAAGCTGGAGGCGCTGCGCCGCATGGCGGTGCTCAGCTGGCACCGCGGCTATGCCGTTCCGGTCCACGAACTCGCGGCATTCTTCGACGCCGGCTTCAACACCGATCAATATGAAACGATGCTCGCCAGCATCAGCACGGCACAGGCGTCGCGAACCACCCGCGGCTGAACGGCTCTCCACCGTTGCGTGAGCGTCTGGCGTCACCCCGCCCTTGGCGAGGTCAGCCGGAGCAGACGCCCGTCGCTTCCATCCTCCAGCAGCCATAGCGCACCGTCCGGCCCCGCCATGACCGCCCGGATGCGTGCGCCCATGTCCCAGCGTTCCGCCTCGCGCGCGGTCGTGCCTTCGAACGCGATCCGGACCAGCGCGGTCGCGGCCAGCCCACCGACAAAGGCGGAGCCGCGCCACTGCGGGAACATGCGGCCGTCATAAAAGGCGAGCCCTGCCGGTGCGATCACTGGCGTCCAGTAGAGTGCGGGCTGATGGAACTTCCCGTTGCCGGCGGGCGAGGCGATCGGCGTATCGTCGTAATTCTTGCCATAGGACACCACCGGCCAGCCGTAATTGCCGCCGGCGTCGATCAGGTTCAGCTCGTCGCCGCCCTTCGGTCCCATCTCGGTCTCCCACAACCGCCCCTGCGCGTCGAAGGCGAGACCATAGGGATTGCGATGGCCGGTCGACCATGTTTCGGCGGGCGTCAGATTGGGGGGCGGCATCTGCGCCTTGCGCACCGCGGCCTTTCCCGCCGCACCGGTATTTTCAGGCGGATCGATGATGCCGATCGTCGTCGCGCCGGCCTTGCCAGCCAGCGGGTTGCCCGGGGCCGGCTTGCCGTCGAGCGTCAGGCGCAGGATTTTGCCCAGCGCCTGATCGGGGTCCTGCGCCGGGGTGAAACGCTGCCGCTCGCCCGAGGTCAGGAACAGATACTGCCCGTCCGGCGAGAAGGCGATATAGCCACCAAACTGCCCGCCGGCTCCGCGTGGCAACTGTCGCCACAGGACCTGTACGTCACGCAACGCCGGCTGCCCACCGGTCGCGTCCAGCGTCGCTCGCGCCAGCGCCAGTCCGTCGCCGCCTTCGCCCGGTTCGGAATAAGTCAGATAGATTTGCCGGCTCTGCTCAAAGGTCGGCGAGGTCGCGACGAACAACAGTCCGCCCTGTCCTTCGAAATGGACCGTTGGCACGCCCGCGACCGCAGTCTTGGTACCCGCCGCCGTTACCAGCCAGAGCCGACCTGGTTTTTCGGTCACCAGCATCCGCTGATCGGGCAGGAATGCCAGCGCCCATGGATTGTCGAACGTCGCGACGGTGCTGGTCTTGAACGGCTTGGTCGTGGCCGGCGTCGACTCACCATAATTGAGCGGCGCGGCCGCAGGGGGTACCGATGCGGTCGCATTCTGAACGGCGTCCGTCGCGCCGCAGCCGGTCAGCAGCGCGGTGCCAAAGCAAAGCAGGGAAAATCGCAGCACAAATCGCCTTTCGGGCAAGGGAGCGGGCACGACCGCGTCGGGGCTGAAAGGGCGACGTCGCCCGTTCAAAGTCAACAGCCTGCGTCGCGATCCCGGTAAGCGCGCTTCGCACTTTAAGCTTGCAGCTGCACGGAAAATTGCAGGAGTAGAGGCAAGCTCAGGCAAAACCCGCGAGAAGGCTCGAGCAAGATCGTACAAGGGAGAGGGCCATGATCCGATTTGCCGCACTCACGGCTCTGGCCGCAGCATCGCTGTCCGGCACGGTCGTAATGGCGCAGACGCCACCGGCGGAGGCTATTGCGCCTGTGCCGGTCCGCGACGTTTCGGTCATCGTCGACGCCCGCAAGTCTTTGGGGCCGCTGCCGCCTGCGTGGCGTTTCTTCGGTGCGGACGAGCCCAATTACGCGACGATGAAGGACGGGCGCAAATTGCTGGTCGAACTGGGCGACCTGAAGCGTGGCGAGGTGTTCTTCCGCGCGCACAACCTGCTCAGCACCGGTGACGGCACGGCGGCGTTCAAATGGGGCAGCACCAACGCCTATACCGAGGGGCCGGACGGCAAGCCGATCTATGACTGGACGATCGTCGACAACATCATCGACACCTATCTGGCGCGCGGCGTCCGCCCCTATCTCCAGATCGGGTTCATGCCCGAAGCATTGTCGACCGCGCCCAAGGGCACGCCCTACCAGCATAGCTGGCGACCGGGGTTCGATTATCGGCTGATCGCGACCGGATGGACCTATCCGCCGGACAGCTACGAAAAATGGGCCGAACTGGTCTATCAATGGACCCGGCATAACGTCGAACGCTATGGCGCGGACGAGGTGAACCGCTGGTATTTCGAAGTCTGGAACGAACCGGATTCGAAATTCTACTGGCAGGCATCGCCGGAGGAATTCAACAAGCTGCACGACTTCGCGATCTACGCCGTCCGCCGCGCGCTGCCGACCGCGAAAGTCGGCGGTCCCGATGTCGCGGCGGCGGGCGAATTCATGGACGGCTTCTTGCGCCACGTAGCTTCCGGGCAGAATTACGTCACCGGCCGGACCGGCACGCCGACCGATTTCCTGTCCTTCCATGCCAAGGGCGCGCCGAGCTTCGTCGACGGCCATGTCCGCATGGGGCTGTCGACCCATTTGCGCAATGTCGACCGAGGATTTGCCAAGGTTGCCGGTTTCCCGGCACTGGCCACCAAACCGATCGTGATCGGCGAAAGCGATCCGGAGGGATGTGCGGCCTGTCCGGGACAGCAAAACGCCTATCGCAATGGCACGATGTATTCGAGCTACACCGCCGCCAGTTTCGCGCGCATCTGGGACCTTGCCGCCAGGCGGAAGGTGACGATCGACGGCATCCTGTCATGGTCGTTCGAATTCGAGGATCAGCCGTGGTTCGCCGGGTATCGACAGCTGTCGACCAACGGGGTCGACCTGCCGGTGCTCAACATTTTCCGCATGTTCGCAAAGATGGGCCCGGAACGCATCGCCGCGACCAGCAGCGCGCAGGTGCCGCTGGATGCCGTCGTCAAGGACGGGGTGCGCGGGCAAGCCGATATCGGGGCGCTGGCGACGCGGACGCCCGACGGGCAGATCGCGGTGCTGCTCTGGCATTATCACGACGACGACGTCGCAGGTCCGGTCGCGCAGGTGAAGCTCGACATCGCCGGCGCGAAGGCGGGACCGGCACGGCTGTGGCGGGTCGATGGCAGCCACGCCAACGCCTTCACCGCGTGGCAGCGCATGGGCTCGCCGCAGTCGCCCGACGAAAAGCAATATGCCCGGTTGGAAGCAGCTTCGAAGATGCAGGAAGAGGCGGTGTCGTCGACCGCCAACGGCCGGGGCGGGCGGTCGGTCACCGTCCTGCTACCGCGGCAGGGCGTCGCGTTGCTGACGCTGGACGGGCGCTGAGCGCAACGACAACGTGTCTGTTCGACCGGGATCGCCCGTGCGACGTTATGCCGCATCGCACGTTGCATCGTTGCGGTTCGAGCGGGCGGGAGAACGGAAGGAATGACGGCAACGACGACAGACGGTCGGGGCAGGGCACGCCGCTGGTGGTCGATGTGGGTGGTCGGTGGCGTGGATCACGACGCGGTGCTGCGCCAGATCGCCGAGGATTCGGGCTGGACGGGACGGTATGCGTTTCTGATCGTGATATCGGCGGCGATCTCGCTGCTGGGCCTGCTGATGCCGTCGGTCGCGGTATTGATCGGCGCGATGCTGTTGTCGCCGCTGATGATGCCGATCATCGGCCTGGGGTTCGGGATCGCCACGCTCGACACGCGCGAAATCCGGCGGGCGGCGATCGCGCTGGCGGCCGGCGCGGCGATCGCGGTGGCGCTGTCGGTGGTGTTGGTCAGCCTGTCCCCGATCCAGACGATCACCAGCGAGATCGCCGGGCGGACCCGGCCAACCCTGTTCGATCTGCTCGTCGCGCTGCTGTCGGCCGTCGCGGGCGCCTATGCGTTGATCCGTGGCCGGGGCGGCGCGGTGGTCGGGGTCGCCATCGCCATTGCGCTGATGCCGCCACTCGCGGTGGTCGGTTTCGGCATCGCGACGTGGAACTGGACGGTGTTCTCCGGGGCGTTGTTGCTGTTCCTGACCAACGCCATCACCATCGCCCTGACCGCGGCGCTGGTCGCGCGCGTCTATGGGTTCGGCAGCCATTTGTCGCCGCAGCATACCGGTTGGCAGTTGCTGCTGTTCATCGTCGCGCTGGGCGTCCTGTCGGTTCCGCTTGGTGCCGGCCTGCGCCAGATCGCGTTCGAAGCGGTCGCCCAGCGACAGGTCCGCGATACGATCCGCGAACGCTTTCCCGACGCATCGCGGCTGGGACAACTCGATATCGATTATGCCGCGACACCGATCCGGGTCCGTGCGGTCGTGCTGACCCCCAGGCTCGACCCACAGGCGGATCGCGTCCTCGCCGCCGATCTGCAAAAGCGCTTGGGGCGGCGGATCGACCTGCACGTCGACCAGTTGCGCGTCGACCCGGATGCGGGCGGTGTCGAGGCAGCGCAGATCGCGCGTGCCGGAACGACGACGTCTGATCCTGACCGGGAACAGCAGCGCGCGCTCGCTGACCTTGCGCTGATCGCGGGTAGCGACGCCGCGTCGGCGCGGGTCGATTCGGCGAGCCGTACGATCGAGGCCGCTGCCGCAGCGCTGCCGGGTCTCGGCATGGCCGGGTACCGGGCGCTGGAGGCACGCGCCGGGGGGACGCTCGCATCATGGCAGGTACGGCTCGCCCCGCCGCCCGATACCCCGTTACCGACCGTGGCGATCGATGCGGGCGTGATCGACAGTGATGCACTTGATGCGGCGGCATGGGGATCGAGCCGGTTGGCGCGGCAGATATCGGTCGATGGCGGCAGCGCCAGCCAGCGGCGCGCGGTTGCACGGGGGATCGTCAGTCGTGGGGGTGCTGCGGTGGAGGGCAATGCCGGGGGTGCGCTCCGCCTCGGTTGGGTGACGACGACCTGACCGGTCGTCGTCAGTAACGCCGTGGCAGGAACGTCCGTCCGCCGGTGATCGGGATGCCTGCGCCGCTGATACACCGCGCCCTATCGCTGACGATCGCCACAATGGACGGGGCGCAGTCGATCGATTGCACGGCTTGGGCGAAGGGCGTGTTTTAGTCAGAACGCCGGAGCGCAACGTCATCAACTTCCGGTCGAACCAACGTTGTGACGAGAGAACTGCAGCCCATGGTCCGGTCGTTGTAAGCCGGTCGACAACGCGTAGCCTGCTGTACGCCACGCTCATGCCCGGCCGCGAACTGTGCGACCAGTGACATCAACGGGTGGATTGGATTACCGTACCACCCATGCCGGATGGTGACCCCTACGGGAATCGAACCCGTGTTTCAGCCGTGAAAGGGCCGCGTCCTAACCGCTAGACGAAGGGGCCGTGAAGGCGTGGACGGGCTGTTAGGGGAGGGTTCGCAATCGGTCAACACACTTTCGCATTTTTCTATCAATCCGCCCACGCCATGTCGTCGATGTGCAGTTCGGCCGCCGGGCGGCTGCCCCAGTCGTCGAGCTTGGCGCGGCCCGCCAGCCACAGCTTGCGATGCGGCGGTGCCCCGAGCAGCGCCACGCCGAGATCGGTTTCGGCCTGGCGGAATGCCACCCCCTTGAACCTGCGGCCGTCGTCGCCGGTCAGGATCGCGCGGACATGGCCGTTGCCGACGATGTCCGCCTTCACGATCCGCACCGGCCCGGCCGCGACGCGGGGGGAGGGCCAGCCCATGCCGTACGGGCCGCCGGCCTCCAGCGCTTCGATCAGCGACGGACTGACCCCGCCGGGGGCCAGCACCGCGTCGACCAGCAGCGCGCGGTCCTCGCGAGCGCGCTCGACCGGCTCGGCCATGCGCGCGTGCAGGAAATCGGCGAGTGCAGGGATCGACGCCTCCGCCACCGTCACCCCCGCCGCCGCCGCATGGCCGCCGCCCGCGTCGATCAGCCCCAGCTCCTTCGCGGCAAGGATCGTCGCGCCCATGTCGACGCCGGGGATCGAGCGGCCCGATCCCTTGCCGACGCCATGTTCGTCGATCGCGACGACCAGTACCGGCCGCCCGAGCTTTTCCTTCAACCGTCCGGCGACGATGCCGATGACGCCCGGATGCCAGCCGCGGCCGGACACGACCACGCAGCCACGCGAGTCCTGCGCCCGCGCCGCCTGATCGGCCTCCGCCTGGACATCGCCCTCGATCAGCCGGCGTTCCTCGTTCAGCCGGTCGAGTTCGACCGCAAGTGCCCGCGCTTCCTCCGGGTCCTGCGTGGTGAGCAGGCGGACGCCGAGGTCCGATTTTCCGACCCGACCGCCGGCATTGATGCGCGGCCCCAGCGCAAAGCCGAGATCGGTACAGGTCGGTGCGCGGGTCAGGCGCGACGCCTCGATCAGCGCGGCGAGGCCGATATTGCGCCGCCCTGCCATGACCTTCAGCCCCTGCGCGACGAATGCCCGGTTCAAGCCCCGCAATTGCGCGACGTCGGCAACCGTGCCAAGCGCCACGAGGTCGAGCAGGTCGAGCAAACGCGGTTCGGCCCGGCCCACGAAAAAGCCCCGCGCCCGCAACGTCCGCAGCAATGCCGCGCCCAGCAGGAACGCAACGCCCACTGCCGCCAGATGGCCGTGCGCCGCGCCTTCGCCTTCGTCGAGGCGGTTGGGGTTCACCACCGCCAGTGCCGGCGGCAGTTGCGTCGTGCATTGATGGTGATCGACCACCAGCACATCGACCCCGGCATCGCGCGCGGCGGCGAGCGCGTCGAACGCCTGCGCCCCGCAATCGACGGTGACGATCAGCGTCGCACCTTCGCCTGCCAGTCGCAGCATCGCCGGGGCATTGGGGCCATAGCCCTCCAGCTGCCGGTCGGGGATATAGGGGCGGGCGGCGAGGCCCAGATCGCGCAACAGCCGCACCAGCAACGCGGCCGACGTTGCCCCGTCGACATCGTAATCGCCAAAGATCGCGACCGGTTCGCCCGCGACCACCGCATCGGCGAGCCGGTCGGCGGCACGGTCCATGTCGCGGAAGATCGACGGGTCGGGCATGAACGCCCGGATGCTCGGCGTCTTGTGCGCGTCCAGCCCGTCGCGCGGGCAACCGCGTGCCAGCAGGATACGGGTTACCAGGTCTTCGGCGACGAAACCTTCGTCGCAGACATCGCCCGCCAGCCCCCGCCAGCGCCAGGGTTGGCCGAGGATCGAACGATGCACATTGAGAACGGAACGCATCGTCGCCTGATACGGTCGCGAGCGTACCGGGTCCAGCATCGCTCGCGACCCGCATCTCCTCTGGAAATTTCGGCGACGAGCGCGCAAAGACCCCCGCATGAAGCGCAAGACCGGACAAGACCGCAGCATCACCGCCAACTGGCGTCCCGCAACGCAGGCCGTGCGCGGTGGCACCGCGCGCAGCGAATATGGCGAAACGTCGGAGGCGTTGTTCCTGACCTCGGGCTATGCCTATGAGTGCGCGGGCGATGCCGCCGCGCGCTTTGCCGGTGAGCAGGTCGGTATGACCTATTCGCGGTTGCAGAACCCGACCGTCGAGATGCTGGAAGAACGGATCGCTCTGCTGGAAGGTGCCGAGGCTTGCCGGACGATGGCGACCGGCATGGCGGCGATGACGGCGTCGCTGTTGTGTCAATTGTCGGCGGGCGACCATCTGGTCGGGGGCCGTGCGGCCTTCGGATCGTGCCGTTGGCTGACCGACACGCTCCTGCCGAAATTCGGGATCGAGACCGACGTTGTCGATGCGCGCGACACACAGGCGTTCATCGAGGCCAGCCGCCCCAATACGAAGGTCTGGTTCTTCGAGACGCCGGCCAATCCCACGATGGACGTCGCCGATTTGGCCGCGATCTGTGCGGCGGCGCGCGAGCGAGGGATCGTCACCGTCGTCGACAACGCCTTTGCCAGCCCGGCGCTGCAACGGCCGATGGAGTTCGGTGCGGACGTCGTCGCCTATAGCGCGACCAAGCTGATGGAAGGGCAGGGCCGCGTCTTGGCCGGGGCGGTGTGCGGGACGAAGGCGTTCATCGACGACGTGCTGCTGCCGTTTACGCGCAATACCGGGCCGACGCTCAGCGCGTTCAACGCGTGGGTGGTGTTGAAGGGGCTGGAAACGCTCGACCTGCGCGTGATGCGCCAGTCGGAGAACGCGCTGAAGGTTGCGAGCTTCCTCGAACAGCGCGTGCCGAAGATCAACGCACCCGGCCTGCCCAGCCATCCGCAGCACGCGCTGTGCATGCGCCAGATGAAGATGGCCGGGCCGATCTTCTCGTTCGAACTCGATGGCGGTCGGCAGCAGGCGCACGGCCTGCTCGATGCGCTGCACCTCATCGATATCTCGAACAATATCGGCGATTCGCGCTCGCTGATGACGCATCCGGCCTCGACCACCCATTCGGGCGTGGCCGAGGAAAAACGGATCGAGATGGGAATTTCCGAAGGGATGATCCGCATCAATGTCGGGCTGGAAGATCCCGAAGACCTGATCGCCGATCTGGATCAGGCGTTGCACGCGGTCGCCTTATGAAGGCGCTGTTCCCGCACGAGGCGACGACCGCCGGCATCGCGGTGCGGGTATCGGCGACCTTTCTGCCCGAACAGTCGCAGCCTGCACAGGGCCGCTGGTTCTGGGCCTATCACATCCGCATCGAAAACGGGTCGGAGCGTACTGTCCAGCTGTTGACCCGCCACTGGATCATCACCGACGGACGCGGCGAACGGCACAGCGTGGAGGGTGAGGGCGTGATCGGCGAACTCCCGGTGATCGAACCGGGCGGCAGCTTCGATTATGTGTCGGGTTGTCCGCTCTCGACGTCGAGCGGCATGATGCAGGGCAGCTACCAGATGCTCGCCGATGACGGGGACACGTTCGACGTGGCGATTCCGCGTTTTGCGCTGCTGGCACCGGCGGTCGGAGCATGAAGCGGACGCACCTCCCGCTGAACGGTCTGCGCGTGCTGGATGCCGCCGCGCGGCACCTGTCGTTCACCCGCGCCGCCGACGAACTGGCGGTGACGCCGGCGGCGGTCGGGCAGCAGGTCCGTGCGCTGGAGGATACGCTGGGCGTGGTCCTGTTCCGGCGCACCACCCGTGGTCTGGAGCTGACGCCCGAGGGGGAGGCCGGACTGGTCGCGCTGCGCGGCGGCTTCCTGCAATTCGAGGAGGCGGTCCGCGCGATGCAGGCGGGCCAGTCGTCGAAGTCGCTGACCATCGCAGCGCCGCGTGACCTTACCCAGAAATGGTTGTTGCCGCGCCTGTCGCGGATCGCGACGACCGACCCGGAACTCCGCTTCGCCCTCGTCGCGTCCGACGATGCGATCGACTTTACCGAAGCCAATCTCGACCTCGCCATCCGCTGGGGCGACGGGCCGGGCGCGCATGAGGGCGAGGCGCTCGAATCGGACGGCATGGTCACCATCGAACGCGCCGGCGGCGGCGCCGATACGCGGATCGGCTGGGCTGGTTGCGAGCCGGAGGATGCGTCGGCGCTGGTCCGGGTCGCGGATGCCGGCCTTGCGATCGACGCGGCGGTGGCGGGACTGGGACGGGCGACGGTGCCCGAACTGCTCGCGCGCGGCGATATCGCCGCCGGACGGGTAACGGTGGTCGGCGAACCGAAGGGTGGGCGACAGGGTTATTGGCTGGTTGCGCCGTTGCCGCAGTGGCGGCAGGCAAAGGTGAAGACACTGGTCGACGCGTTGGCGGGGTAGGCGCAAAGCCCCCATTGCCCGCGACCAATCCATTCTACCGCACCGCCGGCTTGCCCCGGTGCGCGGTCCGGGCCATCTGCAAGCCATGCATACCGCCCATGACACCCTCGCTCTGATCGGCAACACGCCCCTCGTCCGCCTGAAAGGGCCGAGCGAGGCCGCCGGGGCGGAAATCTTCGCCAAGTGCGAATTCGCCAATCCCGGTGCCAGCGTGAAGGATCGCGCCGCGCTGTCGATCGTCGAGGATGCCGAGGCGCGCGGCCTCATTCAGCCGGGCGGGACGATCGTCGAGGGGACGGCGGGCAATACCGGCATCGGTCTGGCGCTGGTCGCCAATGCCAAGGGCTATCGCACGATCATCGTCATGCCCGAGACGCAGAGCCGCGAGAAGATGGACACGTTGCGCGCGCTCGGGGCCGAGCTGGTGCTGGTCCCGGCTGCGCCCTATTCGAACCCCGGCCATTTCGTGCACACCAGCCGGCGGATCGCCGAGGAAACGCCGAACGCGATCTGGGCTAACCAGTTCGACAATATCGCCAACCGTCGTGCCCACATCACCGGCACCGCGTCCGAAATCTGGGAGCAGATGGACGGGCGGATCGATGGCTTCACCTGCGCGGCCGGGACCGGCGGGACGCTGGCCGGGGTCGGGCTGGGTCTGAAGGAAAAGGACGAATCGGTCACCATCGCGCTGACTGACCCGCACGGCGCGGCGCTCTACGATTATTACGCCCATGGTGAATTGCGATCGGAAGGATCGTCGGTCGCCGAAGGAATCGGGCAGGGGCGGATCACCGCCAATCTCGACGGCGCGCCGATCGACACCCAGTTCCGCGTATCGGACGCCGAAGGCATGCTCTGGGTCCGCCGCCTGCTGGCCGAGGAAGGGCTGTGTCTGGGCCTGTCGTCCGGCATCAACGTCGCGGGCGCGGTGCTGCTCGCGCGACAACTGGGGCCGGGCAGCCGCGTCGTGACCATCCTGTGCGACACCGGCTTTCGGTACCTCTCGACGCTGTACAATCCCGAATGGTTAATGGCGAAGGGGTTGGTGGTCGACAGCGCAGAGACTTCGGCCTAACAAGCCTGCGAATGTTGCCACGGTCCGATCAATCGCAACTGCTGCAACGCCTGCGCGTCGGCGCGACCGGTCTCGTGCTGGTCGTGTTTCTGATCGTGCTCGCCAGCGCATTGTTCCGCTCCGCCATCGACGAACCGCCCATCGGCGAGGACGTCGCGACCGTCGAGGGTTCGGCGAATGCCGCGCTCGCCAATCTCGCCGCCAGCAATCCCGACGAGCCGCTCGCCGAACTGGGTATCTCACCCGGCACCGCGCCGGGCGATAACGCGACGTCCCCCGAACCGCGCTGAACCCCGGTCGCGTCGGCAACGTCAGCCGCGCGAATCGCTATCCTGACGGCAGTCGTTCGCCGCCGCCAACGTGGCGGAGGAGCCAGCGATCCTGTCCGGGGTCGAGCTGGTGTGCACGGGCCAGCCTCTCTCGGATCACCCATTCGTATCCACCGCGCACCGCGCTCTACCCCGAACGGGGTACGCTCCCATCCCTGCGCCCGGCGACGCGAAAAAACGTTGAAGAACAAACAACGTACGCCCCATGAATCGACCCGACGGTGGGGTAAAATCCCATCCTCACCCAACTTCGCCCATTGTGACCCACATCTAGTTTTGATACTTCCTTAACCGTCACAGGGGGCAGGTCCTGGGATCGTCGAATCTTCTCGCGCGGCGCGTATTTGCCGGGCGCGACGCTTCTCCTGCGTGACCGAACAGGGGCGATGTGTCGGACAGGGAACTCTACCTGAGCTATGGGCTACAGGCGGTCGACGCGAAGGGTCGCGTCGCAGTGCCTGCCAAGCTGCGCTCGGTGCTGGAGAAGAATGCCGACGCCCGCGAACTGCTCATCAAGCGTCACGGCAAGCATGTCTGCCTCAGCGCGTTCGACACCGCATGGCCCAAGATCCTGTACTCGCGCCGGCCGCAAGGCAGCGACGAGGATGTCGACACCGATTACAATGTCGCGGGCAAGGCGTTCGGCAACCTCGAATCGGCGCCGTTCGACAGTGCCGGGCGCTTCGTGCTGCCGACCTTCTATCGTCGCCGGGCAAAGATCGACAAATGGGCGTTCTTTCACGGGCGCGGCGACACCTTCAACATCTGGGACCCGTTCACCCTGATCGCCGATACCGACATCGACGCGGACACGCGCGAACTGTGCGAATTCCTGATGGAAGAGAAGGGGCTGCAATGACCGCCGCTCCCCACATTCCGGTGCTGCTGGCCGAGGCGGTCGCGGCGCTCGCGATCCAGCCGGGCGAAACCCATGTCGACGCCACGTTCGGTGCGGGCGGCTATACGCGTGCCATGCTCGCCGCCGGCGCGCGGGTGATCGCGTTCGACCGCGATCCGACCGCGCACGTCGCTGCCAGGCCGCTGCTCGACGAAGCCGGCGACCGGCTGCTGCTGATCGAGGCGCCTTTTTCGGCGATGGCCGGCGAATTGGCGGCGCGCGGCATTGACGCGGTCGACGGGGTCGTGATGGATATCGGCGTGTCCTCGATGCAGCTCGATCAGGCCGATCGAGGCTTTTCCTTTCAATCGGATGGCCCCCTCGACATGCGAATGAGTCGCGAAGGCATGACGGCGGCCGAATGGCTCAACACGGCCGACGAGGCCGAGATTTCGGACGTGCTCGACCGCTATGGCGAGGAACCGCGCCACCGCCGCGTCGCGAACTTCATCGTCGGCGCGCGGCCGCTGTCGCGCACCGGCGAACTGGCGGCGGTCGTGCGCCGAGCGCTCGGCCACCGCCCGCATGAAAAGAAGGACCCGGCGACCCGCGCGTTCCAGGCGGTCCGTATCCACCTGAACGACGAACTGGGCGAGCTGACCGCCGGGCTCGACGCGGCGGAGCGGGTGCTGCGTCCCGGCGGGCGGTTGTCGGTGGTCAGCTTCCACAGCCTCGAGGACCGTATCGTGAAGCGTTTCCTGCGCGAACGCGGCGGCGCGATGCCTGCCGGTTCGCGGCACCGCCCGGTGGTGGTGCAGGGGCCGGCGCCCAGTTTCGGCGACATCGCGAAGGCGATGCGGCCAAGTGACGAAGAAGTGACGATCAATCCGCGCGCGCGTTCGGCGACGTTGCGCGTGGGGCTTCGCACGGCGTCTGCGCCGTGGAATTCGACCGGGAGTGCGATGTGATGGGTGCGTTCGGGTTCGGAGCATTGGGGAAGCTGGTGGCACTGGGTGTGATGGCGCCTGCCTTCTACCTCGTCATCTCGCAGGGCGCGGCGGAGCGTGGGCGGGTCGAGGCGATCGAGCGTTCGATCGTGCAGGCGCGACAGGATATCCGATCGCTCGAAACCGAATTCGATACCCGCGCCAACATGGCGCAGCTCGAACGCTGGAACGGTGACGTGCTGTCGCTCGCCGCGCCGCGCGCCGAACAATATGTCGGTGGCGAGCATCAGCTGGCGTCGCTGCCGGGCCGGACGGAGGGCGGCAATGTCGCGCTCGCCTATGTCGTGCCCAGCGCGCCGATGGAGGCCGCGCCCGCCCCCGAACCGGCGCTCGCCGCCGCAGCGCCGGTCGCCGCGTCCGCGCCTGCCAGGGTCGAACCGGCGCGTAACGTGAAGCCGGTCGGCCCGGTCCAGACGGCACGGGCGGATGTGATCCCGGCAAAGGCACGGGCGGTGGCGATGCTCGACCGAACCCTGCTGAGCGATGCGACGATGGCCGATCTGGCCCGCTCCGCCCGCAAGGAAGCCGCCCGCCCGTGATCGTCGTCGTCGCCCCTTCGCTCAACCAGCAGCGTGCCGATGGCGCGCGGCATACGCTGGTGAACGTCGCCCATTACCGGTTGATGGTGCTGATGCTGCTGTTCGCGGCAGGGGTAGCGGCAATTCTCGTGCGGTTGATGCTGCTCGCCGTCATGGCCGAACCGCGTTCGGCGATCGCGGCGGAATCGGCGCTGGTCCCGCTGCGCGGCGATCTGGTCGATCGCAACGGCGCGCCGCTCGCGCGGACCATCGATGCCTGGTCGATCGCGGTGCGCCCCGACAAGGTGATCGGCGACAAGCGGCAACTGGCCGAACAGCTCGCCGCGCTGATGCCCGATCACGACGCGGCCTTTTATTATGCGCAGCTCAATCTCGATCGCGGCTTCGTCTATCTGCGCCGTCGTGCGCTGCCTGAACTGGTGCAGGCGGTGAATGCGCTGGGCGAACCGGGTATCGCGCTGGGCCGGGAACCCGAACGCCTGTATCCGCAAAGTGCGATGGCGGCCCATGCGCTCGGCTATCTTGACATGGACGGGCGCGGCGTGCGCGGCATGGAAAAATTCCTCAACGCGCGGCTGATCGACCCGGCCGAACGCGGGCGTCCGGTGGCGCTCAGCCTCGACACGCGGGTGCAGGCCGCGCTCGAGAGCGAACTCGCCAATGCGATGGCGGTGTTCCAGGCGCGCGGCGCGGGCGGTGTCGTCCTCGACAGCGATACCGGCGAAGTGATCGCGATGACCTCGCTGCCGACCTTCAATCCCAACCACGTCACCGCGAACACCGGTCAGATGAATACGGTGACGCAGGGCGTGTATGAACTCGGGTCGGCGTTCAAGCCGCTGACGATGGCGGCGGCGCTGGACGATGGTGTCGTCCCGTCGCTGTCAAAGCGGTATGACGCGACCGAGCCCCTGCATGTCGGCGGCTTCCGCATCCGCGACGATCACGCGCAGAAGCGCTGGATGAACGTCCCCGAAATCCTCGTCCATTCGTCCAACATCGGCACCGCGCGTATCGCCGACGAAATGGGGCAGGCGCGGATGGAAAAGCTGTTCCGCTCGCTGCATTTCGATGCCGCGCCCGATATCGAACTGGAAAAGGCGCGCACGATCTGGCCGCGATACTGGGGCCGGACCACCACGATGACCACCGCCTTCGGGCACGGCATTGCCGTCACCCCGCTCCACCTCGCCAGCGCCTATGCCGCGCTGGTCAATGGCGGCATCTGGCGTCCGGCGACGATCCTGAAGCTGAAGCCCGGACAGGCTCCAACGGGTCGCCGGGTGTTTTCCGAAGCGACCAGCGCCAAGATGCGCGGGCTGCTGCGCCTGATCGTCACCGATGGTACGGGCAAGAAGGCCGAAGCCCCCGGTTTCCGCGTCGGTGGGAAGACCGGTACCGCCGAGACGGTCGGCGCGCATGGCGGCTATTCCAAGCGCGTGAACGTATCGACCTTTGCCGCCGTCTTTCCGATGGATCGCCCGCGCTATGTCGTGATCGCGATGCTCGACAGCCCGAAGGGGACGAAGGAGACGTTCGGCTTCACCAGTGCGGCATGGACCGCCGCGCCGGTCGTCAGCCGCGTCATCTCGCGGACCGGTCCATTGTTGGGGGTGATTCCCGACGCCAATGCCGATATCGACGTCGTCGGACTGCGCGGGCTGCTGTGGCACGCGCCGGGTGATGCGAAGAAACTGGCGAACGTGGAATGAAATTAGGGACGATTACCGGCGGCGGTGAACCGCAGATCGTGACCGGCTTTGCGATCGACCACCGCAAGGTTGCACCGGGCACCGTCTTCGGCGCGTTCGAAGGGGCGCGGGTGAATGGCGAGGACTTTATTCCCGCCGCGATTGCCGCCGGGGCGATCGCCGTTGTCGCCCGACCCGAAGCCGTGGTCGAGGGCGCGGTCCATATTGCCGTGCGCGACCCGCGAGAGGCCTTTGCCCGTGCCGCCGCGCAGTTCTTCGCGCCGTTCCCGCCTACCTGCGTCGCGGTCACCGGCACCAACGGCAAGACCAGCACCGTCGAAATGGTGCGGCAGCTGTGGCGGATGCAGGGGCATCACGCCGCGTCGATCGGCACGCTGGGCGTCACCACCGCCGATGAACGCGTCACCACTGGGCTGACCACGCCCGACATCGTCACTTTCCTGTCCAACGTTGCCGGGTTGGCGCGCGAGGGGGTGACCCATGTCGCGTTCGAGGCGTCGAGCCACGGCCTGTCGCAATACCGCACCGAAGGGCTGCCGGTCCGCGCCGCCGCCTTCACCAATCTCAGCCGCGATCACCTCGACTATCATGGCGACATGGCGACCTATCTGACCGCCAAGCTGCGGTTGTTCGCGGAAATGCTTGCGGACGACGGTACGGCGGTGGTGTGGGTCGACGATCCCCATGCCGACCGCGTGATCGATCTGGCGCGCGTGCGCGGCAACGCGCTCATCACCGTCGGCGAACATGGTGATACGCTGCGCCTGACCGGGCGCGAGCCGAGCCTGCTGGGACAGGCGCTGACGATCGAGGCCGAGGGGCAGGCACACACGGTGCAATTGCCGTTGATCGGTGCCTATCAGGCGGCGAACGCGCTGACCGCCGCCGGGCTGGTGCTGGCGACCGGGGGTACGCTCGCCGCGACGCTGGCCGGGCTGGCGCGTTTGCAGCCGGTGCGCGGGCGGCTGGAACGGGCGGTGATCCTGCCCAACGGCGCACCGGTCTATGTCGACTATGCCCACACCCCCGACGCGCTGGAGGCCGCGATCGCCGCGCTGCGTCCGCACGCTGCCGGGCGGCTGATCGTCGTGTTCGGGGCAGGCGGCGACCGCGATACCGGCAAGCGCGCGCCGATGGGGGAAGTCGTCGCAACCCACGCCGACGTCGCGATCGTCACCGACGACAATCCACGCACCGAAGACGCGTCGACGATCCGCGCACAGGTGTTGGCGGGTGCACCGGACGCGACCGAGATCGGTGACCGCCGCGCTGCGATCCGGGCCGCGTGCGAGATGGCGCAATCGGGCGACATCGTGCTGATCGCGGGCAAGGGGCATGAACAGGGTCAGATCGTCGGCGACAGGTTCCTGCCCTTCGACGACGTGCAGGTGGCGCGTGACTGTGCAGGCTGACGGAGCCGGTCCGCTCTGGACATCGGCAGCGATCGCCGCTGCGACCGGCGGTATCGCTTCGGCCGACTTCGACGCGAACGGCGTCGCCTTCGACAGCCGCGAGGTCGGCCCCGGCGACCTGTTCGTCGCGCTGTCGGGCGAGGCGACCGACGGCCATCGTTTCGTCGCGCAGGCATTTGCGCAAGGCGCGGCGGGCGCGCTAGTGTCGCAGCCGGTCGCCGGGCCGCACGTGCTGGTACCCGACACCATCGCCGCGCTCGACCAGCTTGCCCATGCCGCCCGCGCACGCACGACCGGGCGGATCATCGGCGTGACCGGATCGGTCGGCAAGACCGGCACCAAGGAAGCACTGTTCGCCGCGCTCGACCGCGTCAGCTTCGGACAGGCGCATCGCTCGGTCAAAAGCTACAACAACCATACCGGCGTACCCCTGAGCCTTGCCCGGATGCCCGCGACGACGCGGGCGGCGGTGCTCGAAATGGGCATGAACCATGCGGGCGAACTGTCGCGGCTGACCCGGCTTGTCCGGCCCGACATCGCGATCGTCACCACCATCGCCCCCGCCCACACCGAATTCTTCACCGGGGAGGATGCGATCGCCCGCGCGAAGGGCGAGATTTTCGAAGGGCTGACCCCCGGCGGCGTCGCGATCGTGCCGTTCGACAGCCCGCACCGCGACACGCTGATCGCGGCGGCGACGCCCTTTGCCGGTCGCATCGTGACGTTCGGCCTGCGCGAGGGTGCCGATGTCCGCGCGATCGAACATGTCCGCCTGTCCTCGGGCGACAGCTTCGTGACCGCACGGCTGGGCGAGCGCGAGGTCAGCTACACGCTGGCCCAGCCCGGCGATCATTGGGTCGCCAATTCGCTGGCGGTGATCGCGGCGGTCGATGCGATCGGCGGCGATCTCGGCGTTGCCGGGCTGGCGCTCGCCGATCTCGATGGTCTTGCCGGGCGCGGCGCGCGTCGCCGGATCGGTGTCGGCGACGGCGAGGCGCTGATCATCGATGAAAGCTACAACGCCAACCCCGCCTCGATGCGCGCGACGCTGAAGGTGCTGGCCGCCGAAGCGGCCGAGCGCCGCGTCGCGGTGCTGGGCGAAATGCGTGAGCTGGGTGAATCTTCCGGCGCCTATCACGCTGCCCTTGCAGTCCCGATCGACGAAGCGGGCGTTTCGCGCGCCATATTGGTGGGGGAGGGGATGCTCCCCCTTGCCAAGGCGCTTGAGGGGCGCGTCGAAACCGTCCATGTGCCCGACGCCGCCGCCGCCGCGCGGGTCCTGTCGGACCTGCTGCAGCCTGGCGATGCGGTACTCGTAAAGGGATCGAACGGGGTGGGGCTGGCGCGGGTCGTCGCCGACCTGTGGGGCCAGAACTGATGTTGTACGAAATCGCCGAATATCTCGGCTTTCCCGGTGTGCTGAACCTGTTCCGCTATCTGTCGTTCCGCACCGGCGCGGCGACGGCGACGGCGCTGTTCCTCGGCCTCATCATCGGTCCGCGCTTCATCGGCTGGCTGCGCGTGCGACAGGGCAAGGGGCAGCCGATCCGCCTCGACGGGCCGCAGACCCACCTCGCCAAGCGCGGCACGCCGACCATGGGCGGGTTGATGATCCTTACCTCGCTGACGGTCGCGGTGCTGCTGTGGACCGATCTTGCCAACCCGTTCGTCTGGGCTTGCCTGTTCGTGACGCTGGGTTTCGCCGCGATCGGCTTCCTCGACGATTACGACAAGGTGCGAAAGGCCAGTACCGCCGGCGTCTCGGGTCGGGTCCGGCTGCTGCTCGAATTCCTGATCGCCGGCATCGCCAGCTGGATCATCATCCGCCAGACCGGCACGATGCTCTACGTCCCGTTCTTTTCGGGCGTGGCGATCGATCTGGGACCCTTCTACATCGTCTTCGCCGCCTTCACGATCGTCGCGTTCGGCAATGCGGTGAACCTGACCGACGGGCTCGACGGTCTTGCGACGATGCCGGTCATCATCGCCTCGGTCGCGCTGATGCTGATCGTCTACATGGTCGGCAACGCCAAGTTCGCTGCGTATCTGGGCATCCCGCACGTGCTGGGCGCGGGCGACCTCGCGCTGTTCTGTGGCGCGATCGTCGGCGCGGGGCTGGCGTTCCTGTGGTACAACGCCCCCCCGGCGGCGGTGTTCATGGGCGATACCGGCAGCCTTGCGCTGGGCGGCGCGCTCGGCGCGATCGCGGTGTCGTCGCACCATGAAATCGTGCTGGCGATCATCGGCGGGCTGTTCGTGGTCGAGGCGCTGTCGGTCATCATCCAGGTGTTCTGGTACAAGCGTACCGGCAAGCGCATCTTCCGCATGGCCCCGATCCACCATCATTTCGAACAGCTCGGCTGGGCGGAAGCGACGGTCGTGATCCGGTTCTGGATCGTGGCTTTCGTGCTGGCGCTCGCCGGCCTGTCGACGCTGAAACTGCGGTGATTACCGCCACCGCCTGGGCGGGGAAGCGGTTCGCGGTGCTGGGGCTGGCCCGGTCCGGCGCGGCGACCGTGCGCGCGCTGCTGGCCGGCGGCGCGGAGGTCGTGGCGTGGGACAGCGACGAAGCGCGCCGCTCTCCCTCTCTCCGCTTGCGGGGAGAGGGTCGGGGAGANGGGGGGGGGGGGGGGGGGGGGGGGGGGGGGGGGCTTCTTCTTCTACGACAGCGCTCGCGACACCCCCTCTCCCAACCCTCTCCCCCATGGGGGAGAGGGCTTTGGTGTTTGCCGACCCGCTCGCGATCGACCTCGCCGGTTTCGACGGCGTGATCGTATCCCCCGGCGTGCCGCTCAATCGCCACCCGATCGTCCAGCACGCTGGTGGCGTCCCCATCATCGGCGACATCGAACTCTTCGCCCAAGCCCGCACAGACCTGCCACCGCACAAGGTCGTCGGTATCACCGGCACCAACGGCAAATCGACCACCACCGCCCTGATCCATCACATCCTGACCCAGTCCGGCATCCCCGCGCGCATGGGCGGCAATATCGGCCTGCCGATCCTCGCGCAGGACCCGCTGCCCGCGGGCGGCGTGTACGTCCTCGAACTGTCGAGCTATCAGATCGACCTGACCACCAGCCTCGATTGCGACGTGGCGGTGCTGCTCAACATCACGCCCGACCATCTCGACCGCTATGCCGGGTTCGAAGCCTATGCCGCATCGAAAGCACGCCTCTTCGCGATGCAGTCCGGGGGCCACGCCGCGATTATCGGTACCGGCGATGCGCCATCGGCCGCCATCGCCGACACCTTGCCGCACGCCACTCGCATCACCGTGCCCGACGACGCGCCCGCCTTTGGCCCCGCGCTAGCCGGTCCGCACAATGCGCAGAACGCGCTGACCGCCATCGCGGTCTGCGAAGCCCTCGGCCTCGACGCCGACACCATCCGCGCCGGTCTCAA
This sequence comes from Sphingomonas sp. Leaf62, assembly GCF_001421915.1. Classification (NCBI taxonomy): domain Bacteria; kingdom Pseudomonadati; phylum Pseudomonadota; class Alphaproteobacteria; order Sphingomonadales; family Sphingomonadaceae; genus Sphingomonas; species Sphingomonas sp. Leaf62. The sequence goes on along the minus strand of NZ_LMLN01000030.1, from coordinate 177,675 downwards.
AAGCTACCGCGCGCTGCCGCACCGCATGGCACACGTCGCCGACGTGAACGGCGTCGCCTATGTCGACGACAGCAAGGCGACGAACCCCGATTCGACCGCGCCCGCGCTCAACGCGTTCGGCCGCATCCACTGGATCGTCGGCGGCCTCGCCAAATCCGACGACCTCGACGCGTGCCGCCCCGGCTTCGGCAATGTCGTGCGCGCCTATACCATCGGCACCGCTGCCGAACGCTTCGCCGTACTGCTCGCCCCCGACATGTCCGTCGAAATCGCGGGCACGCTCGACGCAGCGGTCCGCAGCGCCGCCGAACAGGCGCAACCCGGCGACACCGTGCTGCTGTCGCCCGCCTGCGCCTCGTTCGACCAGTATAGCGATTTCGAAGCGCGCGGCCGCGCCTTCGCAGCAGCGGTGGAGGCTTTGCGATGACCGATATGGGACGCGGGCGGGATGTTCGCGCGCTGCGGCAGCGCGTCGAAACGCTGCAGGGCCGCAGCGCCCGTTCGCCGATCGGTGCATGGTTTCGCGAAGTCGACCGGGTGCTGCTGCTGATCGCGATGGTGTTGATCGCCATCGGCCTGGTCGCGGTCGCCGCCGCGTCGCCTGCCTCGGCGGTACGGTACTCGGGCGGCGACGTCACCGTGCCGCCGATGATGTATTTCTGGCGACAGGCGGGGTGGATCGCCTTTTCCTTCCCCGTCATGATCGCGGTATCGATGCTGCCGGTCACCTTCGCCCGGCGGCTGTGCCTGTTCGGGACCGCCGTCCTGTTGCTGGCGCTGATGGTTACGCCGTTCGTGGGGGTCGAGGCGAATGGCGCCCGGCGCTGGGTCAGCCTCGGCATCGGCCAGTTCCAGCCGTCCGAATTCCTCAAACCGATGTTCATCGTCACGACGGCATGGCTGTTGTCGTTGCGCGCCAAGGACCCGCAGCTGCCGATGCTGTGGGTCACCGGCGCGCTGACGGCGGTCATCGCCGGCTGCCTGATGCTGCAGCCCGATTTCGGTCAGACGGTGATCTTCTGCTGCACCTGGGCGGCGCTGCTGGTGATCTCGGGCATTTCGGTTCGTACCATGGCGCTGCTGGGCGGGGCGGGGGTCGGACTCGTCGCCGCTGCTTACACCTTCTACGGCACGGCGCGCGTTCGCATCGACGGCTTCCTGTTCCCCGATCCGCAAAGCGCCGCGACCGACAGCTATCAGGTCGACATGGCCCATGCCGTGCTGACCGCCGGCGGTGCGATCGGCACTGGTCCCGGCGGCGGGCGCGTGAAGTTCAAGCTGCCCGAGGCGCATACCGACTATATCTTTGCCGTGGTCGGGGAGGAATTCGGCCTGATCGCCTGCGCGATCATCGCGCTGATCTTTCTCGCGATCGTCGTGCGCGTCTTCGTGCGCCTGCTCGATGAGGAGGACGCGTTCAAGCTGCTCGCCGCCGCCGGCCTCGCCGTACAGTTCGGGGCGCAGGCGCTCATCAACATGGCGGTCAATGTCGGCATTGCCCCGTCGAAGGGGATGACGCTGCCGTTCATCTCCTATGGCGGGTCGTCGATGATCGCATTGTCGACGGCGATGGGACTGCTGCTCGCTTTCACCCGCCGGAACCCGTATCTGAGCCGCTCACCTTATGGCCCACAGCGCTGGAGCGGAGCGAAATGAGCAAACATTATGTCCTCGCCGCCGGGGGCACCGGAGGACATATGGTTCCTGCCGCTGCGCTGGCGGTCGAACTTACCCGGCGCGGCCATCGTGTCGCGCTGGTCAGCGACGAACGCGGCGTGCGCTTTCCCGACCTGTTCGACGGTATCCAGACCCATGTCCTGCCCGCCGGGCGATTGAGCGGCGGTCCGATCGGCTGGCTGAAGGCCGGGCGGCAGATGCTGGCCGGGCGGTCGATGGCGATCGAACTGTACCGGACGTTCCGGCCGTCGGCGGTGATCGGCTTCGGCGGCTATCCGGCACTGCCGGCGCTGCTCGCCGCCTTCGCGCAGAAGGTGCCGACGATCGTCCACGAACAGAATGCCGTGCTGGGTAGGGTCAACCGGCTGGTCGCGGGCAGCGTGGACGCCATCGCCACCAGCTACGAACAGGTCGACCGGCTGAAGGACAAGCATGTCCCCAAGACGCATCTGGTCGGCAATCCGGTGCGCGAAAGCGTGCTCGCGCTGCGCGATCGTCCTTATCCCATGCTCGATGCCGAGGGCATCTTCCGCGTGCTGGTGACGGGCGGCAGCCAGGGGGCAAGCATCCTCAGCCAGGTCGTGCCCGACGGGCTCGCGCTGTTGCCCGTCGCGTTTCGGCGGCGGATGCAGGTGACGCATCAGGCGCGGATCGAGGATATCGACGTGGTGCGCGCCAAATATGCCGAACACGGCATTCCGGCGGAGATCGCGACCTATCTGCCCGACCTGCCCGACCGGCTCGCATGGGCGCATGTGGTGATCGCGCGTGCCGGTGCCTCGACCATCGCTGAACTGACCGCCGCCGGGCGCCCCGCGATCCTCGTGCCACTCCCCAGCGCGACCGACGATCATCAAACGGCGAATTGCCGTGAGATCGTCGCGGCCGGCGGTGCCCGCGCGATCGCCCAGTCGCACTTCACCGCCGGCGAACTGGCCAAGCAGATCCAGAAACTCGGCCTCGATCCCGCTGCGCTTGCCAATGCAGCGGCGCGGGCGCGCAGTTGCGGGCGGCCGTTCGCGGTCCGTGACATGGCCGATCTGGTCGAGAGCATCGACGCACCTAAGGCGAAAGTGGGCAGACACGCTCCCGCCAAACGACAGAAGGAAGCATTTGCGTGAAGGGCCCTTCGACAAGCTCAGGACGGGCGACCCCCTTCATCGGAGGCCTCCGATGAAGGGGGTCGCGACCGATATCGGCACGATCCATTTCGTCGGCATCGGCGGCATCGGCATGTCGGGCATTGCCGAGGTGATGCACAATCTCGGCTACAAGGTGCAGGGATCGGACGTGGCCGAGGGCTATGTCGTCGATGGGCTGCGCGCGCGCGGCATCGACGTGCATATCGGCCACAAGGCGGAGAATGTGGAGGGCGTGGCGGTCGTCGTCACCTCGACCGCGATCAAGCCCGGCAATCCCGAACGCGACCATGCGTTGGCGAAGCGTATTCCGGTGGTGCGCCGTGCGGAGATGCTGGCCGAGCTGATGCGGCTGAAATCGACCGTCGCGGTCGCGGGCACCCATGGCAAGACGACGACGACCTCGTTGATCGCCGCGTTGCTCGATGCCGGCGGCGTCGATCCGACCGTCATCAATGGCGGCATCATCAACAGCTATGGCTCGAACGCGCGGCTGGGTGCCTCCGACTGGATGGTGGTCGAGGCCGATGAGAGCGACGGCAGCTTCCTGCGGCTCGACGGCACGATCGCGGTCGTGACCAACATCGATCCCGAACATCTCGATCATTATGGCAGCTTCGACCGGGCAAAGGACGCCTATGTCGAATTCATCGAAAACGTACCCTTCTACGGCGCGGCGGTGCTGTGCCTCGATCACCCGGAGGTGCAAGCGCTGATCCCGCGCATCCGCGACCGCCGGATCGTCACCTATGGCTTCTCGGCCCAGTCCGACATTCGCGGGGTCGAGGTGACGGCGGGCCGCGACGGCAACCGCTTCGACTGCGTCGTGCGCGACCGTGACGGCCAGACCCGGACGATCTCGGGCATCCACCTGCCGATGGCGGGTCGGCACAATGTCCAGAACGCGTTGGCGGCGATCGCCGTCGCGGTCGAACTGGGGCTGGACGACGCGACCATCGCGCAGGGCTTCGCCAAGTTCGGCGGTGTGAAGCGCCGCTTCACCCGCGTCGGCGAAGTCGCCGGCATGACCGTGATCGACGACTACGGCCACCACCCGGTCGAAATCCGCGCCGTCCTGTCGGCCGCCCGCGAAGCGACCGGCGGGCGGGTCATCGCCGTCGTCCAGCCGCACCGCTATTCGCGATTGGGGGCGCTGATGGACGAGTTCGCACAGGCGTTCAACGACGCCGATGCCGTCCATGTCCTGCCCGTCTACGCCGCCGGCGAGACCCCGGTCGACGGCGTCAGCGCCGAGGCACTGGTCGACGGCGTCCGCCTGCGCGGCCACCGTTCGGCACAGGTTGCGGCGGACAAGGACGCGCTCGCCACCGCGCTCGCCGCCGAAGGGCAGGACGGTGATCTGATCGTCTGTCTGGGCGCTGGCGACATCACCAAAATCGCCGCCGGCCTTCCCGCCGCGATCGGTGAGCGACTGGCATGAGCGACTGGTTCTCCACCGCGATCGAGATGCAGCGCGAAATCCTCCGCGCGCAACAGGCGCAGCTCGACGCCGCCAAGAAGCTGCTCGACACCGCCGAACAGCGCGACGTGACCGAAATCGGCAAGCAGGTCGCCGATGCACAGGCCGAGGCGTGGACCGCGTGGGCGCGCTTCTGGGGCGGCGGCAAATGACCCTGCCGCCGGTCCGTGGCAAACTGACCGCGAACGCACCCCTTGCACCGCTCGTCTGGTTCAAGGCGGGCGGTGCGGCGCAGTGGCTGTTCGAACCGGCCGACACGGATGACCTGTGCGACTTCCTCCGCGCACTCGACGCATCGGTGCCGGTCATGGGGCTGGGGCTCGGCTCCAACCTGATCGTCCGCGACGGCGGCGTCCCCGGTGTCGTCGTCCGCCTCGGCAAGCCCTTCGCCAGGGTCGCGGCCGACGGCCTGACGCTCATCTGTGGCGGCGGGGCGAGCGGCATCCTCGTCTCGTCGACCGCGCGCGATGCAGGCATTGCGGGCGTCGAGTTCCTGCGTTCGATCCCCGGCACGGTCGGTGGCTTCGTGCGGATGAACGGCGGTGCTTACGGCCGCGAGGTGGCGGACGTGCTGGTCGCGGCGCAGGTCGTCAACCGCGACGGCACGCTGACGACGCTCGCCAACGCCAACCTCCACTATCGCTACCGCCACAGCGACCTGCCCGATGGCGCGATCGTCGTCTCCGCCACCTTTCGCGGCGAGCAGGGCGATGCCCAAGCGATCCAGGCCGAAATGGACCGCATCGCCGCCGCGCGCGAGGCATCGCAACCGCTGCGCTCGAAGACCGGCGGATCGACCTTCAAGAACCCCGATGGGCATAAGGCATGGGCGCTGGTCGATGCCGCCGGTTGCCGGGGCCTGATGCGCGGCGACGCGCAGGTGTCGGAAAAGCATTGCAATTTCCTGCTGAACACCGGCAACGCGACCAGCGCCGATATCGAGGCGCTGGGCGAGGACGTCCGCGCAAAGGTGCTTGCCGCCTCGGGCGTGACGCTGGAGTGGGAAATCCAGCGGGTGGGGGTGGCGTGACTAACCTGTCCCTCTCCAACCCCAACCCGTTTGCTTCGAGCGGAGGTTCGAGCGAAGTCGAGAACCGCAGTCGAGAAGGCGTCGCTTGGGGCGACTGGTTCTCGACGGACGCTTCTCGACTTCGCTCGAAGCTGCTCGAACCAAACGGTTTTGTTTTAATCGGATACGACAAGGAACCGACCGCGTGACCGAGCCCCTGCACATCGTCGTCCTGATGGGCGGCTGGTCGTCGGAACGCGAAGTCTCGCTGATGTCGGGCGCCGGCGTCGCGACCGCACTCGAATCGCTGGGGCACAAGGTCACCCGCATCGACATGGACCGCAACATCGCCGCGCGCCTGACCGAAGCGAAGCCCGACCTCGTCTTCAACGCGCTGCACGGATCGCCCGGCGAAGACGGCACGGTGCAGGGCATGATGGACCTGATGGGCCTGCGCTATACGCATAGTGGCCTTGCCACCTCGGTCATCGCGATCGACAAGGTGCTGACCAAGCACGCGCTCGTCCCCGCCGGCGTGCCGATGCCCGGCGGCCGCATCGTCAAGACCGCCGAACTGCACGAACGCGACCCGCTGCCGCGCCCGTACGTCCTCAAACCCGTCAGCGAAGGCTCCTCGGTCGGCGTCGCCATCGTCACCGACGACAGCAACTATGGCAATCCGATCGCGGCGGACGCAAAAGGCCCATGGCAGGAATTCGGCGAGCTTCTCGCCGAACCCTTCATCCGCGGCCGCGAACTGACGACCGCCGTCCTTGGCGACCGGGCGCTGGGCGTTACCGAATTGAAGCCCAAGAGCGGCTTCTACGATTACGACAGCAAATATACCGACGGCCTGACCGAACATGTCTGCCCCGCCGACATCCCCGACGATGTCGCCCGGGCGTGCATGGCCTATGCCGTCACCGCCCACCGCGTGCTGGGCTGCAAGGGCGCGTCGCGCACCGACTTCCGCTGGGATGATGAACGCGGCATCGACGGCCTGTTCGTCCTCGAAACCAATACCCAGCCCGGCATGACGCCGCTCAGCCTCGTCCCCGAACAGGCGCGCCATGTCGGCATGAGCTACGAAGCCCTTGTCGGCTGGATCGTGGAAGAGGCGATGCGATGACCCAGACCGGCAAGCGCGTCGTCCAGACCCGCACCGTCAAGCCCAAGCGCCGTGTGCAGCAGAAGCGCCCGGTCCGTGCCTCGGTCCTCGATCAGGCCGTGGCCGCGCTGCCCGGCGGTGCCGCGACCGCGCGGCGCATCGTCGGCTGGAGCCTGACCGCCGGGGCCGGCGCGATCGTGATCGCGCTCGCCAACTGGTTCGGCGTGTTCGGCATGGTCGGCGTGGCCGCTGCCGAAGCGGTCGGGTCGGCCGGCTTCCGCGTCGAACAGATCGAAGTGACCGGCCTCAAGCGCATGGACGCGACCTCGGTCTATGCCGTCGCCCTCGACCAGCGGTCGCGGGCGATGCCGCTGGTCGATCTCGACGCCACGCGGCAGAAGCTGCTCGGCTATGGCTGGATCGCCGATGCCCGCGTCTCGCGCCGCCTGCCCGACACACTGGTCGTCGACGTCGTCGAACGCGATCCGGCGGCGGTGTGGCAGAACAAGGGGCAGTTGATGCTGATCGACGAGGGCGGCGTGCTGCTCGACGGGGTTCAGCCCAACCGGATGCCGCGCCTGCCGCTGGTGATCGGTGACGGCGCCAATGCGCAGGAACCGGCCTATCGCAAGCTGATGGCCGCCGCGCCCGCGCTGAAACCGGTGGTGAAGGCGGCGATATGGGTCGGCAATCGCCGCTGGGACATATTGTTCCAGACCGGCGAACGCCTGGTCCTGCCCGAAGGCGAGGCCGATTCGGCGAAGGCGCTCATCAAGTTCGCGCAGCTCGACGGTACGCTCGGCCTGCTCGGCAAGGGCTATGATCGGTTCGACCTGCGCGATCCGACCAAGCTGGTCGTGCGGATGAAGCACGCGACGCCGGACGAGGTCGAGGACGACGGGTCGGACAATGCGACGGCGGCGGCACCGCCGACCGACGGCGACTGAACAGGGGGCAGGGCATATGGCGAAAACGGCACCGGAAGGAATCATCACCGCACTCGACATCGGCACGTCGAAAGTATCGGCACTGATCGCGCGCGTCGACGACAGCGGCGAATTGACCGTGCTCGGCACCGGTCAGCGGGAGAGTCGCGGCGTCAAGCGCGGTTATATCGCTGACATGAAAGCGACCGAGACCGCGGTCCGCGAAGCGGTCGAACAGGCCGAACGCATCGCCGGCTTCAATATCGAGGATGTGTGGGTCAGCTTTTCGGCGGGTGGCCTCGTGTCCGATATCGTCAAGCTGGAGGTCGATCTGGGCGGCCACCGCGTCGAACAGTCCGATATCGATGCGTTGCTGAAAGCTGGTCGCAACGCGATCGATCCGGGTCAGCGCATGGTGCTGCATGCCCAGCCGATGCGCTACACGCTCGATGGCCTTGGCGGGGTGCAGGAACCGAAGGGGCTGCACGCCGATCGTCTCGGCGTCGAGATCCACGTCGTCGCCACCGAAGGATCGCCGGTCCGCAATCTCGACCTGTGCGTGCGCTCGGCGCATCTCGAAACCAAATCGATCGTCGCCGCGCCGGTCGCGACCGGCCTTGCCTGCCTGTCGGAGGAGGAGCGCGAATTGGGCGTCGCACTGGTCGAAATCGGCGCGGGGATTACCAACGTCTCGGTCTTCGCCAATGGCGTGCTGACCGGCCTCGCCTCGATCGCGATGGGGGCCAGCGACATCACCGACGATGTCGCCTCGGCGTTCGGCACCAGCCGGGCACAGGCCGAACGGCTGAAATGCTTCTACGGTTCGGCCAACATGTCCCCGCGCGACAATCACGACATGATCGAGGTCGCGGCGGTGCGCGCGGACGAGGATGCGGAGGGGACGCGCATCACCCGCGCGCAACTCATCACCACCATCCGCCAGCGGCTCGAACGGCTGGTCGGCGAAATCGGCAAGGAACTGCGCCGGCTGAACTTCGACGATCCGGTCGGGCGGCAGGTCGTGCTGACCGGCGGCGGTGCCGAACTGAAGGGGATCGCCGACTACGCGCAACAGGCACTCGGTCGCCCGGTTCGTGTTGGTCGGGCGCGCGGGCTGACGGCGTTGCCGGAGGCGCATTCGGGTCCCGGCTTCGCGACGCTGGCCGGTCTGGCCATGTTCGCCGCATCGAACCCGGTCGATTTGCGCGCGTTACAACCCACGCAGCAGATGGTATCGCGTCCCAGCACGGGTGCGCTGTTCCAGCGGCTGATGACCGCATTCCGCACCAACTATTGACTTTTTCTACCCATCGGGCCGCGGGGGACTAGGATCGCCTCGCTGCTTGATGCACAACGGCATGGTAATTGTGCCCGGTGCCGGCCGGGACAGGGAGACCGAGTATGAGCATCGAATTTCTGGCACCCGACGTGGATGAACTGACCCCGCGCATCACCGTGATCGGGGTCGGCGGTGCCGGCGGCAACGCGATCGCGAACATGATCCGTGCCGAGGTGCAGGGGGTCGAGTTCCTCGTCGCCAATACCGACGCGCAGGCGCTGAAGCAGTCGTCCGCGCCGCAGCGTATCCAGCTGGGTGCGAAGATCACCCAGGGTCTGGGCGCGGGCAGCCGCCCCGAAATCGGCCGCGCCGCTGCCGAGGAAACCATCGAGGCGGTCCAGAAGAGCCTTGAGGGCGCGCATATGTGCTTCATCGCCGCCGGCATGGGCGGCGGCACCGGCACCGGCGCGGCCCCCGTGATTGCCAAGGCGGCGCGCGAGATGGGCATCCTGACCGTGGGCGTCGTGACCCGTCCGTTCGCGTTCGAGGGCAAGCGTCGCGGCAAGTCGGCCGAGGCCGGCATCGAAGAGCTGCAGAAATATGTCGATACGCTGATCGTCATCCCGAACCAGAACCTGTTCCTGATCGCCAACGCCAACACGACCTTCAAGCAGGCCTTCGAAATGGCCGACGAAGTGTTGCAGCAGGGCGTGCGCGGCATCACCGACCTGATGGTCATGCCCGGCCTTATCAACCTCGACTTCGCCGACGTCCGTTCGGTGATGCAGGAGATGGGCAAGGCGATGATGGGCACCGGCGAAGCCGAAGGTGACAATCGCGCCATCGAGGCGGCGCAGCAGGCGATCGCCAACCCGCTGCTCGACGGCGTATCGCTGAACGGTGCCAAGGGTGTGATCGTGTCGATCACCGGCGGCGACGACATGCGCCTGCTCGAAGTCGACGAAGCCGCGAACCACATTCGCGAACTGGTCGACGAAGACGCCAACATCATCTGGGGTTCGGCGTTCAACAGCGAGCTGGAAGGCAAGATCCGCGTATCGGTCGTCGCGACCGGTATCGAGGACGAAGTCCCGTCGCAGGCACAGCCCGCTCCGGCCCAGCCCGAACCGACCCGCGCCTTCTCGTTCAATGCGCCCCGTCGTCCGGCCACGTCCGCTCCGGTCGCGCCGACCGGTGCCGCTGCCGAGCATCTGCAGGAAGCGCCTGCGCCCGCACCGATGGAACGCTTTCCGCAGGGGGCCAGCCAGCCGTCGGTGTCGGAACGGATCGTGCCGCATTCGACCTACGACGCCCCGCAGCACATGTCTCCGCAAGCACCGGTGCAACCTTCGCACGCCGATGAGGACGAACTGGTGCTCGGTGCCGAAGCCGCCGCACCCGCGCCCGCACCGACCCCGGCGAGCGATTTCAACGCGTCGTCCAGCGAAGGCCGTCGCCGCTGGCTGACCCCCGAAACGCCCGCCGAACCGGCTCCGCGCGAGGAAGCGGCACCGACCCGCAAGCCCGGCGGCACATTGTTCGAACGCATGGCCAACGCCGGCCGCGCCCCCGCGCGCGGCACCGACGATGGCAAGGAACCGCTGGACATCCCGCGCTTCCTCCACCGTCAGAACAACCAGTAAGCAACCCGCCCCGCGACCGGCATCGCGGGGCGACAGTTCCTGAAGTCCCAAATCCTCCCCGCGCCGCGGGGAGGGGGGCCTCCGCATACGGAACCGAAGAAACTTTCCTACACCCCGCAACCCTGTCAGACTCGAAACCGGCACCCGCCGCGCACCCGACTTGCCCGGAAGTGCGTCGATACGTGGCACCTTCGTCACCTTCGCCGCCCGTTCGTCGCCACGACCACTCGCTTCGTCGCCGACCGCGCGCAACCACCATTCCCGGTTCAGCCCCGACATGGTGTAGCGGGGTCGCCCATGACCCGATTCCCGATGTTCCGCGCGACGGCCCTGCTGCTCGCCTCCGCCGCCCCGCTGCCCGTGGCGGCCCAGTCCGGCGCGATCGTCCAGTCGGTGACGACTCCCAACGCCGATCGCCTGTCCGAACAGATGCGCATCCTCGGCCGCAGCCCCAACGACGTATCGGCGCTGGTCGAGGCCGGTCGCCTGAGCGGCAAGCTCGGCGACACCGATGCCGCGATGCAGTTCCTGGCGCGCGCCGAGAAGGTCGCGCCCAGCGACCCCCGCATCCGCGCCGCGCGCGGCGTGGCGCTGGTGACGATGGAACGGCCGGGGGAAGCACTCGCGCTATTCAACTCGGCCGAGCGGGCAGGGGTCGCGATGACGCCCTATCTCGCCGAACGCGGCCTCGCCTATGATCTGCTCGGGCGCGGCACGCTGGCGCAGGCCGATTACCGGCAGGTGCTGCGGGCCGACGAGGACGACGAGATCACCCGCCGCCTCGCCCTGTCGCTGGGGATTGACGGTAATCTGGCCGAGGCGACCCGGGTTCTGAACCCGCTGCTGCTGAAGAACGATCGCGCCGCGTGGCGGGTACGCGCCTTCGTCCTCGCCATGTCGGGCGACGCGATTGGCGCGGACAGGATTACCGCCAGCATGCTGCCGGGCTTTGCCAGCAGCCTGTCGCCCTTCTTCCGCCGCCTGCCGCAATTGGCCGGCGCCGACCGGGCGTTCGCGGTGCATTTCGGCCGGCTGGCACCCTCGCCCGAGCGGATCGCCGACGCGCGCCTCGCGCCGCCGCTGCCCGCGCCGATCCGCACTGCTGCACCGGTCGCCGTCGCCGCCGTCACCCGGGCCACCGCCCCAGCGACCGTCCGCCCGCTGTCGAGCGGCGAACGTCGCCGTCAGGCACAGGCCGAGCAGGCGCGCCGCGTCGCCGAGGCTCAGGCACAGCAACTTGCCCAGGCCCGCGCCGACGAAACCGCGCGCCGCGAATCACTGGCCCGCGCCAATGCCGAAAAGGCGGCACTGGCGCAGCGCGAACGCGACGCCCAGCAACTCGCCGCGCAACAGGCCGAACAGACGCGCATCGCCGAGGCAACCCGACTGGAAGCGGAACGGGTCGCCGCGCGTCAGGCCGAGGAACGCCGCGTCGCCGCCGTCGCGCTGGCGGAACGCGACCGGCTGGCACAGGCCGCCCGTCCGCCGGTGCAGGTCGCCGCCGCGCCGGTGCCGGTCACCGTCGTCGACCGCCCGCCCGAAACGCCGCCCCCGGCGACGCCGGCCGCTTCGACCGCCGCCACGACGGTCGCCGCCCGGCGCGAAACGAACGACGACGTCCTTGCCCGCATCATCCGCAACCTCGACATTCCGGCCTCCGAACTCGGCGTCGGCCCGCCGCCCGTCGCCACCATCCCGACCAGCGCCGCCGCCTTCGCCGCCGATGCCGCCGCCGCGCGCAAGGCCGCCGAAAAACGCGAAGCCGATGCCCGCGCCGCAGACGTTGCCAAGGCCGCTGCCGCCAGGAAACTGGCGGACACCCGCGCCGCGACCGCCAAAAAGGCTGCCGAGGCGAAGAAGCTCGCCGACCAGAAAAAGGCCGAAGCCGCCGAGGCTGCCAAGCTCGCCGCGGCCAAGCGGGCCGATCCCGAACGCCATTGGGTGCAGATCGCCGGCGGTGCCAACGTCGCCGGCCTGCCCGCCGCGTGGGCGATCATGGCCAACAAGGCCCCTGCGCTGAAAGGGCGACAGGCATGGACCACCTCGCTGCGCGCGACCAACCGCCTGCTGACCGGACCGTTCAAGACCGATGACGAGGCGCAGGCCTTCGTCAACACGCTGCGCAAATCGGGGGTACAGGCCTTCGCCTTCACCAGCGAAGTCGGCCAGAAGGTCGCACGGGTCCCGGTCAAGTGACCGCAAGCTACGCCGCGAATCCGCACGCCCATGGCGGCCGCCTGCACGCCGAACCCGGCGACGCCACGCGTGGCCCGCGCGACGCGTTTCAGCGCGACCGCGACCGCATCATCCATTCGATCAGCTTCCGTCGCCTGCGCCACAAGACGCAGGTGTTCATGGCCCCCGATGGCGATCATTTCCGCGTCCGGCTAACCCACAGCCTCGAAGTCGCGCAGATCGGTCGCGCGGTCGCCCGCACGCTGGGGCTGAACGAGGATCTGACCGAGGCGCTGTGCCTTGCCCATGACATCGGCCATCCCCCGTTCGGTCATGCCGGCGAAGATGCGCTGGAAGCGGCGATGGTCGTGCATGGCGGGTTCGACCATAATGGGCAGACGCTGCGGACGCTGACGTGGCTCGACAGCCCGTATCCGCGCTGGCGGGGGCTGAACCTCACCTGGGATACGCTGGAGGGGTTGGCCAAGCATAACGGCCCGATCCCGACGCCGGGATGGGCGCTGGCACAGGCGGATGCGGCGCACGCCCTGCGGCTGAACGAATGGCCGTCGCTGGAGGCGCAGGTCGCTGCGATCGCCGACGATATCGCCTATGACAATCACGACATCGACGATGGCCTGCGCGCCGGGCTGCTGACGCTCGACCAGTTGCTTGAGGTTCCGTTCGTCGCCGCCGGATGGGATGCGGTGCGCAACCGCTTCCCCGATGTGCCGCCCGAACGACTGGTCGGCGAACTGACCCGGTCGCAGATCGGTTCGATGGTCAACGACCTGATCGCCGAGACCAACCGTCGGGTCGCGACGGCAGGCGTCGAGACCGTTGCCGATGTGCGCGCCGCCGGCCAGTGCCTCGCCCATTTCTCGCCCGAAATAGCCGAACAGGAGCGGGTGCTCAAACGCTTCATGTACGCCAATCTGTATCACCACCCGCGCCAGCTCGCGGCGGCGGAGATGGCGGGGCAGGTCGTCGCCGGGCTGTTCAGCGCCTATCATGCCGATCCGCACGCGATGCACGATGGCTGGCGCACGACCCTGCCCGAAGGCGAGCCCGATCGCAGCCGCCACATCGCCGATTACATCGCCGGCATGACCGACCGTTTCGCCGTCCGCTGCTATCGCGAGGTCGTCGGCCCGATCGACCTGCCCGAAGGGTTCTGAGAGCCCGTTTGGAAACTCGCGAATGGGCGGGCCGGTACCGCAAAACGCGCAGCCGCGCGTTTTCAAACACACGCTGACCGCATAGCAGCTTTTGCCTAAGCCGGTCCTTTCCGCTAAGCGGCGCGGTTCCACCAACCGACCGGAACCGCCATGACGCTGTACCCCCGTTTCTTCGCCCATCTCGACCGCGCGCTCGATACGCTCGTGGCACGTGGCGACCTGCCGGCGGGGCTGGAGCGACGGGCGATCACGGTCGAGCCGCCACGCGATACCAGCCATGGCGACCTGTCGACCAACGCGGCGATGGTCCTTGCCAAGCCAGCGAAGACCAACCCGCGCGCGCTGGCCGAATTGCTGGTCGCCGAACTGGCGGGCCTGCCCGAAGTGGCCGCCGCGTCGGTCGCCGGGCCGGGCTTCATCAACCTCACGCTGACCGAAGCGACGTGGCGCGCCGAACTTGCCGCCATCGCCGAAGCGGGCGACGCCTATGGCCGGTCGCAGGCGGGGGCGGGGACGGTCGTGAACATCGAATATGTCTCGGCCAATCCGACCGGGCCGATGCACATGGGCCATTGCCGTGGCGCGGTCGTCGGCGATGCGCTGGCCAGCCTGCTCGAATGGAACGGCGCGCGCGTCGTCCGCGAATATTATGTCAACGACGCCGGCGGGCAGGTCGCCGTCCTCGCCCGTTCGGCGCATCTGCGCTATCGCGAGGCGCTGGGCGAAACCGTGACCATTCCCGAGGGTCTGTATCCCGGCGATTACCTGATCCCGGTGGGGCAGGCGCTGGCTGCCGAATGCGGCGACCGGTATGTGAACGCGCCGGAGGAGGAGTGGCTGGTGCTGTTCCGGACCCGTGCCGTCGCGGCGATGCTCGACATGATCCGCGCCGATCTGAAACTGCTCGGCATCGAACATGACGTCTTCTCGTCCGAAGCCGAGTTGCAGGCGGCGAAAAAGCCCGAAGCCGCCGAGGCATGGCTGCGCGCGCGCGATCTCGTCTATGACGGCGTCCTCGAAGCGCCCAAGGGCGAGACGCCCGAGGACTGGGAGCCGGTCGAACTGCCGCTGTTCCGCTCGACGAAATTCGGCGACGATCAGGATCGTCCGATCAAGAAGTCGGACGGCAGCTGGACCTATTTCGGTGCCGACCTCGCCTATCATTTTCAGAAGGCGGAGGGCGTCGACCAGTTGATCGACATCTGGGGCGCGGACCATGCCGGCACCGTCAAGCGGATCGTCGCGGCGGTGCAGGCCCTGACCGAGGGCAAGACGCGCTTCGACGTGAAGCTGGTGCAGATGGTGCGGCTGCTGCGCGGCGGTGAGCCGGTCAAGATGTCGAAACGCGCCGGCAACTTCGTGACGCTCGCCGATGTCGTGAGCGAAGTCGGCAAGGACGTCGTCCGCTTCACCATGCTGACGCGCAAGGCCGATGCGCAGATGGATTTCGACTTCGCCAAGGTGGTCGAGGCGTCGAAGGACAATCCGGTCTTCTACGTCCAATATGCCCATGCCCGCGTCCATTCGCTGGCCCGGCGTGCCGCCGAGGCGGGGATCGCGGTGGTCGACGATGCCGACCTGTCCCGTCTCGACACGGTCGAGCTGGCGCTGGTGAAGCGCGCAGCGCAGTTTCCGCGCATGGTCGAAAGCGCGGCCGCCGTGCGGGAACCGCATCGCATCGCATTCTATTTGTATGACCTGGCTGCGGAATTCCACGCGGCGTGGAATTTGGGCAATGACGACCCGTCGCGCCGCTATCTTCAGCCCGATGATGTGGCGCTGACGCAGGCACGGCTTTTCCTTGCGCGCGCGATCGGGCAGATTATCCGCAACGGCCTCGCCATCATGGGGGTCGAGGCGGTTGAGGAGATGAAATAATGGCGGATTCGATCGCATCGCGCGATCCCGACCACGAACGCCTGCCGTGGCTCGAAAGCGCCGATCCGGAACCGGACGCGCCGCGCCCGGTCTGGCGGACGGTGTTGCTGGTGCTGATCGGGCTGCTGATGGTCGCCGCCATCGTCTTTGCCCTGTTGCGGCAACGCGATGCGCCGACCGCCAGCGGCACCGGCGACCTGATCACCGCACCGAACGAGCCGTACAAGACGCGTGCGGAAGGCAGCGACGGCATGCAGGTGACCGGCGACAGCGACACCGCCATCGCGACCAGCGAAGGGGCTACCGGCGGCAATGCCTCGGTCAATCTCAACGCAGTCCCCGAGGCACCGGTGCAGGGCAGCGCCGCCGCCCCGGCCAATGCCCCGGCGAACAGCGGCACCGGCCGTGTCGCCACGGCCGTGCCGACCACCACCCAGCGGCTGGAGGCACGCGCCCCGGCAGTTGCGGCACCCGCGCCGGTGGCGGCGGGGGCGGGTGGTTCGGTGGTACAGCTGGGGTCGTTCCCCAGCGAAGCCGTCGCCAACACCGCCTGGAACCAGCTGTCGCGCCGCTTCGCCTATCTCGCTCCGCTGGGCAAATCGGTGCAGGTCGCCGAGGTGAAGGGCAAGACCGTCCATCGCCTGCGGGTGAATGCCGGCAGCGCCAATCAGGCATCGGACCTGTGCGGCAAGCTGAAACTGGCAGGGGAGAATTGCTTCATCGCCCGGTGACATACGCCGGTTGTCGCGCCGGGCCGCCTGCGGTAGCCCGGCGCGTATGAAGCCCGTGATCTTTGGCCTGTCCGGCCCGACGCTGACCGCCGACGAAGCCGCGCTGTTCCGCGAAGCCGATCCGCTCGGCTATATCCTGTTCGGCCGCAATTGCGTCGATCGCGAACAGTTGCGCGCGCTGACCGATGCGTTGCGCGACCTGTCGGGGCGGGCCGATCTGCCGATCCTGATCGATCAGGAGGGCGGTCGCGTTGCGCGGATGCGGCCGCCCGAATGGCCCGCCTTTCCGGCCCCTGCCGCGTTCGCCGCGCTCTACGACCGCGCGCCGTCCTCGGCGATTGCGGCGGCCAGGGCAAATGGGCAGGCGATCGGCGCGATGCTGGCAGAGGTCGGCGTGACCGTCGATGCGCTGCCGCTGCTCGACGTGGCCCAACCCGACATGACCGGGGCGATCGGCGACCGCAGCTATGGTGCCGATCCGATGCAGGTCGCCGCCCTTGGTCGCGCCACGCTGGACGGGCTCGCGTCGGCCGGGGTGATCGGCATTGTCAAGCATATGCCGGGTCATGGCCGGGCACGGGTCGACAGCCATCTCGAACTGCCCCGCGTCGATGCATCGGACGCTGACCTGGCGATCGACCTGCAACCATTCCGCACGCTGGCGCACGCACCGATGGCGATGACCGCGCATGTCGTGTTTTCGGCGTGGGACGCCGACCGTCCGGCGACGCTGTCACCGACCGTTATACAGTGGATCATCCGCGATCGGATCGGGTTCGACGGCCTGCTGATGACCGACGACATCGATATGAAGGCGTTGTCGGGAACACCGGCGGACAAGGCGTCGGCAGCGATCGCCGCCGGATGCGACGTGGTGCTCGATTGCTGGGCGCGCATCGACGAGATGGTGGCGATCGCCGACCGCCTCGACAGCATCGCCGCCGGTTCGCGGGCGCGGCTCGACCGCGCGATGGCCGGTGCCGGGAAGACGACCGATATCCCGTTCGCCGACCTCATCGCGACCCGCGACCAACTGCTCGCGCTCGCCTGACGCTGCCGGGCCGCGTGCATTGCCAGGCGTATATCGCAACGTCACGTGTGAAACTCGGTGACGGCCACCGCGTCGCGCGGATAGGATTGCCGCCATGGAAGCCGACGCGCCGACGCTGACGATTGAACTCGACGGATGGGAAGGGCCGCTCGACCTGTTGCTGGCGCTCGCCCGGACGCAGAAGGTCGACCTGCGGCGCATCTCGATCCTCGCGCTGGTCGAGCAATATCTGCGCTGGATCGATCGGGCGGCGGCGGTGCGGCTGGAACTGGCCGCCGACTGGCTCGTGATGGCGGCATGGCTGGCCTATCTCAAATCGGCACTGCTGTTGCCGCGCGAGCCGGAGATGGACCCGGACCCAGAGGAACTGGCACTGCGCCTGCAACTGCGGCTCGAACGGCTCGATGCGATGCGGGAGGCCGGGGCGCGGCTGCTGGCGCGCGACCGGATCGGCCGCGACGTGTTCATGCGCGGCGATCCCGAAGGGCTGCATGTCGTGCGCAAGGCGCGCTGGGATGCCAGCCTGTACGACCTGATCGGTGCCTATGGCCGGGTCAGCGCACGGACCCGGCCGGTGCTGCATGTCGTACGGCACCGGCCGGTCATGACGCTGGAGGTCGCGATCGAACGGGTGCAGGCGATGCTCGGCACCCGGATCGACTGGACCGCGATCAGCACGTTCCTGCCCGTCGACACCGACGAACGCTATCGTCGCTCGGCGCTGGCCTCGACCTTTCTCGCGGCGCTCGAACTGGCGCGGCAGGGCAGGGTGGCGATCCGGCAGGACGCGCCGTTCGGCCCGATCGACATCCGGCGGATCGCATGACCGATCCGTTCGTCCGGGCGGTGGAAGCGGTGCTGTTCGCCAGCGAGACGCCGCTGACCGCCGGCATGATCGCCCCCTATGTCGGCAACGGCGATGTCCGGGCGGCGCTCGCCGCGATCCAGACCGATCATGCCGGGCGGGGGTTCGGGCTGGTTCGACGCGGCGAGTATTGGCATTTCGAGACCGCCCCCGACCTCGCCCATTTCCTGCGCCGTGACCGGGACGAATCGCGCAGGCTATCGCGTGCGGCGATCGAGACGCTGGCGATCATCGCCTATCACGAGCCGGCGACCCGCGCGGACATCGAATCGATCCGCGGCGTACAGATTTCGAAGGGGACGATCGACGTGCTGCTCGTCGCCGGCTGGATCCGGCCAGCGGGACGGCGCGAGGTGCCCGGACGACCGCTGACCTATGCCACGACCCCCGCCTTTCTCGACCATTTCGGCCTCGACAGCCGGCGCGACCTGCCCGGGATCGACGACCTGCGCGCCGCCGGTTTACTCGAACCAATCGACGATGCCTTCGCAACCATGCTGGAAAGCGGCGACGATAGCGACTAAGTGAAGCGCACGATCCGTTTCGCTTGGAGTGTGGACGATGGGTGGTCTTAGTATTTGGCACTGGCTTATCGTCGGCGTCCTGATCCTGTTGCTGTTCGGCAAGGGGCGTTTTTCCGACATGATGGGCGATGTGGCGAAGGGGCTGAAAAGCTTCAAAAAGGGGATGGCCGAGGACGACGACGTACCGCCGCAGCCCGTTCGTCCGCGCGAACGGCTGGAACAGCGTCCCGGCGATGATCGATATGATCACGATCCCGCCCCGCGCGATCCGGTGCAGCGCGATCCGATCGTGCGCGACACCGACCGTCCGCACGGCGACCGCTGATCCATTGCCAACCGGCGGGCCGGTGGTCCGCCTGAAGTCGAGCACCGATGTTCAATATCGATTCTTCCGAATTGCTGCTCGTCGGGCTCGTCGCGTTGCTCGTCATCGGCCCGAAGGACCTGCCCAAAGCGATGCGCTTCGTCGGCCATTGGGTCGGCAAGGCGCGTGGCGTGGCGCGGCAGTTCCGATCGGGGTTCGATACGATGGTCCGCGAGGCCGAGCTGGCCGAAATGGAAAAGAAATGGGCGGAGGAGAACGCCCGGATCATGCGCGAGCATCCGACCTCGGATGCTGCCGTCCATCCGGCCGACGCGCCGTCGCCGCCACCGCCGGTCCATGACCCGGTGCAGCCGGTCGATCATGCAGCGCCGGTCATGGTCGAGCGTCCCGAACTGCGCGACGGTCCGGCCGACCAACCGCCCGCTGCCGACGGCAAGGCTGCGTCATGAACGATATCGACAATAGTCAGGCGCCCCTGCTCGATCACCTGATCGAACTGCGCCGTCGCCTGCTTTATTCGGTGATTGCCGTCGCGCTGTGTTTCGGCCTGTGCTTCTATTTTTCCGAACAGATCCTGTCGTTCCTTGTTCAGCCATTGTTGGCGGCCGGGCAGAAGAAGGTCATCTTCACGCAGATTTTCGAGGCTTTCTTCGTCCAGATCAAGGTCGCGTTCTTTGCTGCGATGATGCTGGCGTTCCCGGTAATCGCCAACCAGCTGTGGCAATTCGTCGCACCCGGGCTGTATCGGAACGAAAAGAAGGCACTGTTTCCGTTCCTGCTGGCCACGCCGGTGCTGTTCATCGCCGGTGCGGCGCTCGCGTATTACGCGACGATCCCGGTCGCGCTCCATTTCCTGCTCGGCTATCAGGGCAATCTGGGCGGCGTGCAGCAGGAAGCGTTGCCGTCGGTCGAGAACTACCTGTCGTTCGTGATGCAGTTCCTGTTCGCATTCGGTCTGGCGTTCCTGTTGCCGGTCCTGTTGATGCTGCTGGAACTGGCTGGTATCGTTACCCGCAAGCAACTGGTCGGCGCGCGGCGCTACGCGATCGTCGCGGCCTTCGCCATCGCCGCCGTTGCGACGCCGCCTGATATTGGGTCGCAGGTCCTGCTCGCAGTGCCGCTCATCCTGCTCTACGAACTTGCGCTGATCGCGATCTGGTTCACCGAGAAACGTCGGGCGAAGCGCGATCCCGACGCTGACACCGACGAAGAGGTCGCCTGAAGGTCGACAAGGTGCCGTGACGACTTGCATCGCGGCCCGCTCGTGCCGGTCACATCTGCGACATGCCGTAGCAGCCGGCTACGGGCGCGCGGTGTGGCCGTAGCGCAGGCCTGGGATGCTCGCGGAGCATTTTGTCGGGTGCTGCGGTTACCGCCCAAGCCGGGAGCCACCTCCACACATTTGTCCCTGCCGCCAGCGCCGGGCCAATCGGCAAGGTTTGCAGTGCCGTTGGTCGTCGTGACCCGGTCACGCGCATAGAAAAGGGGCGGTTCGGATGACACCCGAACCGCCCCCCAACCTTGGTCCGTTCGAAGAACTTACTTCGAATCCTTCGCCGCGCCGGTGACGGCATCGCCTGCCGAAGAAACGTCACGACCCACACCTTCGACGGTGTTGCACGCGCTGATGGCGAGGGCGCCGGCAACCACGGCCAGGCTAAAAAACTTTCGCATGAGGACCTCCGATGGACAGGCAGCTTGAGCCGCTCCACAGGAAAATGTCTAACCCGCCGGTTCGTTCCGGTTCAGCAACTGCTCCGTGCAACTGACAAAAGAACAACCCGCCAGCANGGGGGGGGGAGGGTTCACACCAACCGGGCCCTGTTCTTGGATAGCGAGAGCGGGGGGGCATAAATTCGCTATCCGAGGGTGATAACGGGATGCCCGATGCTTGGTTCCGACCGATCCGCTTCTTTTTTTGAAAGTGTCGGCCCGTGGCGATCAGGCGGGGAACTCGCCGCAACGCTTCGTCTGCCACAGTCCCTTGCGCCAGCACTTCTTGTTCTCGAACTGGTAGAGCCGCACCGGACGCACATAATAGGGGATGGCGCGCGTGAACTGCTGATCGCCGTACGCGACCAGCGAGTTGCGCAGCTTGCGCATCCGCATCTCGGCGAACTCCCCGAGATACCCACGCGGCACGAAGATCGCTTCCTGTCCGATTTCGTTTGCCGCCTGGCAGAAGCCGAGCTGCGCCGAAACCGTCGAAAAGCTCGAATAGACCCGGGTGCCGAATTGATCGAGCGCGGTCTGGCCGGCCTTGGTCGATCCGGCGGTGCGGATGAAATATTTGCTGAGCGCGTCGTAGCTCTGCTTCAGTTCGTCAGTGTGATCGAACAGCATCGCATTGTAATTGTGCAGCGTCAGCAGCGTTGGTTCGAACTGGCATTGCAGCGCCGCGACGTTCAGTCCCGATCGCAGGTTCCATAGCACTGCCGCGCGCAGTTCGGCGGGAGTCGCGCCGGGCAGCGCCTGCGTGGCGACGCCGGTTTCCTCGCCGGTAACGCGCGGGCCGTCCATATCGACGGGCTTCAGATAAAACTGTGCCGACGCGGGGGTTGCCGCGACGGTCAGGGCGGCGACAGCGGCCAGAACCAGAGTACGCACTACGCTCATCTCTTTCTTTCACGGCGCATCGGCGCCTTGGGCGAGCGCGATGGTTAGGCAGTTTTGCCCAGCGACCCAAGCCCGATTTTACAATCGCCGCCACGTTTCGCCGCACGACCGCGTAACGATCGTCGAGCTATCCGATCGCGCAACGAAAAAGAGCCGCCCGGTCGCCCGGACGGCCCCTTCGCCAGAATAGCCGAAACGGCTGATTACATGGCGTTGGTCATGCCGGCTTCGTTCGACATCATCATGGTGTCGTTGGACATCATGCTGTCGTTCGACATCATCATGGTGTCGTTGCCCATGGCGCCGTCAACGGCGGTCATGTTGTCCGACATCGTTCCGTCCATCATGTCGGTCGAGTTCAGGTCGGTAACGGTTGCGTTATCGGCGGTGGTTTCGGTGTTACCGCCGCAAGCCGACAGCGCCAGCGCCGCACCGGCAACGATCGAACCGGTCAGAATCTTCGAAAATGCACGCATGGTAAGCTCCCTAAGCTGTGGAGTAGGCGGCGTTCTTAGCCGTTCATACCCAATCCGCTCTGGACGATAGTCGAACCGCCCGTCCCCCTCAAGCCTAGTTTTGTGCACCAGCGTACAAGGCGTCGAGGAAGACGGGAAAACCGTCTGCCAACGCCCGATCAAAATCACTCGCATCGATCGGTCTGCCAAGGGCTTGCGCGCTCGTAACCGGATATTCGGCGATACCGCAGGGTACAATCCCACCGAAATGTGTCAGATCCGGGGCGAGGTTGACGGAAAATCCGTGCAGCGTGGCCCATCGCCGCACCCGAACGCCGATCGCGCCGATCTTGGCTTCGGTCCCGCCATCGCTGGTCCAGATGCCGATCCGGTCGGGCACGGCATAGGCATGAATGCCGAATTCACCGAGCGCGCCGATAACCCATGACTCGACGGCATGAACGAACCGCCGGACGTCGCGCCCGCGCCGGGTCAGGTCGAGCATCAGATACCCGACCCGCTGCCCCGGCCCGTGATAGGTATAGCGCCCGCCGCGTCCCGCCGCGTGCACCGGGAACCGGGTATCGAGCAGCTCGGTGGGGTCGGCGCTGGTGCCGGCGGTGTAGAGCGGCGGATGTTCAAGCAGCCACACCAGTTCATCCGCAGTGCGATCCGCGATCGCGGTCGCGCGTGCCTCCATTTCCGCCAGCGCCGCAGGATATTCGATGCGACCGGGCGAGCGGCGCCATTCGATCTGCTGTTCGGTTGCGATGGATGGGATGAAGGAGTGGGTAGCCATTTTCATTCGGGAAGAGGAGGGGTAGAGCGAGGTCCATCGATCAAATGGGGAGCGAGCGCAACGATGGTAAGTGTCGGAACAGTGTGGGACCGGGCGGTCGATTTCGTCCGCGAACATCTGGGCACCGTGATGCCGGTACTGATCGTGACCCAGTTCGCTGCTCCGGCGATCAGCGGTAGCCTGGCCGGGGTGCGGGCCGACGCGACCGGCGGTACCGCCGCCGGCCTCGGGCTGTTGTCGGTTGCGACCACGCTGATCTCGCTCTGGGGAGCGCTGTATCTGATCGGCTTTGCCGCGCAGCCGAGCGGGCGTGAGGATCGCCATGCGGCGATGACCATCGCCACCACCCGGTTCGTGCCGCTCGTGGGGCTCAGTGTCGTCGTACTGGTCGCGCTTGGCATCCTTGCGCTGCCGGGCATCCTGCTGGCGGTGGCCAGCGGGTTCGATTTCATGGCGATCGCCAACGGCACGTCGCTGCAGCCGTCCGAATTCGGCAAGCTTGGCTCGGCGCTGCTCTATTTCCTCGTCTTTGCGCTGTTCGTCCTGTGGCTGTCGGCACGGTTGCTGCCGATCAACGCCGTCGTGGCGATGGAGCGGCGGGGGCTGGGCGCGTTCGGTCGGGCGTTCGCGCTGACGCGGGGGATGACGTGGAAGCTGATCGGCCTGATCATCTTGTACGCCATTGTTGCGGGGATCGCCGTATCGGCGGCACAGTTCGTGTTCGGTTCGGTCGTTGCGCTGATCGCCGGCGATGCCGGCGGCCTGTCGATCGCGGCCATCGCCGGCGCGGCCGCCGTTGCCGCGGTCAGTTCGGTGCTGGCGCTGTTCCAGTCGGCGTTCATCGGCAAGCTGTATCGCGCCGTCGTCGGCGAGCAGGACGATCTGGCCGTCTTCGCATGAGGCTGGATGTCGCTGCGGCGGTACGTGAAGCGGTTTCGATCTGGCGGCGGGATCGCGACGTCATCGTGGCGGTCGCGGGCATATTCTTCTTCTTGCCCAATCTGATGCTGTCGCTGCTGCTGACGATGGACAGCGCGCCGGTGTCCGCCGATCCGGCAACGGCCGACAACGGTGCGCTCGTCGCGGCGTTGCAGGCGCAGCTGATCGAGAATGCCCCGTGGCTGGCGGTGCAGGCATTGGCCGAGCTGATCGGCATCGCGGTGCTGCTGGCGCTGTTGCTCGATCCCGCGCGGCCGACGGTGGGCGCGGCGTTGCGCAGCGTCTTCCGTCGTCTGCCGGTGCTGGTCGTCGCGATGCTGCTGGTCAACGCGGCGAAGCTCGGCGGATTGCTGTTGCTGGTGCTGCCCGCACTGTACGTGATCGGCCGCGTGTTCGTGGTCATGCCGGTGCTGCTGGCCGAGCCGCAGCGGCGCTTCGGCGATGCGATGAGCCGGGCGCTCGCGCTGACCCGTGGCCATGTGCTGCAATTGCTGTCGCTGTCGGCGCTGCTGTATTTCGGCGGGCAACTGATTGCGTTGCTGCTGACCAGCACCGCCAGTGCGGTATCGCGCAGCGGCGGCAATCCGGTGACCATGGCAATGCTCGCGACCGCCATCGCCTTTGTCGGGGCAGCGATGTCGACCGCCTTCGCGCTGGTCCGGGCGACCGTCTATCGACGGTTGGCCAGCAAAGGATAATGCGGCGCGCTGTCGGCGGGAAGGATGCCGATGGCACGCGGATCGGCGAAGGTCTCGATCGTCCGCTGGTACGGCACGAAACCCGAGCGCCGATAGAAGGCGAGCGCGCCGGGATGGTCGAGCGTGCAGGTATGAACCCAGACCCGGCGCACGTTCTTGCGCCAGGCCAGCGCCAGCGCCTGCGCCATCAGCCACCGTCCATGGCCCTGTCCCGTCAGTTCGGGGATCAGCCCGACATAGGATAGTTCACATTCGCCCGCCTTCCGGTCGTCGAGTTCGAGCATCCCGACCTCGATCCCCGCGCGGTCGACCACCGCCCAGATGCGGACCGCATCGCCGTGAAGGATCGCGGCCAGCGTTTCGTCCGCCATCACCAGACGCGAAAACCACAGCCATGGCTGGCCGATCCGGCGGAAGAGCGCGCGATAGCGATCGATTCCCGGCTTGTCCCAGCGCACCAGTTGCAGCGGCGACGCGGGCAGCGGGGCCGGACGCGGCCGTTCGAGCATTTCGAGCGAGGTGACGATCGTCGCCACCTCGCCCGGCTTGACCGGGATCAGCGCCACTCCGTCAGCTCCACGTCGCCAGCGGCGGCAGGCTCATCAGGATCGCATCGATATTGCCGCCGGTCTTCAGCCCGAACAGCGTCCCCCGGTCATAGACCAGATTGAACTCGGCATAGCGCCCACGCCATTCGAGCTGGCGTGCGCGATCCGCATCGTCGAACGGCATCCCCATCCGCCGCCGAACCAGTTGCGGATAGATCGACAGGAATGCTTCCCCGACATCGCGGGTGAAGGCGAAATCGTCGTCCCAGTCGTTCGACAGATGGTCATAAAAGATGCCGCCGACACCCCGGTGCACCCCGCGATGGGGGATGTAGAAATAGTCGTCGGCCCATTGCCGGAACCGTGGATAATGCGCCGGATCATGGGCGTCGCAGGCGGTCTGCATCGCCGCGTGGAAGTCGGCGGTATCCTGCGGATAGGGGATGGGTGGATTGAGGTCCGCGCCGCCGCCGAACCAGCGCTTGGTGGTCACCAGAAACCGGCAGTTCATATGGACGGCCGGGACATGCGGATTGGCCATGTGTGCGACGAGGCTGATACCCGTCGCGAAGAACCGCGGATCGTCGGCGGCCCCGTGGATCGACTTGGCGAACTCGCCTTCGAACGTCCCGCCGACCGTCGAGACGTTCACCCCGACCTTTTCGAACACCTCACCCTTCATCACCCCGCGAACGCCGCCGCCGCCGGGTTCGCCCGACGGATCGGTGCGGTCCCAGCGGGTATAGTCGAAGGTCGCGTCGGACCCGCCCTCGCGCTCGATCGCTTCGAACGACGCACAGATACGGTCACGCAGCGATTCGAACCAGGTACGGGCGGACTGTTGCTGGGGATCGAGCGGTTGCATGACCATTGCTTTGCCGGGCGAGGCGGGCAGGGGCAAGAGGACGGAAGATATCTACCGGATGTACCCGGCAAGGGAACCGGTGTCATAATCAAATGATATGCCACTGATAGCCGTGTTTGTGCCAATCGAATGTCCGCATGTCGAACAGGATAATCACATTACGGAACGACAAGGCGCGCAGGTTCCTTTAGCCGCCAAGGTTCGATCCGACGCAAATCCGCCATTCCTGTCTCGTAAAAACCGGTCGACGGGACGGTTCAGGGGGGTTAGGACAGTAGCAACGAAATCGAACCGCCGGACCCTTTGGCAGCGAGCACCTGCTGATACCGGTTACCTGATGGAGAGACTCATGTTCGACCGCACCTATTACGCAACGCATCCCGACATGATGGAATGCGTCTCGAACGAGGAACTGCGCGATCGGTATCTGATCGACGGCCTGTTTCGCGAAGGCGAGTGCGTCCTGAACTATACCCATGCCGACCGGTTCGTGATCGGTGGCGTCGCAGTGGGCGATGCGCCGGTGAAGCTGCCCGCGCAGACCGAACCGAAATCGGCCGCCGGGCATCCGTTTCTCGAACGGCGCGAAATGGCCGTGGTCAATGTCGGCGAGGCCGAAGGCACCCTGACCGTCGATGGCGAGACGTTCACGCTCGGCAACAAGGACTGCGTCTATGTCACCATGGGCGCCACCGACGTCGAATTCGGCGGCACGGGCGCGCGTTTCTATATCGCGTCGTGCCCGGCGCATAAGGGCTTCACCACCCGCAAGCTTGGCATTGCCGACGCCAATGCGCTCGACCGTGGCAGCCTCGAGGAATCGAACGAACGTACCATCTATCAGCTGGTCATTCCGGGCGTATGCGATTCGGCGCAGCTGGTCATGGGGCTGACGGTGCTGAAGCCCGGCAGCGTGTGGAACACCATGCCCCCGCACATCCATGAGCGTCGCAGCGAGATCTATTTCTACTTCGAACTGCCGACCGACAACGACAAGGTGTTCCATTACATGGGCGAGGGCGAAGCGATGCGCCACATCGTCATGGGCAACGAGGAAGCGGTCATCTCGCCGCCCTGGTCGGTGCATATGGGTTCGGGCACGCGCGCCTATGCCTTTATCTGGGCGATGGCGGGTGAGAACCAGGACTATACCGACATGAACGTGCTCGACATCTGTCAGCTGGCGTGAGCGCGCGAAGGCCCTAGCGCAGGCGGGGCCGACGCCGTCATCGCTGCTATGCAGAAGATTGCCTCCCCGCCGCGGCGGGGCCAGGAGGAATTGCCATGAATCCCTTCGATCTTTCGGGCCGGGTCGCGGCCGTCACCGGTGCCAATACCGGCATCGGACAGGCCATCGCGCTGGCGCTCGCCGCTGCTGGCGCCGATGTCGCGCTGATCGGTCGCACCCCGGCCACCGACACCGCCGAACGGGCGCAGGCGATGGGTCGCCGCGCGGAGATCGTCTCCGCCGACCTGTCGACCATCGCACCGGTCGACGGGGTCGTGTCGCAGGTCGTCGACACGCTGGGCGGGCTCGATATTCTGGTCAACAATGCCGGGATCATCCGCCGCGCCGACAGCCTCGACTTCACCGAAGCCGATTGGGACGCGGTGATCGACACCAACCTGAAATCGGTGTTCTTCCTCTGTCAGTCCGCCGGCCGCCACATGGTTGCGCAGGGGCGGGGCAAGATCATCAACATCGCGTCGATGCTGACCTTTCAGGGCGGTGTCCGCGTGCCGAGCTATACCGCATCGAAATCGGGGATCGGCGGCCTGACCAAGCTGCTCGCGAACGAATGGGCGGCAAAGGGCGTGAACGTCAACGCGATCGCGCCGGGCTATATTGCTACCAACAATACCGCCGCGTTGCAGGCCGACGAAACCCGCAACCGCCAGATTGTCGAACGGATACCGGCCGGACGCTGGGGTGCGGCCGACGATCTGGGCGGCGCAGCGGTCTTTCTCGCCTCGTCCGCGTCGGACTATGTCAACGGCCATGTCCTTGCGGTCGATGGGGGATGGCTGGCGCGATGATCCTCTGCTTTGGCGAATTGCTGCTGCGGCTGACCGCGCCGGGCCGCGAGCTGTTGATGCAGAGCGGCCGGTTCGATGTGAATGTCGGCGGGGCGGAGGCGAATGTCGCGGTCGGTCTCGCCAATCTTGGTCATGCCAGCGCCTGCGCCAGCGCGGTACCCGACAGCCCGCTGGGACGGGGAGCCGTGTCGGCGCTCCGCGCGCAGGGCGTCGATTGTTCGCGGGTCGTGACCCGTGACGGACGTATGGGCCTGTATTTCCTAAGCGTCGGGGCGGGGCTGCGCGCGTCGGACATCGTCTATGACCGCGCCGGCTCCAGCTTTGCGACTGCACCGGCCGACAGCTGGGACTGGGACCGGCTGCTCGACGGCTGCACCCGGCTGCACTTGTCGGGGATCACCCCGGCGCTGGGACGGGAGAGCGCAAACGCCGCGATCGCAGCCGCCGAAGCCGCGCGCGCGAAGGGGCTGACGATCTCGTTCGACGGCAATTACCGCGCCCGCCTGTGGGAAGCATGGGATAGCGACCCGCGCAGCGTGTTGACCCGGCTGGTCGGCCTTGCCGATCTGTTGTTCGGGAACCACCGCGACGTGTCGCTGCTGCTCGGACAGGATTTCTCGGGCGATGGCGAAGATCGTCGGCGCGAAGCGGCGCAAGCGGCGTTCGCGGCGTTCCCGAACCTCAAGCACATCGCCTCGACCGCGCGCCATGTCATCGATGCCGACCATCACCGCCTGTCGGCACGGATCGATATGCCGGGCGGTTCGGTGCAGACCCCGGAAGTCTCGATTTCCGGCATCGTCGACCGGATCGGCGGCGGCGATGCCTTTGCCAGCGGCGTGCTGCACGGGCTGATGTCGGGTGAAAGCGAGGACGTGGCGGCGCGCTGGGGCCTTGCGGTCGCGGCGTTGAAGCATTCGCTGCCCGGCGATTTTAGCCTGTTTCATCAATCCGATATCGATGCGTTTCTTGCCGGCGGGCTGGACGTCCGCCGCTGATCCGATCATAGGATGTGCCCGGGGGCACGGCTGCGGAACGGCGGCCGTCGGGCCACGTTGTGTGGGCGATGCGAGGCGACGTGGATCTGGACGGGGGCAGCAGCGAACGGGCGCGGCGCGACGATCATCGCATTGCGCTGGAAATTGCCGGTACCGACAGCGGCACCGACCCGTTCGTCGCAGCGGTGCGCGCGACCCGGATGCCGATGGTCGTCACCAACCCGCGGTTGCCCGACAATCCGCTGGTCTTCGTCAATGACGCCTTTTGCCGCCTGACCGGTTACGACCGTGACTGGGTGATCGGCCGCAACTGCCGCTTTCTGCAGGGTGAGGACAGCGACCCTGCGGCGGTCGCGCAGATTCGCGCGGCGGTGGCGGCCGAAGAGTCGATCGAGATCGACATCCGCAACTATCGCCGCGACGGGACGGCGTTCTGGAATCGGTTGCTGCTGGCGCCCGTCCCCGATGCCGATGGCAAACTGGCCTATTTCTTCGCCAGCCAGCTCGACGTCACCGCCGAACGCGACCGGGTCGACGGACTCGAATCGACCAATGCCGCATTGCTCGCCGAACTGGCAGGCCGCTTCCGCGAACAGGAAGAGCGCGAACGCGAGATGTTGTTCGCGCTGGAGGCAGGGCGGTTCGGCACATGGTCCTTCGACCGCATCACGCGCCAGCTGAGCATGTCGGCGATCTGCCGCGCCAATTTCGGTTTCGACACCGATTATCCGCCATCGCCCGCCGAAATTTCCGCGATCCTCCACCCCGACGATCACGCTGCGGCGATGGCCGCGATCGAGGCGAGCCTTGCCGGCGAATCGCTCGAGATCGAGGTTCGCGTCCGCGTGCCCAATGGCGAGACGCGCTGGATCGCCAGCCGGGGGCAGCCGACCCGTAACGCCGCGGGCGAGATCACGCGACTGACCGGCGTGTCGATCGACGTCACCGCGTACAAGCGGCTGGAACGGATGCGCGCGGCGATGGCCGAGCTGAACGAGATGTTGCGCCTGCCCGACGACCCGATCGAGATGACCGCCGCCGCCGCGCGCATCATCGGCGAGGCGCTGGGTGTCGACCGGGTCGGCTATGGCATCGTCGATCGCGCTGCCGAGACGATCACCATCGATCGCGACTGGAACGCGCCGGGCGTGGCCAGTCTGGCCGGGGTGCTCCAGTTCCGGGATTATGGCCACTATATCGACGATCTGAAACGCGGCGAGACGGCGGTGGTCGAGGATGCCCGGATCGATCCGCGCACTGCCGACACCGCCGCGCAACTGGAATCGATCAACGCCCGCGCGTTCATCAACATGCCGCTCACCGAACTGGGCGGGCTGGTCGCGCTGCTGTACGCCAACCACGGCGAGCCGCGCGTGTGGCGTGACGACGAAATCGCCTTTATCCGCGAAGTCGCCGAACGCACCCGCGCCGCGACCGAACGCCGCCGTGCCGAACATGAACTCGCGGCGCTGGCATCGTCGCTTGAGGAACAGGTCGTCGACCGGACCAGGGCGCTGGTCACTGCCCAGGATGCGTTGCGCCAAAGCCAGAAGATGGAGGCGATCGGACAATTGACCGGCGGCGTCGCCCATGACTTCAACAACCTGCTGACCATCGTCCGCTCCTCGGTCGACCTGCTCCGCCAGCCTTCGCTCGCGCCCGAACGCCGCGAACGTTATCTTTCGGCGATCAGCGATACCGTCGATCGTGCCGCGAAACTGACCGGACAACTGCTCGCCTTCGCCCGCCGCTCGGCGCTCCAGCCCGAGACGTTCGACGCCAATGTCGCGGTCGCGGCACTAGGCGACATCATCCGCACGCTGGCGGGCTCCCGGATCGAGGTGACGATCGACGCCAGCGCCGACCCGGCATTCGTCGATGCCGATCCGAACCAGTTCGACACCGCCATCGTCAATATCGCCGCCAATGCCCGCGACGCGATGCAGGGGGAGGGGCGGCTGACGCTGTCGATCGGGTGTATCGACGGCATTCCCGCCAGCGCGGCCTCCCACGCCGTGCCGGGACGGTTCGTGGCGGTGACCATCGCCGACACCGGCAGCGGTATCGACGAGGAAACGCTCGGGCGCATGTTCGAGCCCTTTTTCACGACCAAGGCGCTGGGCAAGGGCACCGGGCTCGGGCTCAGCCAGGTATTCGGCTTCGCCAAGCAATCGGGGGGCGAGGTCCGCGCACGCAGCGTGCCCGGCAATACCGAATTCATCCTGTACCTGCCGCGCGCCGCCGCGCCGACCAGGAACGCCGCCCCGCTCCGCAACGACGTCGAACCGGGCGGCGGCGACGGGCTGCGCGTGCTGGTGGTAGAGGATAACGACGCGGTTGGCACCACCACCACCCATGCGCTGGAGGCGCAGGGTTTCATCACCGTGCACGCGGCCGACGGGCAGGTGGCGCTCGACCTGTTGGCGAACAACCCGCAAGGCTTCGATGTCGTGTTTTCGGACGTGATGATGCCGGGCATCGACGGCATGGAACTGGCGGCGCGGGTGCGGGATCGGTATCCGCAGCTGCCGGTGCTGCTGACCAGCGGCTATAGTGACGTGATCGTCCGCCACGGCACGATGGGGTTCGATCTGCTGCACAAACCCTATACCATCCGCCAGCTGGTCGTCGCGCTGCGCCGGACCGCGGGACGTTGAACACACCCCCGGTCGCGACGCCGCGCGGGTTCGTCGCACTCTATACGCTCGCCTATTGCGGGTTGTTCGTCGCATTCATGCCGTTCGTATCGATCCTGTTGCAGGTGAAGGTCG
Source organism: Sphingomonas sp. Leaf62 (assembly GCF_001421915.1). NCBI lineage: Bacteria > Pseudomonadati > Pseudomonadota > Alphaproteobacteria > Sphingomonadales > Sphingomonadaceae > Sphingomonas > Sphingomonas sp. Leaf62. Next base: position 145,961 of record NZ_LMLN01000030.1, on the reverse strand, counting down.
CTGCGATCGACCCCGCCAACCGGGTCGCTTTGCTGGGACAGGTGGTGCTGGGCGGGGCGTTGATCGCCAGCATCGCCAATATCGCCGCCGGATGGCTGAGTGATATCGGTAGGCGGCGCAGCGGCAGCCGGCGGTCGCCGATCGCGGTCGGGCTGGTGCTGATCGCCCTCGCTTTCGCCGCGATCCACCGCGCGCAGACGCCTGGCTGGCTGTTCGCGGCCATCGCCTTCTGGCAGGTCGCGCTCAACCTGATGTTCGCACCGATGGTGGCGGTCATCGCCGACGAGGTCCCCGATGCCGACAAGGGGCGGGTGTCGGGCCTGCTCGGCATTTCGCACCCGATCGGGGTGTTGTCGGCGGCGGCGGTGACTGCCCCGATGTTCGTCGGCGAAGGCGCACGTTTCGCCGCCAACGTCCTGCTGGCGGGGGTGATGATCCTGCCGTTCCTGCTGTTCGTCCGCGAGCGGGGGGCGGGCGGTGGGGCGTCGAACGATGACGCAGCAGCGGCGAGCGTCGTGCCGCGCGGCGACCTGATCCGCGCCTGGGTCGCACGACTGGCGATGCAGGTCGCGGGCAACGGACTGACCGCCTACGCCTTCTTCCATTTCGCCGATCGCTGGCGGGGCGATGGCGATGCGGCAGGACCGGTCGCGCGGGCGATGGCGATCGTCACCGCCGTGGTGGTCGTCGCCACCATTGTCGCCGGGCGCTGGTCCGACCGGGTCGGCGGGCGCAAGCCGTTTCTGGGCGGGGCGACGCTGTTGGTCGTGGCCGGACTGATCGGCATGGCAATCGCGCCCGGCTTCGTCGGTGCGGCGATCGGCTATGGCGTGACCCAGACCGGCTTGTCGGTGTTCCTCGCGCTGCATTCGGCGCTGGCGATGCAGTTGCTGCCCTCGCCACGGACCCGCGGGCGCGATCTGGCGATCCTGAACCTCACCAACACGCTGCCAGCCTGCGTTCCGCCGCTGCTGGCGGCGCTGGTGCCGGCGGGGGCAGGGCTGGGCGCGGTGTTCGTCGTGCTGGCGCTGGTCGCGGCGGGTGGCGGGCTGACCGCGCTGGCGATCCGGTCGGAGCGCTAGGCTCCGTCGCGCGTTGCCTCCACTTGCAGTTTTAGGAAAGCGCCCGATGATCCGTCTGTTCCATGTCAGCGACGTCCATTTCGGTGCGGAGGACAGGGACGCGATCGCATGGTTCGGTGAAGCGGTCGCCCGCGAACAACCCGATGCGATCATCATGACCGGCGACCTGACGATGCGCGCCCGCACCGCCGAGTTCGAAGCGGCGGCCGAATGGCTCGAAAGCCTCGGTCGTCCGGTCACGGTCGAGGTCGGCAATCACGACCTGCCGCTCTACAATCTCTTCGCCCGCTTCGTCCGGCCGTACAAACGCTACAAGCGACTGGAACGGATGATCGAACGCCCACTGGAGATCGACGGCGTCGCGATCGTGCCGCTCAAGACGACCGCCCGCTTCCAGTTCCGTTGGGACTGGTCGAAGGGCTATGTCGGGCCGAAGGCGCTGGCGCGCACGCTGCGGTTGATCGAACGCGTGCCGGCGGGGCGGATGATCTTTATCGCCGCGCACCACCCGCTCGTCGATGTCGGCACCAAATCCAGCGGCGAAACCGATGGCGGCCCTGCCGCGCTCGACGCCGTCGTGGCAGCCGGGGCGCATGCGGTGTTGTCGGGCCATGTCCACGACCCGTTCGATCTTCCCTACCGCACGGCCAAGGGTCGGTTGCGCATGATCGGTGCCGGCACGCTGTCGACCCGCACCCGTCGCGATCCGCCGTCGTTCAACGAGATCCGGATCGACGGCGGTGCGTTCGAGACGATCGCGCGCAAAATGGGCGCGGCGGACGAACCGGTGACGATGGGCGAGTAGAAGACTCCCCTGTTGGGTTCGCCGAAAAGCCTCTCGGGCGATACCGCTCCGAACGTCGCGAACGGAGCCACCTCTTGGCGTAACCCCGGCGAAGGTTGGAACCCAGTTGGGGGACGCTGGTGACTTACGGAAATGTCCTCCCGACTGGACCCCGGCCTTCGCCAGGGTAGGGGCAGAGGACTTTCGCAGACGTCCCGCGCAGGCTGGAGCGACGGCAAACCGCAGCCGAAGCTGCCCCCCGCCGCTTCGAAACCAGCCCTAGGACAAGCGTCGCCCGATCAACGTACCCTTGGTTCCGCGATTGACCAGTTCGAACCGGAAGTTCGGCCACCGCCGCCGCCAACGCTGTGCGACCACGCGCTCGCCCGGCCGTGCGCCGTCGTCGAGCATCACCACGCCACCCACCGGCAAGCGATCGAACAGCGTCTCGGCTGCGCCGCGAACATAGGGATGGATCGTCCATGGCGGCCCGTCGATCAGCAGCAGGTCGACCTGATCGGGCAGCGCATCGATATCGTACCAGACGCCCGGCCAGTCCCCCGGCGATTCGACCAGCGGTGCCGCGCGCAGATCGGCGGCGATACCGTGTTCGGCCAGCCATTCGCGCGTCGCGTCGACGAAGCCGGCATGCTGGTCGAAGCTGATCAGTTGCCCGCCGCCATGTTTGGCCAGCGCCGCGCCGGTCACCAGACTCGACGCGCCGGTGCCCAGCTCGACGACGGTGCGCGGCCGGCTATCGGTGATCTGCTCGACGATCAGCGACAGATAGCCGGTATCCGCCTTCCAGCTTCCCAGATTGGGCAGCGCGTCGGGGGCAAGGCCCAGTTCGGCCATCAACCGCGCCTTGTCGGCCCGCTTGCCGCCCGACAGGCTACGCAGCAGCCACGGCCACTGGATCGCGCCGAACGCGATGGTGAACAGCTTGTCGGACAGGCTGCGGCGCAGTTCGTCGGGCCACAGGTCCGAATCGGCAAGCGGCAGCAACGAAGTCTTGGCACGCGAGGTCATGGCGTCTCTTGTTTTCGGCTCCGCCAGCGTGCGGACGGCCACTCGCTATACGGTTATGGCCCAAACGGAAAGGGCGGCCCGATACCGGACCGCCCCATCGGGATCGCAACTGGCCGCAAACCGGAACCTTTCGGTTCCGCGCGCGTGCGATGTCCTCCCAACGCAAGTCCGGCCCGCATTCCCTTCCAACCACCCGAACACGATACGCCGTGGGTGACAGGACGGGAAGACGGGCCGGTATCGCGAAGCGCACCCGACCGGGCGCGCTTCCAGACGACGTTTAGCGCTTCGAGAACTGGAAGCTGCGGCGGGCCTTCGCCTTGCCGTACTTCTTACGCTCGACCGCGCGGCTGTCGCGGGTCAGGAACCCGGCGGCCTTGACCGGCGCCCGCAGGATCGGCTCGTAGCGGGTCAGTGCCTGGCTGATGCCATGCTTGACCGCGCCGGCCTGACCCGACAGGCCACCGCCCTTGACGGTGCAGATCACGTCATACTGACCATTGCGGTCGGCGACGCCGAACGGCTGGTTGATGACGAGGCGCAGCGTCGGACGGGCGAAATACACTTCCTGGTCACGGCCGTTGATCGTGATCTTGCCCGAACCCGGCTTGATCCAGACGCGGGCAACGGCGTCCTTACGACGGCCGGTCGCATAGGCGCGGCCATAGGCGTCGATTTCCTGCGCGCGCAGCGGCATCGTCGGGCGGGGCGGTTCGACCGGAGCGACGGGCGCTTCCGAACCATCGACCTGCGGGGCCGAAGCCTGCGGTGCGGCGGCCGGAGCCGGAGCCTGCTGGCCGGTCAGGTTGGCGAGGTCGGAAAGGGACTGGCGGTTGTCGGACATTATGCGCCCACCTTGTTCTTGCGGTTCATGCCCGCGATGTCGAGAACCTCGGGGTTCTGCGCACCGTGCGGATGCTCGGTGCCCTTGAAGATACGCAGGTTGCGCATCTGTTCGCGGCCCAGCGGTCCGCGCGGGATCATCCGCTCGACGGCCTTTTCAAGGACGCGCTCGGGGAAACGACCTTCGAGGACCTTCTCGGCGGTGACCGCCTTGATGCCGCCGGCATAGCCGGTGTGCTTGTAATAGGTCTTCGTCTTCGCCTTGTTCGAGGTGAAGCGGATCTTGTCGGCATTGATGACGACGACGTTGTCACCGCAATCGACGTGCGGGGTGAACGACGTCTTGTGCTTGCCGCGCAGCACATTGGCGATGATCGACGCAGCACGACCGACCACCAGGCCGTCGGCATCGACGATATGCCATTTCTTCTCCACCTCGTGCGGCTTGGCCGACTTGGTGGTCTTCATGAGCGCCTTCATGGGCGTTGGACCTTTCGGAAGTTAACCGCGTCCGTTCCGAACCGGAGCGGTGCGAACGCTGGCCAAATGCCGAAAGGAGCCTTGGAAGTCAAGCAAACAGCGGCTTTGCTGACGGGTACCTAAATACCCGACGCCCGCCGGCCGGTCGCGTGCGCCGCCCAGGTGGTGGCGACGACCAGCATCGCACCCACGAACTGGTGCAACGCCGCCACCTCGATCCGGACCCCGGTCATGACGGTCGCGATGCCCAGCAGGATCTGAAATCCGAACGCGATATGTACAACCTTCGCCACCTTCGGGTGCCCGGCGCGCTTGGCGGCCCGCGCCAGCACGATCAGCACCGCGACCGTCACCCACGCCCACCAGCGGTGAATGAAGTGGACGACATAGGGATCGTTGACGATCGCATCCAACGGGTTGCGCCCCGCCCATTCGTCCGCCGGAAAGAATCGCCCGTTCATCAGCGGCCACTGGTCAGTGACCAGCCCGGCATTCAGGCCGGCAACCCATGCCCCGAACAATAGCTGGACGAACAGCACCAGCCCGGCAATAGCCCCGATCGTCGTCATCCGCGCCGGCCGTGCATGGCGATCGGCCGCCCGTTCGCGCAGGTCGAGCGCGGTCCACACCGTTCCGGCAAGGATCAACAGCGCGTTGAGCAGATGTACCGACAGCCGGATATGCGACACGTCGGTCCGCACCGACAGCCCCGACGCGACCATCCACCAGCCGATCGCCCCCTGCAGGCCGCCCAGCGCGAGGAGCGCCAGCAACCGCCCCTTATACCCCGCCGGGATCGCCCGTCGGACCCAGAACCACGCCAGCGGCAGCGCGAACGCCAACCCGATCACGCGACCGAGCAAGCGGTGGATATATTCCCAGAAAAAAATGCCCTTGAACTGCGCCAGCGTCATGCCCTGATTGAGCAGCTGATATTCGGGAATGCGCCGGTAATTGGCGAACTCCACTTCCCATTGCGCGGCGTTCAGCGGCGGCAGGGTGCCCGACAACGGTTTCCATTCGGTAATCGACAGCCCGGATTCGGTCAGCCGGGTAATGCCCCCGACCACGACCATCGCGACGATCAGTGCGGCCACCCACCACAGCCAGCGGGCGACTGCACCCGGCCGGGCGCGCGAGGGGAGGGGAGGAGCAAGCATCTTCGGCATTTAGCGTTCGCATGGGTCGTTCGAAAGGGGCGTGTTTCGCTTTACCCGCCCCGGCTTGCCGCTACGGTGCCGCGATGCCGAAAGCCCGCCCATGACGATCGAAGCGCTGGTCGCGCGCTACGGCCTTGCCGCGCTGCTGCTCGGCGCGGGCGTGGAGGGGGAGACGGTCGTCGTCCTCGGCGGGATCATGGTCCAGCGCGGCAGCCTGCCCTATGTCGGCGCGATCCTCGCGGCGGCGATCGGCTCGTTCATTGCCGACCAGCTCTTCTTTGCTGCCGGCCGCCGGTTTCGCGATCATCCGCGCGTGGTGCGCTGGCGCGGCAAGCCGGCCTTCGCCCGTGCGCTGACCACGTTCGAGCGGCATCCGACGCTGTTCGTTTTCGCCTTCCGCTTTCTCTACGGATTGCGCACCGTCAGCCCGGTCGCGATCGGCACCACCCGCTTGCCGCTTGCCCGCTTCGCGATCCTCAACGGATCGGCGGCGCTGCTATGGGCGACGATCTTCGTGTCGATCGGATACTGGTTCGGGCATGGCCTGAGCGAACTGATCGGACGCTGGCTGCCGTCGTGGCAGGTGCTGGCCGGCGGCGGCATCGCGTTCGCCGTCATCGCCGGCCTGACATGGTGGTGGAAGCGCCGCACTTAAACCCTCCACGGCGCGGGGAGGAATCAGTCGCCCTTGCGCCCCAGTTTCTCTACCCGGGCGATCACCTCTTCGCACACCGCCGGGGACACGAACCTGGCGATCGATCCGCCATACATCGCGATCTCCTTGACCAGCCGCGACGCGATCGGTTGCAGCGAGACGTCGGCCATCAGGAAGACCGTTTCGATCCGGTCGTTCAACTGCTGGTTCATGCCCGCCATCTGATATTCATATTCAAAGTCGGCGACGGCGCGCAGCCCCCGCACGATCACGCTCGCGCCCTGCCGCTCGGCAAAGGTCATCAGCAGCGCATCGAACGCGACGACGCGAATGTCGCCGCCAACGCCGGCAACCTCGCGCTCGACCATCGCCAGCCGTTCGTCGAGCGAGAACATCGGTGATTTCGACGGATTCGTCGTCACCCCGATCACCAGCCGGTCGACCAGCTTCGCGCCGCGCCGGATGATATCCATATGCCCGCGCGTAATCGGATCGAAGGTGCCGGGATAAACGCCGATCCTCACCGATCGCGCTCCAGCACATAGCGGGCGATAGCGCGCAGCAGATCGGCTTCGTGGCCGAAGTCGCGCAGATGCTCAATCGACTGCTTGACGAGCATTCGTGCCTGTTCGCGCGCGCGATCGAGCCCGAGCAGCGACAGGAACGTCTCCTTGCCCGCCTCGCCGTCCTTGCGTAGCGCCTTGCCGACCGCTGCCTCGTCGCCCTCGACGTCGAGAATGTCGTCGGCGATCTGAAAGGCGAGGCCGATGTCGCGCGCGAACCCGCGCAGCGACGTGCGCTGATCGGCGGGCAGCCGGCCGAGGATCGCGCCTGCTTCCACCGAACAGGCGATCAGCGCGCCGGTCTTCATCGCCTGCAACCGGGTGACGGTGTTCAGGTCGAAGCTCGTTTCCTCGGCTTCGAGGTCCATCGCCTGACCGCCCGCCATGCCCGACGGGCCGGACGCGTGCGCCAGATCGGCGATCAGTTCGATGCGGACATGGCTGTCGGGATGCGTCGCCTTATGCGCCAGAATCTCGAACGCCAGCGCGTGCAGGCAATCGCCGGCAAGGATCGCGGTTGCTTCGTCATAGGCCTTGTGCACCGTCGGCTTGCCGCGACGCATGTCGTCGTCGTCCATCGCCGGCAGATCGTCATGGATCAGGCTGTAGACATGGATGCACTCGATCGCGAGCGCGGCGCGCGCGGCGCGGTTCCGCTCGACATTGAACAGGCGCGCGGTCGCGAACACCAGCAGAGGCCGGAGCCGTTTGCCGCCGCCGATCGCGGCATGGCGCATCGCGCGGTACAGGTTCGCGCGCGGATCGCCGGGAACCGGCAGCAGCGCGTCGAATTGGCGATCCATCTCTGCCGAGACTTCGCGGAGGGCGGCGTTCAGCGACACCGGCGGCGCGATCGTCGCCATTATTGTGCGTCGAACGGCTGGGTCGAGGCGCGCCCCTCGGCGTCGACCCGGATCGCCTCGATCCGCGCCTGCGCCGCATCGAGCCGCGCGGCGCATTGCGCGCGGAGCAGGTCGCCCCGGGCATACAGGTCGATCGCGGTCTGGAGGTCTTCCTGACCCGTCTCCAGCCGGCTTACGATTTCCTCGAGTTCGCGGAGCGCATCTTCGAAGGACAGGGCGGAAACATCGCGTTCGTCGGACATGGCGATGCTATGGGGCAGGGGGCGGGGCGATTGCAACCGGGGAGCGTGAAGCTGGCGAAATTGAAAGCGCTTCAACGCCTTCTATCCCGGCGCTGACTGCATCAGCACGGACCGTGCCAGTAGATATCGGGTCCGATCCGGTCGACGCATTCCCTTGGCATCGGCAAGTCTTTCGGATCGGTCGTCACATAGTATCCCCAGCCACCATCGAAATAGGATTGTGCCACGATTTCGACGACCCGGTCGCGGACGATGATTCTCTCCGGACGCAATGCCATTATTCCTGCCGGCCACTGGTGCGGCGGCAACGATCGATTTGCCGATCGCGTAGCAAGGAGGGCGAGCGAGTCGTGGGTGGCCGCTGTCAACCCGGCGTGGTCGATCACGGACCGGTGACACCCGTCCGCCAGACCCACGGTCGTCAGGACGATCAACGCGAGGCAGGTGCGCAGCGACGGCATGGTGCAGACAAGCATATCGATGGCCGGACGGCCAGCGCACTTATGCTGGGAGACAGTCCCCGATTGCATCCCATGCCGGCTGCTTTGCCGCGACCCCGACCGTATGCAGCGGGCTGCTCGACGGCAGCGCCAGCGTCTCGACCCCGGCCACCATGCCGCGTCCGGCCTTCCACGCCGTCCCGCCATTGAACGCCACCAGTCGCAACGCGGGCAGCGTCGAGATCAGCGCCGCCACGTCGTTCGCGGTCGCATCGCGGATCGCAGCGTCGCTGCTGCCCGACCGGGTCGCGCTCGCCACCACGTCCCATAGCCCGATCCCCGCCGTCCGAAGCGCCACCAGCCGGTCGTCATACGCAAGCGCAGGCAGCTCGACCCCGATTACCGGCGACAGCAACCGCCAGAACTGGTTCTGCGGATGCGCGTAATAGCGCCCCGCCGCCAGCGAGGCGTCACCCGGCAGGCTGCCGAGGATCAGCACACGCGTCCCTGCATCGACCACCGGCGGGAACGACGCCTTCCGCGTCACACCGCCTGTCCCGCCGCCCAGCCGCTCGACCATGCCCATTGGAAATTATAGCCGCCGAGCCAGCCGGTCACGTCGACCGCCTCGCCGATCACATACAGGCCGGGCAGGTGCTTTGCCGCCATCGTCTTCTGGTTCAGGCCATCGGTCGCGACCCCGCCGACGGTCACCTCGGCCTTGGCGAACCCTTCGGTACCGTCGGGATGGAATTGCCAGCCCGACAGCCGCCGTTCGATATCGCCCAGCACGGCATCGCGCGCATTGCCAAGTTCACCCGTCACCGCGAACTTCGCCGCCAGTGCCTCGGCCAGCCGGTCGGGCAGGGCCGCGCCCAATGCCGATCGCAGCCCGGCACGCGGGCGCGCCCGCTTGGTGGCGAGCAGCCAGCCCGCCGGCTTGTCGGGCACGAAATCGATCGTGACCGCCTCGCGATGCCGCCAATAGGACGATGCCTGCAGGATCGCCGGCCCCGACAACCCGCGATGGGTGAACAACGCCGCCTCGCGAAACATCGCCTTGCCCGCGCCCGCAACGACCTCGGTCGTGACCCCCGACAAGTCGCGGAACAGCGCGTCCCCGGGCGGCAGCGTCAACGGCACCAGCGCCGGCCGCGGCTCGACCAGCTTTAGGCCGAAGCGCTTGGCAAGGTCATAGGCAAAGCCGGTCGCGCCGAGCTTGGGGATCGAAGGCCCACCGGTCGCGACGACCAGCGCCGGTGCCGTCGCGTCGAGATCGCCATGTCGCACGGTGAAGACTCCATCGGCATGGGTCACGTCGCGGATCGGCTGGCCCAACCGGATGTCCGCCCCCGCCGCCTCGTCCAGCAGCATCGTCACGATCTGTCGGGCCGATCCGTCGCAAAAGAGTTGCCCGAGCGTCTTCTCATGCCACGCGATGCCGTACCGGTCGACCAGCGCGATAAAGTCCTGCGCGGTATAGCGGCCCAGCGCCGACCGCGCGAACTGCGGGTTGGCCGAGACATAGCGGTCCCAGCTCGTCCCGACATTGGTGAAGTTACAGCGCCCGCCACCCGAAATGACGATCTTGCGTCCCGGCTCCGATGCATGGTCGACGACCAGCACCCGCCGTCCACGCTGTGCGGCGATGCCGGCGCAGAACAGGCCCGCACCGCCCGCGCCGAGGATGATGACGTCGTGACTGGTCATCCCCGGCCCTTCGCACGGGCGGCAGGGGAGGTGAAGGGGTCAGCCCCGCACCACGACCTTCATCAACTGTCCCGGCACCAGCCTCGCGCCGTCTTCCAGCCCGTTCAGCGTCAAGAAGCGGTCGCGCTGGAAATCGGGATAGGCCATCTGCCGGCTGAGCGAGTCTATCGTGTCGCTCGCTTTCACTGTGACGATGCGGATGCGCTTGCCGACGATCGCATTCGCCTCGGTCTGGCTCAGCGTGCCGAAGCTGTCGAGCAGCGATTCGAACGGGCCGATGCCGCGTCCGGCGGGCGTCACGATCTGGAAATAATAGGTCGCCGATGGATAACGATAGGCGACGACGGTGACGTCGACCGCCTGGTTGTTCGCGTTCGCGCGCACCGTGCCGATCGCCGCTTCGGTGCCGTTGATCCGCGTCCGCTCCGGCTCGCCGACATTCTGCGCGCCGAGTGCCGTCAGCCGTTGCCGTACGACACTCGCCGGATCGCCCGCCGGGCCCATCCGGAACTCGGCCTGTCCGCCTTGCCCGGCGATGGTCACCGCATCGGTGCCGTTCTGCAGCGCATAGCCGGCCGGCGCGGTGAAGCGGACGCGCAGCGCGGGGTGTTTGAAGGTCGTGCCGTCGATCACGCCCTGCGCGGGATCATCGTCATAGCGCAGCCCGTCCAGCATCCGCAGATAGGTCACGTCCTGCGCCGGCTGCGTCGTTGCGCGGCCCGCCTGCTGCGCCAGTGCCTGTGCGCGCCGGACGCGATCGGCGCCATTGGGGTGGGTGCTCATCCACGTCGGTACGGCGTTACCGCCCCGTCCGCTGGTCTGCGCCGCCAGCGCCTGCGCTTCGTTCAGCTGGACCAGTGCGTCGGCCATGCCCGACGGCGCATAGCCCGCCGCCGTCGCATAGCGGACGCCGAACTGATCGGCCTGATATTCCTGATTGCGGCTGTACGACAGGGTGTAGAGCTGCGACCCGACCCCGGCGATCCGCCCGACCAGATCGCTGCCCGTCACCGCCCCCAGTAGCGTCGCGCCCAGCGTGCCCAGCGTCGAACGCGTGCTGCGCGAATTGCTATGGCGGGCGGCGACATGGCCGACCTCATGTCCCATCACCGCCGCCAGTTCCGCTTCGCTGTTCATCAGCGCCAGCAACTGCCGCGTGATGTAGACATAGCCGCCGGGGATCGCGAAGGCGTTCTCGACCGGCGAATTGAGCAGCGTCACCGTGAAGTCGCCGCTGGCGTTCGACAGGCCCGACTGCACCGCCACCCGCTTGCCGACGCGCTCGACATAGGCGGACTGCGGCCCCGAATAGCGGCCGCCATATTGCGCCAGCAACTGCGGATTGGCCTGCGCGCCCTGTGCGCGGTCGTTCTGCGAGATCGATCGCGTCTGCGCCGCCACCGGGGTCGTGATCGTCGCGGCGCACAGCATGGCCGCGGTCCAGATCCGTTTCGTCATCTTAGGCAGTCCCCGTTCAGTCTCGTTCGGAATACGTTGCGATACGACAACGGTTCCGTCGCTCAGCTGAACAACTCGCCCTGCGCCCCGGCCGGCGGGCGGAACAGATCGCAGCGCAGTGGCGCATGGCCGCCCGTCAATCCGTGCCGACGACAGGCGATGGCGAAGCGCGTCGCGAGCAACCGTCCCCACACCCCTTGCCCGCGCATCCGCGAATGGAATGCCGGATCATTGTCGCGCCCGCCGCGCAGCGACCGAACGATCGCCATCACTTTTCCCGCGCGATCGGGAAAATGCGCCTCCAGCCATGCGCGGAACAGCGGCGCCACCTCATGCGGCAATCGTACCGGCAGGAAATACGCACCCTTCGCCCCCGCCTGCACCGCGCGTTCGATCAGATGTTCGACCTCATGATCGGTGATCGCGGGAATGACCGGCGAGATCGAGACATAGGTTGGAATCCCCGCCGCGTTCAGCTTCGCGACTGCGTCCAGACGCTTGGCCGGATGCGGCGCACGCGGCTCCAGCGTCCGCGCGATCACCGGGTCGAGCGACGTCACCGACAGCGTGACGTTCACCAGCCCCTTGGCCGCCATTGGTGCCAGCAGGTCGATGTCGCGCACCACCCGATCGGATTTGGTCGTGATCGTCAGCGGATGATTCGTCTCCGCCAGCACTGCGATACAGTCGCGCGTGATCCGCCATTCGCGCTCGATCGGCTGATAGGGATCGGTGTTGGTCCCCATCGCGATCGGCTGCGCGACATAGCCGGGCTTGCCAAGTTCGGCACGCAGCAACTCCGCCGCATCGGGTTTGGCGAACAGCTTCGTCTCGAAATCCAGCCCCGGCGACAGGTCGTGATAGGCATGGCTCGGCCGCGCGAAGCAATAGATGCAGCCGTGTTCGCAGCCCCGATACGGGTTGATGCTCCGATCGAACGGCATGTCTGGCGAACTGTTGCGGGCGATGATCGTGCGTGGCTGTTCGATCGTCACCGTCGTCCGCAGGACCGGCTCCGCGCCATCGACTGTCTCCCGCCAATCGAGCCAGTCGCCGTCCGCATCGCGAGACGGCAGTGCGAAACGGTTGCTCACCGCATTCTCGGTCGCTCCACGGGCAGGACGGTTGCGCATTGCGCGATCCTATCGCTTCCATTAGAACGAAGCAAGAACAAGGGAGAAAGGCTATAATGGCGCGATTGAACTATCTCGAACTGCCGGTGGCGGAGACCGGACCAGCGGCGGATTTCTACGCGAAGGTGATGGGCTGGACCTTTACCGCTTACGGCACGGATTATGCCGCGACGACGACCGGCGATACCGATCTGGGGCTGGACGCCGATACGCGATTGACGGTCATGCTGCCCGTTATTCAGGTCGAGGACCTCGAAGCGACGCTGGCTGCGGTCGAAGCCGCCGGGGGCACGGTCGTCGAGCCGATCTTCGCTTTCCCCGGCGGACGCCGGTTCCACTTCCGCGATCCCGACGGGCATGTGCTGGCGGCGATGGTGCCCGAATAACCCCTATCGTTCGAGCAGGCGCGGCATCAGCTCGACGAAATTGCACGGCCGGTGGCGGCTGTCGAGCTGTTCGGCAAGGATGCCGTCCCAGCCGTCCTTCACCGCGCCGGTCGATCCGGGCAGCGCGAAGACATAGGTGCCGCGCGCGACACAGGCGGTCGCGCGCGACTGGATGGTAGAGGTGCCGATCTTGGCATAGCTTTGCCAGCGGAACAGCTCACCGAAACCGGGGATCAGCTTCGTCGCGATCCGCTCGACCGCTTCGGGCGTCACGTCGCGGCCGGTAACCCCGGTGCCGCCGGTGGTGATGATGCAGTCGATCGCAGCGTCGTCGATCCACTGGTTCAGTTGCGCGACGATGGTGTCGATATCGTCCCGGACGATCGCGCGGTCGGCAAGGGCATGGCCCGCGCCCTCGACCCGCGCGACCAGCGTGTCGCCCGACCGATCCTCGGCCAGCCCCCGCGTGTCCGATACGGTCAGTACCGCGATCCGCACGGGCACGAAGGCCCGGCTTGCATCAATGGGCATCGGCGACGCGCGTCCGGCCGGTCTTGCTCACGCGGATCGCGGCGGCACCCGGCAGGCCGGGGAATTTCGGCCACATCCCCTGCGCCAGCGCGGCGCGGCTGGCCGACGGCTTGCCCGCCTGCTTCTCATACATCCAGTAATTGCGCAGCACGGTCATCACATAGCCGCGCGTCTCCCAATAGGGGATCGATTCGATATACATCAGTGGATCGCCGCCGTCGCGCAACTGGACGTTCCATGCTTCGACCGGGGTCGGCCCGGCATTATAGGCCGCGATGATTTTCGGCAGCAGCCCGCCGGTGAACGGCCGGTCGCGCAACTGCTCCAGATAGCTTTGTCCCACCGCCATATTGACCTGCGGTTTCGACAGCGCCGACTTTTCCAGCTGCAACCCGTGCGCGCGGGCGTAATCGGTCAGCGCACCGGGCCGGATCTGCATCAGCCCCGTCGCGCCGGCCGGGCTGACGACACCGGCATCGAAGCGCGATTCCTGCAACGTGTGTGCGAACACCAGCGCCTTATCGACGCGCCAGCCACCCTCGGGCGTCCAGTCGGGGGCGGGATAGCGCGCCTCGACCAGCGGCCGGGCACCCTGCGGTCCGTTATGCGACAGCCATAATTGCGTGGCGGGCAGGTTCAGGCTGCCGCACAAGCGGGTCAGCGCCGGATAGTCGCCGGCGCCGCCGATTCGCGCCTGATATCGCAGCAACTTGTCGGCCAGCGCGCCTTCGCCGATCTCGGTCAGCGCGGCGGCGACCTTGACGTTCGACCGGCGCTCGAGCGCGCGCCAGTCGTCGGTCGCCGGCGCGCGCGATGCCGCATCGGCCCCGTCGATCAGCCCCAGCGCCTGCCGCGCCAGCAACCCGTAATAGGTTTCCCCATATTGCGCCGCCGTCTGCAACCGCCCCTGCACCAGGTCGGGCCGCCCGCACGCAATATCGGCGCGCGTCGCCCAATACAGTCCGGCCGAGCGCAATTCGGTATCGCCCGCGCGCTGCGCGACGCTGGCAAAGGCGGTCTGGGCCGCCGCGCAATCCTGTTGCCGCCACGCCGCCAGCCCCTGCGTCCAGTCGGCCTGTGCCGCCCAGTCGCCCGAGCCGCGCTGCGCCACCGCCGCCAGCCGGCGGGCATTGGCATCGTCGCCCGCCACGAAATAGATCCACGCGACCCGCCCGCGCATCTCGGTCAGCGCCTCGGGCGTCAGGTCCGACTCGCGCGTGGCAATCAGCGCTTCGGCGGCGGCACCGTCATCGACCTTCACGAACGGCTTCATCGCGTCGAGCAGTTGCGCGGCGGCCGCGTCACTGCGCGCCGCCTTGGCGCGCAGCCGCACCGGCGCGGCATCGAACCATACCAGCTTCTGCTGCGTCGGCAGTTCGGGCAGGGCGTCGGCTCCGCGCAGCTTGGCGAGGCGGGCAAGATCGGGGGCGTGCGGCAGGTCGGGTGCCTCGGTCAGCAGCGCCAGCAACTGCGGCAGCTCGACCTTCGGCGATCCCTTGGCCGTATAGAGTTCAGCCCGGGCGACGGCATGCAGCGGCCCCGGCTTCATCGCGTCGAGCCGCAATTGCGCATCGGCCCAGCGCCCGCCGCGGATCGCCGCGAATACCTGCGTATAGGCATCGCGATCTTCGGGCGACAATTGCGGTGGCACCCGCGCCTCGACCGGGGTCCGGGCGACGCTCGCCAGCGTCGGCGCTTCGCCGGCATAGGCGGGGAGGGCGGGCAGCATGAGCGCCGCGAACACGATGGGGGTCAGCTTCACGTGGTCGTTTCCCTGGTAAGCAACTGCAAATGCCGCCAGCTTTCCGCCTTGGCCAAGGGCCGCTCCAACAGGAAGCGCGGATGGAAAGTGGCGATGGCGAGGCAGTCTATGCCATCATGGTGAAGGGTCCGTAAACCACCGCGTTGCCCGTCCGGCCCCAGCAACGCCCGGCACGGTTCCGCGCCGAACAACAACAGCTTGCGCGGCGCGACCAGCGTCACCAGCCGCCGCGCCAGATCGTCGAGCGTCGCCTGCGCCTCGTCCGGCACCCGTCCGGCCAGCGGCCGCGCCTGTGCGACGCCGGCGATCGTCACCGCACCCCGGTCCAGCCCGATCGCCGCCAGCATCCGGTCGAGCAGCATGCCGACCGGACCGGTCATCCAGCCCGTTTCCGCCGAATCATCGGCTTCGGGCAGGTCGGTCAGAATCATCAGCGCGGGATTTTTTGTGTGGGCGACGGTCAGGCGTTCGCCAGTCCATCCCGCCTCGGGCGCGGCATCGCCCATGCGCCATGCCAGAAACGCATCAAGCGTGTCGGGTGGCAGGTCGGCGGCGGGCGTCGACGCTACGGCAGCGGGCGCTCGGGTCGGGACGGGGGCTGCGAACCAGTCGCGCAGTTCGTCCTCGACCAGCGTGTCGACACCGGCATCCTGCCACCATTCCAGTGCGCTAGCTGCGGCTTCGTGCCACTGGATATGCTGGTCCGCCCCCATGTCGCCTTTAACGCTCTCCTTGACCTCCCCGTCAATCTGCCCAAATCGTGAGGAGGACAGGGCGTTGCAGCGACGCGACGATACGGGCAGTGCGCAGCGCCCGCGATGAGGATGGAAGATGAGCGAACGGGAATCGATGCCCTATGACGTCGTGATCGTCGGCGCGGGGCCTGCCGGCCTGTCCGCGGCGATCCGGCTGAAACAGATGGCGGCGGACACGGGCGAGGAACTGGCCGTGTGCGTGCTGGAAAAGGGATCGGAGGTCGGTGCCCATATCCTGTCGGGCGCGGTGTTCGATCCGCGCGCGATGGACGAACTGCTGCCCGAATGGCGGACGATGGGTTGCCCGATGGCCGAGGTTCCGGTGACCGAGAACCACCACTGGCTGTTGTCGGAAACCGACAGCAGCGAAGTGTCGCACCGCATCCTGCCGCCGTTCATGCAGAACACCGGCACCTATACCGGGTCGCTCGGCAATATGTGCCGCTGGCTGGCCGAACAGGCCGAGGGGATGGGGGTCGAGATCTTCCCCGGCTTCGCGGCGGCCGAAATCCTGTATCATGCGGATGGTTCGGTAAAGGGCGTCGCGACCGGCGACATGGGCGTGGCGCGCGACGGTACGCACAAGCCCGACTGGCAGCCCGGCCTCGAACTCCATGCCGAATATACGTTTTTCGCCGAAGGAGTGCGCGGGCATCTGTCGAAACAGGTCATCCGTACCTTCGATCTGGCGCGCGACAGCCAGCCGCAGGTCTATGGTCTGGGGATCAAGGAATTGTGGGACATTCCGGCCGAAAACCACGTCCCCGGCCGCGTGATCCATACGCAGGGCTGGCCGCTGAGCGAAACGCGCGGGTCGAATGGCGGCGGCTTCCTGTATCATCAGGCGAACGGGCAAGTGGCGCTCGGCTTCGTCACGTGGCTCAACTATTCGAATCCCTATCTATCGCCGTTCCACGAGATGCAGCGGTGGAAGACCCATCCGGCGATCGCTGCCATCCTGAAGGGCGGCAAGCGCGTGTCCTATGGCGCGCGCGCGATCAACGATGGCGGGTGGCAGTCGGTGCCGAAGCTGACCTTCCCCGGCGGCGTGCTGGTCGGCTGTTCGGCGGGGTTCCTGAACGTGCCGCGGATCAAGGGCATCCATACCGCGATGAAGTCGGGCATGATGGCCGCCGAAGCCGCCTTTACCGCCGTGCGCGACGGGCGGCGGGGCGACGAACTGACCGCCTATACCGCCGCCTATGAAGCGAGCTGGGTGTATCAGGAACTGCGCACCGTCCGCAACGTCGTGCCGCTGGTCAAGAAATTCGGCGATTTTATCGGGTCGGGCGTCGCCAACGTGACGATGTGGGCGGAGCATTGGGGGCTGCGGATGCCGTTCACCATGGGCCATCATCCCGATCACGAAAGCCTGTGGCGCAAGGATCAGGTGCAGCCGATCGCCTATCCCAGGCCGGATGGCGTGCTGAGCTTCGATCGCCTGTCCTCGGTGTTCCTCTCGAACACTAATCACGAGGAGGATCAGCCGGTCCATCTGACGCTGAAGGACCCCGACGTCCCGGTAAAATACGATCTGCCGCTCTATGACGAACCCGCGCAACGCTATTGCCCGGCGGGCGTATATGAGATCGTCGGGGCGGAGAGCGACGATCCGAAATTCGTCATCAACGCGCAGAACTGCGTCCATTGCAAGACGTGCGACATCAAGGACCCGACGCAGAACATTAACTGGGTCGTGCCGGAAGGCGGCGGAGGACCGAATTATCCGAACATGTAGTATCGGTCTGCTGGTGGCGGCGCTGGTCGCGTCGCCGGCCGCCGCCGACACCCCGCTGGCCGCCTATGCCCGTGCTCGCGCCGCCGATGCCGATGGCCGGGTGACGATCGCGGCGCAGGGCTATGCACTGGCGCTGGCGGCACAGCCGTCCGATCCGGTCATCGCCGTGCGCGCGCTGCGGGAGGCGCTGGCGAGTGGCGACCTGGCGCTTGCCCGCCGCGCAGGGGCGGTGCTGCGCGCCGCCGATGTCGCGCCGCCCGATCTCGACATTCTCGGCCTCGCCGATGCCGTCGTCCGGCGCGATGTGGCCGGACAGCGGACGGCGCTGACCCGGTTGGCGGGATCGCCGCTGGGCTTCCTCGCGCCGCTGCTGGCCGAATGGGTCGATCAGTCTGCGCCGGCGATCGCCAGCGACGGCGGTGCGATCCCCCGCCGCTATGCCGCCGAGAACCGCGCGCTCCGCCTGCTCGCGACCGGGCAGGCGAACAAAGGCGTCGCCGCGGTCCGTGCGCTCCTGACCACCGGCGGCAACGACGCCGATTTTCGCCTGAACGCCGCGCAACTGTTGGCCCGGGCAGGCGATGGTGCGACGGCGCGGTCGCTGCTTGCCGGGAGCGACCCGGTTCTGTCGCGCAGCGCCGCGACGCTTGGTCGCGGCCGGCGGGGCGATGCCCGCTTCGGCATCTCCCGCCTGTTCGCGCGCATGGCCGGCGACCTGTCGGCCGAGGGGACCGAACCGCTGGCGATCATGCTTAGCCGGTCGGCCTTGTTGCTCGATTCCGGATACTCGCGCGCCCGTCTCGCGCTGGCCGATGCGCTGGCCCGCAGCGAAGCGACCGCCGAGGCGCAGGCGACGCTGGCCGCGATCCCCGCCGACGATCCCTTCGCGACCAGCGCCGCCGCGCTGGCCATCGTCATCCAGCAGCGCGCTGGCAACCCCGATGAGGCATTGGCGCTGGCCGCCAAACAGGTCGATCGGCCCGACGCGACCACCGCCGGCCTGCGCCGCTACGCCGACTTGCTGCTCGAAACCGGTCGGGCCGGGGAAGCCGCCGCCGTCTATGCCCGCGCCATGGCCCGGCCGGACGCGGCGAACGACTGGTCGCTCTATCTGCAACGCGGCGCGGCGCTCGACCGCGCGGGCGACTGGGCGGGGGCGCTGCCGATGCTGCGCCGCGCGGTCGAGCTGGCCCCGCAGGAACCCGCCGCGCTCAACTATCTCGGCTATGCACAGGTCGATCGCGGCGAGAATGTCGTCGAAGCGACGCGCATGCTCGAACGCGCCCATGCGCTCGCGCCCAAGGACCCGGCGATCGCTGATTCGCTCGGCTGGGCGCGGTTCCGGGCCGGCAACCCGACCGCCGCGCTGCCGCTGATCGAAGGGGCCGCGCGCGAAGCGCCCGACGATGTCGAAATCAACGAACATCTCGGCGATGTTTACTGGAGCGCCGGTCGCCGGGTCGAGGCGCGCTACGCATGGCGGGCGGCATCGGTCGAGGCGGAGGGCGCGGACGCGGCTCGATTGGCGAGCAAGCTTGCGAACGGACCCGCTTCGTCGCAACGCTGATCCGATGATCGTCGAACCCGCTCCCGCCAAGCTCAACCTCGCGCTCCATGTCCGTGCGCGGCGCGCCGATGGCTATCACGAACTCGAAACGCTGTTCGCGTTCGTCGCCGATGGCGACACGGTGATGCTGACCCCCGCTGCGCACGACAGCTTCACCATCACCGGCCCGTTCGCCGCCGGCTTGAGCGGGGAGGGCGACAATCTGGTCACCCGCGCCTGCGACGCCTTCCGTGACGCCTTCGGTCCCGGCGACCAGCTCGCGATCCTGCTCGACAAGCATTTGCCCGTCGCCTCGGGCATCGGCGGCGGATCGGCCGATGCCGCCGCGACGCTGCGCGGGATGGCGCGATTGCACGGCGTGGCGCTCAACGATCCGGCGCTGATGGCGATCGCCGACCGGCTCGGTTCCGATGTTCCTGCCTGTCTGGTCGGACGGACGATGATCGGGCGTGGTCGCGGCGAGCAACTTACCCTGATCGATACACCGAAGCGGCCGGCATTGCTGGTCAATCCCGGTGTCGCGGTGTCGACCGCACAGGTCTTTGCCGGCTGGGACCGCATCGATCGCGGTCCGATCGCCGATGGCGATGCGCTGACGATCGCACTCGCCGGTCGCAACGATCTCGAACCGCCCGCCCGCGCGCTGGCACCCGCGATCGACAAGGTGCTCGCGCTGCTGAACGCCGCGCCGGGCGTCACGCTCGCCCGCATGTCGGGATCGGGCGCAACCTGTTTCGCGCTGTTCGACGACGCAGCCGCCTGCGCCCATGCTGCCACCGCTATCCGGGCCGCACAGCCCGGCTGGTGGTGCCTCGAAACGAACCTCGCGTGACGGCGGTCCGTATCGAAACGGGGCAGGATGGGCCGTTCCCGCTCGACGATGCACCTGGCACGAAGTTTGTTGGGCAAGGGGCGCGGATCAAACGCCAGGAGCGGATCGTCCGTGGGCGGTCTCTCCGGACGCCGCCCACTTTTTCCCGATGATCGAGGGTACGCAGGGCGGGCAAATCGCCACGATCTGGCTGTCCCGTGGGAGCGCAAGGAACGCGCTGTCGATCGCGCACTGGCAAGACCTTGCCGCCACGGTTGCCGATCTTGCCGCCGGGGACGCCCGTGCCGTACTGATCGCCTCGCGCGAACCGGGCATCTTTTCGGCGGGCGCCGACATCGCCGAATTCGCCGAATTGCAACGTCAGCCCGACCGCGCCACTGCTTTTCGCGAAGCACTGTCCGCCGCGATCGAGGGCGTTGCCGCGCTGCCGATGCCGGTCATCGCCGCGGTCGATGGCGGCTGTTTCGGCGCAGCGGTTGCGCTGATCCTCGCCTGCGACATCGTCATCGCCGGCGACGCCGCGCGCTTCGCCGTTCCCCCCGCGCGGCTCGGCATCCTCTATCCACCCGCCGACATCGCCCGCCTGACCGCCGCCATCGGGCGGGGGCACGCCGCCCGACTGCTCTTCACCGGCGACGCCATCGCCGCCGACGAAGCGGAGGCGATCGGCCTGATCCACCACCGCGCGCCCGCAGCCCTCCCGCTCGCCATGCAATTCGCCAACCGCATCGCCGCCAACGCCCCGCAAGCCGTGCGCAGCCTGAAGCGTTCGCTCGACGCCGAACCCGGTGGCGAGGCCCGCTTCGACGCCGCCTTTGCCGGTCCGGAACTGCGCGAAGGGTTCGCCGCCTTCCAGTCCCGCCGCCCGCCGGAGTTTCCATGACCGATCATCTGCCCGGCCGCGACACATCGCTGCTGCTGCTCTGCGATCACGCATCGGCGTTCGTCCCGCCCGACATCGCCATCGCGCCCGCATTGCTGTCGCTGCATATCGGCGTCGATATCGGGGCAGGACCGCTGACCCATGCGCTCTCGGCCAGTCTCGATGCGCCCGCGATCCTCGGCACCGTCTCGCGGCTGGTCATCGACCTGCACCGCCAGAGCGACCATCCCGGCTTGGTTCCCACCGTTTCCGACGGCCATGCCATCCCGGCCAATATCGATGCCGACCGCGCTGGTCGCATCGCCCGCTTCCACGCCCCCTATCACCGCGCTATCCGTGCGCAGGTCCGCCGCGACCGCCCGCGCCTGATCGTCGCGATCCACAGCTTCACCCGCCAGCTCGAAACCGGCGACGGCCCACGCCCGTGGGAAGCGGGCATCCTCTACGGCCGCGACGACCGCGCCGCCCGTATCGCCATCGACTTCCTCTGCTCACGCGGCATTCCGACCGGCGATCAGCAGCCCTATTCCGGCCGCCTGCTGAACGCGACGCTCGACCGTCATGCCGATGGGCAGGGGATTGCGTCGCTATCGGTCGAAATTCGCAACGACCTGATCGCCGATCCCGCCGGCGTCGCCCGCTGGTGCGCCGTCCTGACCGAGATGATCGCGGCCGTACGTAACGGACTTGCGCTGAACGCTCCGCTTGCGCAATAGGCTGTCGCCATGACCCAGCAATTCGACAAGTCGCGGCTGCCGAGCCGCCATGTTTCCGTCGGCCCCGAACGCGCGCCGCATCGCAGCTATTACTACGCGATGGGCATCGCCGAAGAGGACATCGCCAAGCCTTTCGTAGCACTTGCCTCCGCCGGCAACGACAGCGCGCCGTGCAACACGACGCTCGATTTTCAGGCCGATGCCGCGCGCGAAGGCGTGGTGGCCGGCGGCGGGATGCCGCGCCGCTTTAATACCATCACCGTCACCGACGGCATCGCCATGGGCCATCAGGGAATGAAATCCTCGCTGGTTAGTCGCGAAGTCATCGCCGATTCTGTCGAATTGTCGGTGCGCGGCCATTGCTACGACGCACTGGTCGGCTTTGCCGGCTGCGACAAATCGCTGCCGGGCATGATGATGGCAATGCTCCGGCTGAACGTGCCGTCGATCTTCGTCTATGGCGGATCGATCCTGCCCGGCCGGTTCGAGGATCGCGACGTCACCGTCGTCGACGTGTTCGAAGCGGTCGGCCGCTATGCCGCCGGAACCTGTCCGCTGCACGACCTTACCGCGCTCGAAAAGGTTGCCTGCCCCGGCCATGGTGCGTGCGGGGGCCAGTTCACCGCCAACACCATGGCATGCGTCGGTGAAGCGATCGGCCTGTCGCTGCCCAATTCGAACATGGTGCCCGCCCCCTATCGCAGCCGGGAAGAGATCGCGATTGCGGCTGGCAGGCAGGTCATGGAGCTGGTCCGCCTTAATCTGCGCCCGCGCGACATCGCCACCCGCGCCGCCTTCATCAACGCCGCGCGCGTCGTCGCCGCGACCGGTGGCTCGACCAACGCCGCGCTGCACCTGCCGGCGATGGCGTCCGAAGCCGGTATCGACTTCGATCTGTTCGACGTCGCGGAGGCTTTCAAATCAACGCCGTACGTTGCCGACCTCAAGCCCGGCGGCAAATATGTCGCCAAGGATATGTACGAGGCCGGCGGCGTCTACATGCTCATGAAGACGATGCTGACCAACGACCTGCTCGATGGCAACTGCATGACCGTCACCGGCAAGACGCTGGGCGAGAATATCGACGAAGTGAAGTGGAACCCCGATCAGAAGGTGATCTACGACGTGAAGACGCCGTTGTCGCCGACCGGCGGCGTCGTCGGCCTGCGCGGAACGCTTGCCCCCGATGGCGCGATCGTGAAGGTCGCTGGCATGAAACGTCTGCAATTCACGGGAACTGCACAGGTTTTCGATTGTGAAGAAGACGCCTTCGCCGCCGTCGAAGCGCGCAGCATCAAGGAAGGATCGGTCGTCGTGATCCGTTATGAAGGGCCGAAGGGCGGTCCCGGCATGCGCGAGATGCTGTCGACCACCGCCGCGCTCTACGGCCTCGGCATGGGCGAAAGCGTCGCGCTGATCACCGATGGCCGCTTCTCGGGCGCGACCCGCGGCTTCTGCATCGGCCATGTCGGTCCCGAAGCAGCCGAGGGCGGTCCGATCGCGCTGGTCGAGGAAGGCGACATCATCACCATCGACGCCGAAGCCGGCACCATCGACCTCGACGTCGCCCCCGACGTGCTGGCCGACCGCCGCGCCAAATGGCAACCGCGCGTCAACGACTATCAGGCGGGTGCACTGTGGCGCTACTCGACCACGGTCGGCCCAGCCTATCAGGGGGCGGTAACCCATCCGGGCGCCAAGGCCGAACGGCACGTCTACGCCGACATCTGACGGGGTTGCCTTGCCGATGTCGTAATGCGGCGAGGGCGGGGGATCTGCGAAGGTCCTCATCCTCCCGCCTTGTGCCGTACTCCCATTTAGCTGGGGGCAGGGGGATACCCTTGGCCGTCGCGATCCGCGATATTGCGTAGCCCCGCTCAGGCGGGGGTCCACCTCTAGCGCAAGTGTCTGTTTTGTTTGGCTCTGGACCCCCGCCTACGCGGGGGTACGTCGGTTTTGTGGTTGGGTCTGAGACTTTCGCAGAGGTTTCGCCATCGCCGGGGGGGGCGGCCGTAAACGGCGAGAACGGCAACATACGCGACGATACCCGTCGATCGACATATGGTATCGACTCACCAATGATCGACAAACGTGCTCTCCTGATCCCCGCCCTGCTGCTGGCGGCATGCGATCGACGACCCGACCCTGACGTCCTCGCCAATGTCGAGGCCGGGCAGCGTGCCGCCGCGGCGGATGCCGGCCGTATCGAATGCGCCACCGGCGCAGCGCCGGTCGCGGCCGCTTGCACGGTCGAACGAACCGCCGATGGCGCCGACACCATCCTGACCTTGCGCCAGCCAGATGGCGGTTTCCACCGGCTGCGGATCACCCGTGACGGCCGCGGCGTCGTCGCGGCGGACGGCGCGGAGGCGGCGCGGGTCACGGTCATCGGCAACGACCGGATCGAGGTCGCAATCGGCGACGCGCGGTATCGCCTGCCCGCCACGATCGGTCCGGTCGCGCGATGACGCACCTCCCCGCCGCCGCCCCGATCCTTCGCGCCGCCGAGATGCGCGCAGCGGAGGAAGCGGCCTTCGCTACCGGGGTTTCGCAGGACACGCTGATGGAGCGCGCTGGCACTGCCGTCGCGCAACAGGTCCGCCGGCTCGCCTTCGGTCAGCCGATCCTCGTGCTGGCAGGCTCCGGTAACAATGGCGGCGACGCATTTGTTGTCGCACGACTTTTGCACCAATGGGGCCATGACGTCACCATGGCGGCGCTCCCCGCCAAGCCAGATGGCGCAGCTGCCCGAATGAGGTCCGCATGGACCGGTCCGATCCGATCGATCGAGGAAGCCGAACCCCGACCGATCCTAATCGATGGCCTGTTCGGCACCGGGGTCACCCGCCCGCTCGATCCGACACTGGCCGATCGCCTCGCCACACTGTCCGACCACGCCTTCGTCGTCGCGATCGACCTGCCCAGCGGGGTCGACAGCGACGCCGAACACGCCTTTGCCGGTGCCGGTCGTGCCGACCTGACCGTCGCGCTGGGAGCGCTGAAACCCGCGCACGGCACTGGCCCCGAGGCCGGCCGCATGGGGCATGTCGTGCTGGCCGACCTTGGCATTCCGATCCCTGCCATCGTCCACACGATCCGCCGCCCGACGATCGATCCGCCCGCGCGCGACGCCCATAAATACACCCGCGGCCTGATCGCTGTCCTCGGCGGTGCCATGCCGGGGGCCGCCCGCCTCGCCGCCCGTGCGGCTTTATCGGCCGGTGCTGGCTATGTCGTGCTGACCGGCGACGCTGCAGGGCAGGGCGGTCCCGACGCGCTGGTCCGCCGCGACGACCCGGCGGCGCTGCTT
The DNA here is from genome assembly GCF_001421915.1 of Sphingomonas sp. Leaf62. NCBI lineage: Bacteria > Pseudomonadati > Pseudomonadota > Alphaproteobacteria > Sphingomonadales > Sphingomonadaceae > Sphingomonas > Sphingomonas sp. Leaf62. The sequence continues at coordinate 121,039 of NZ_LMLN01000030.1, read as the reverse complement.
GGTGACGAGCGACTTGCGGCAGTGCTAATAGGGCCGGGCCTCGGTCGCGACGATCGTGCTCGCACCCTGCTCGATGCGGCGTTCGCCGCCGACGCCCCGCTGGTGATCGACGGCGACGCCATCTCGCTGCTCGGCACGGCGGGCGTGGCGCGGATCGCCGCCCGCACCGCCCCGACCTGGCTGACTCCGCACGAAGGCGAATTCGCCCGCATGTTTCCGGCCAAGGGCCGGAACAAGATCGACCGGACCCGCCACGCTGCGCTACAGGCGCGCGCGACCATCGTTCATAAAGGCCCCGATACCGTGATCGCTTGCTCGCAAGGCACCGCCATTTTGTCCGCCCACGCCCCAACGTGGTTGTCGACCGCCGGCACCGGTGACGTGCTGGCCGGCACGCTCGCCGCGCGCCTGCGGCCCGGTGGAGCGGCCGCCGCCGAACAGGCGGTGTGGCTGCATGGCCGCGCCGCCCGGCTCGCCGGCCCGGCGTTCGTCGCCGATGCGCTGATCGACCATCTGGGACAGGCGATCGCCGAATGTCGCTGACCGATGACGATGTGATCGTCCGCGTCGCTGCGCGGGGCGAGGGGGTGACCGGCGATGGCTGTCACGTGCCCTTCGCTGCGCCGGGCGACCGCCTGCTTGGCGATGGATCGATCGCGCCGGGGCCGCATCACGCCGAGCCGCTCTGCCGCCATTTCCCGACTTGTGGCGGGTGTCAGCTCCAGCATCTCGACCTCGAAACCGAAGCCGGGTTCGTCGCCGACCGGGTGGCCGGGGCGCTCGCCGCACAGTCGCTGGCCGCGACCGTTCGTCCGGCGATCCTGTCGGCCCCGAAGACCCGCCGTCGCGCGACGCTCCACGCCGATCGGCGCGGCAAGCAGGTGACGCTCGGCTTCACCGAATCGGGCAGCCACCGCATCGTCGACATCCGCGAATGCCATGTGCTGCTGCCCGAACTGTTCGACGCGATCGGCCCGCTGCGCCGGCTGCTCGCCATCGCGCTCAAGGACCGCTCGCGCGCCGACGTGCATCTGGCGGGGGTGGATCAGGGCGTCGACGTGCTCATCATCGGCAAGGTCGCCGAGGGGCTGGCCGCCGCCGAAGCATTGACGATCTTTGCGCAGGAACAGGGTCTGGCCCGGCTGTCGATCGACGACGGCATGGGGGCGGAGGCGCGCTGGGAACCGGAACCGGTCACGGTGACGCTGGGCGGCGTGCCGGTGTCGTTCCCCCCGGGCAGCTTTCTGCAAGCCACCGGCGACGGCGAGGCCGCGCTGATCGCGGCGGTCGACGACGCGGTCGCCGATGCGGGGATCGTCGCCGATCTCTTCGCCGGTCTCGGCACCTTCACCCTGTCGCGCGGTGCCAAGGTCCGCACCTATGCGGGCGAGGCGGGGCGCGAAGCGATCATGGCGCTGAAGCTAGCCGCCGCCCGCGCCGGACGGTCGGTCGTCGCCGACCATCGCGACCTGTTTCGCCGTCCGTTGACGCCGGCCGAACTAGATCGCTTCGACGCGGTCATCCTCGATCCGCCGCGCGCCGGGGCACGCGAACAGGCGCTGGCACTGGCCGAGGCGAAGGTGCCGGTCATCGCCTATGTTTCCTGCAATCCCAGTAGCTTCGCCCGTGATGCTAAGGCGCTGGTTCAGGCTGGCTATCGCATCGACTGGGTACAGCCGGTCGGACAATTCCGCTGGTCGACTCATGTCGAACTGGTCGCGCGGCTGGTGCGCTGACTTTCCTACACACCCCGGACCTGCCATCCAGGATCGTTGGCAGGCGAAGGGCAAATCCGGTCATCGCGCGAATGGCGTGCGAGTGTGACCTTTGTGACCTTTGACGTTCAGCCGGGGTAATCCGCACCCACGAAATACAGCCCGTCGGGCGGCGCATTCAGCCACAGCGCCGACCGGTCGCGCGCTGCGAGGATATCGGCCAGATCGTCGGGCGTCTTCTTGCCCTGTCCGACCATCGCCAGACAGCCGACCATCGATCGCACCTGATGGTGCAGGAACGACCGCGCGGCGGCATGGATCGCGATCCGCTCGCCGTCCCGGGTCACCTCCAGCCGATCGAGCGTCCGGAGCGGGCTGTCCGCCTGACAATGGGCCGATCGAAACGTCGTGAAGTCATGCCGCCCGACCAGCCGCGCCGCCGCCGCTGCCATCGCCGCCGTATCCAGTTCCTGCGGCACCCGCCACGCCAGCCCCAGCTCATGGGTCAGCGGCGCCCGCCGACAGACGATACGATAGACATAGGCGCGCTGCACGCACGAGAAGCGCGCATGCCAGTCGTCGGCAACCACCCGACAATCGAGGATCGCCACCGGATCGGGCCGCAGCCGCGCGTTCAGCGCCTCCATCAACCGGAACGGCGGCAGCGGCTTGGCGACATCGACATGGGCGCGCATCGCGGTGGCATGGACCCCGGCATCGGTCCGCCCGGCGGCATGAACGGCGGCGGTCTCGCCGGTCACCTCGAACAGCGCGCGTTCGATCGAAGCCTGTACGCTCGCGCCCTCGGACTGACGCTGCCACCCGACGAACGGCCGCCCGTCATATTCGACCGTCAAGGCAAAGCGGGTCATGCCAGCAGCGTACCCTCGGGGATCGCAAAGCCGCGCAGCAACTCGGCCCGGGTCATCGCGCCACGCCCGGCCCGCTGGACCAGCGTCGGTCGCAATGCGCCCTCGGCACAGGCGATGGTCAGCGCCGCGTCGACCACCGTGCCCGGCGCGCCTGCCGCATCGACGACCTCCGCCGCCAGCACCCGCACCCGCTCGCCGTTCAGCTCGAAGAATGCCCCCGGTGCCAGATTGAACGCCCGCACCTGCCGCTCGGCCTCCACCGCACTCCCATTAAAGCGCAACCGCGCCTCGCTCTTGTCGATCTTGGCGGCATGGGTGACGCCGTCGCTGGCCTGTTCGACCGGCGGATAGGCGTCGGGGTCGGCCAATACCGCCAGCATCAGCCGCGCGCCCATCGCGCTCAATTCGTCGGCCAGTTCGCCCGCCGTCTTGCCATCGACCGGCGTCCGCCCCTCCAGCCGCACCGGCCCGGTATCCATCCCCGCCGCCATCTGCATGATGCCGACGCCGGTCTCCGTGTCCCCGGCGAGAATGGCCCGCTGGATCGGTGCCGCCCCCCGCCAGCGCGGCAACAGCGAGCCATGCACGTTCAGGCATCCCAGCCGCGGCGCATCCAGCACCACCCGCGGCAACAGCAACCCATAAGCCGCCACCACCGCCACGTCGGCATTCAGCGCGGCAAACGCCGCCTGCACCGCCGGATCGCGCAACGTCTCCGGCGTCCGCACCGCGATCCCCAGCGTTTCGGCCAGCCGATGGACGGGGGAGGGGGTCAGCGCCTTGCCGCGCCCGGCGCGACGCGGCGGCTGGCTATAGGCCGCGACGATCTCATGCCCGGCATCGACCAGCGCCTGAAAGATCGGCACCGCAAAATCGGGCGTGCCCATGAAGATGATCCGCATGGCCCCTCTCGACACCGTGGCGTCCGCGCGCGCAACCCCCTATCTTGGGTGCGATGGCCTCTCCCGAAATCGACGCGCTGACGCAGGCGCTCTCCCGCCTTCCCGGCCTTGGCCCGCGTTCGGCACGCCGCGCGGTGCTGCATCTGGTCAAGAAGCGGGAGACTGCGCTCGACCCGCTGCTGGTCGCGCTCGACCGGGTGGCGCGCAATCTCGCGACCTGCTCGACCTGCGGCAATGTCGACACCACCGATCCCTGCGGCATCTGTACCGATCCGCGCCGCGACGATCGCTCGCTGTGCGTGGTCGAGGAGGTCGCCGACCTGTGGGCGCTCGACCGGGCGCGGCTGTTCCCCGGCCGCTTCCATGTGCTCGGTGGACGGCTGTCGGCGCTGGAGGGCGTGCGCCCCGACGACCTCGCGATCGATTCGCTGGTCGCCCGCGTCGCGGCGGGCGGCATCGACGAGGTCGTGCTGGCGATGAACGCCACGCTGGAGGGGCAGACCACCGCCCATTACATCGCCGAGCGGATCGAGAAATATCCGGTCCGCCTGACCCAGCTTGCGCACGGCCTGCCGGTCGGCGGCGAGCTCGACTATCTCGACGAAGGTACGCTGGCGCAGGCGCTGCGGGCACGACGCCCGGTCGCTTGACCGCCGGAAATATGCTACCTAGCTAGCCGCTATGGCCATTCTTCCGATCATCGAAATCCCCGATCCCCGTCTCCGCCTCGTCTCCGAACCGGTTGAGGGCGTGACCGACGAGGTAAAGACGCTCATCGCCGACATGTTCGAGACGATGTACGACGCCCCCGGCATCGGTCTCGCCGCGATTCAGGTCGCGGTGCCCAAGCGCGTGCTGGTCATCGACCTGCAGGACGAGGAAGACGAAGAGGGCAAGCCGATCAAGGCGCCAAGGGCGTTCGTGAACCCGGTGATCGAGGAAGAGTCGGAAGAACTGTCGACCTATCAGGAAGGCTGCCTGTCGATCCCCGAGCAATATGCCGATGTCGTCCGCCCGGCGCGCTGCCGCGTGACGTGGCTGGATGAGAAGGGCGATAGCCATGACGAATGGCTCGACGGGCTGATGGCGACCTGTCTCCAGCATGAGATGGATCACCTGAACGGCGTGCTGTTCATCGACCATCTGTCGCGACTGAAGCGCGATATGGTCATCAAGAAACTGAACAAGGCGCGCAAGGCGGCGTAAGCGACGAACCGATCCCCGTTCGCCTTGTCCGGCGGGCGGGGCGCGGGTAAGTTCCGGGTCCGTTCCTCCCGGAGTATCGCATGGACCCGCTCGTCATCGTCATCGTCGCCGCCGTCCTGCTTGCGGGGTTGGCGATCGGCTGGGTGATGGGCAGCCGGCAGGTACAGTCGCTGCGCGAGGAGCGCGACAAGCGCGAGGGCGACTTCAAACAGGCGATCGCCGATCTGGCGCTGGCCAGCGAGCGTGCGAAGGAAGTGCCGACGCTGCGCGAGGAACTGGCCGAACTCCGCGCAGATCGCGATGCATTGCGGCTCGACCACGCTGCGCTGAAAGCGAATGCCGCGGCGTTCGAGGAACGGCTGGCCGAGTTCAAGGACGCGCGCGAGGCGATGGCGTCGCAGTTCCGCGAAACCGCGCAGGTCATGCTCGACGGTGCCCAGAAATCCTTCCTGCACCGCGCACAGGAACGCTTCGCCCAAGCCGGCGACACCAACGAGATGAAGCTGAAGGCGCTGCTGGCCCCGGTCGAGGCGACGCTGAAACGCTACGAAGCCAGCATCGGCAAGGTCGAGAGCGAACGGCAGGAGGCCTATGGCACGCTGAAGGGCCTGATGGACGCGATGCGCATCGGTCAGGAATCCGTGAAGAGCGAAGCGGCCAAGCTGGTCAACGCGCTGCGCTCCGCGCCGAAGGCCCGCGGCCGCTGGGGCGAACAGCAGCTGCGCAACGTGCTGGAAACCTGCGGGCTTGCCGAACATACCGATTTCCAGATGGAGGTTTCGGTCGATCACGGCGACGGGCGGCTGCGCCCCGACGCGATCGTCAAGGTACCCGGAGGCAAGAGTCTGGTCATCGACGCCAAGGTCTCGCTCAACGCCTATCAGGACGCGCATGGTGCGGTCGACGAGGTCGAGCGCGCCGCCTTCATGACCGCCCACGTTGCCTCGATGAAGAACCACGTCAACGCGCTGGGGGCCAAGAGCTATCAGTCGCAGTTCGAGGATACGCCCGACTATGTCGTGATGTTCGTGCCCGGCGAGCATTTCCTTGCCGCCGCGCTCGAACACGCGCCCGACCTGTGGGACTATGCCTTCGACCGCCGCGTGCTGATCGCGACGCCGACCAATCTGATCGCCATCGCCCGCACCGTCGCGGCGGTCTGGCGGCAGGAAAAGCTGGCGGGAGAGGCGCGGCAGATCGGTCAGCTCGGCCGCGAACTTCACGCCCGTCTGGCGAAGATGGGCGATCACGTCGCGAAGCTCGGCAAGAATCTGGAGGGCGCGAACACTGCCTATAACGCGTTCGTCGGCAGCCTCGAATCGCAGGTGATGACTTCGGCCAAGCGGTTCGAGACGCTCAACATCGACACCGGCGGCAAGTCGATCGATCCGCTACCGGTCGTCGAGCAATCGCCGCGTCCGCTCACCAAACTGGCCGTGGCGATCGCGCAGGCCGAGGAAGCGGTCGAAGAGCGCAGCGAGCCGCACGAGACCGCGGCGGAGTAACTGCATCAAACCGGTCGCGGCGGCGTCTGACCGTTGTGGCCCAGCACCAGTCCCATCGTCACCGCGACGATCCGCGCCGCCATCATCGCGCAGAGCCGGTGCGGGTCGTCCCGCGCCGGGACATATTCCGCCAGCACCAGCCCGGCGATCTCGCCCTTTTCGGCGAGCGCCCGCAACAGCAGGATGACCGCTTCATACCGCAACCCGCCCGGCGTCGGCATCGCCACGGCCGGAAACACCGCCGGATCGATCCCGTCGCAATCGATCGCGACCAGATACCGCCCGCCCGCCGGCACCGCGTCAATCGCCGCATCGATGCCGCCACGGATCAGGTCATAGGCGGTGACGATCCGGCTGCCCCAGCCCCGCGCATCCTCGATCTGCCACGCGCCGCCGCTGCCCAGACCGCGTACGCCGACCTGCACCATGCCCGTGACATGCGGCATCTCCGCCAGCCGCCGCATCGGCGATCCATAACCGAGCGTCTGCCCCCGGATATCGTCGCCCCAATCAACATGCGCGTCGATCTGGACAACGGTCAACGGCCCGTGATCGGCAAAGCCCGCCGCGAACGGGATCGGCACCGAATCGTCGCCGCCCAGCACGATCGGCACCGCGCCCGCCGCCAGCACCGCGCGCGTCGTCGTCTCGATGCGCTCGCGATTGCCCGCCGCATCCTCGGGCCGGGTATCGACGTCGCCCAGATCGACGACGCCGCGCGCATCGGCCGGGTCGGGAAACGGGGTGAAGCCGAGGTCGAAATCGATCTGCGACAATTGCCGCGCAAACCCCTGCGACGCCGCCCGGATCGCGGCGGGCGCATCGGCCGAATGGCTCGGCTCGCCATCGTCATAGGGCGTCGCCTCGCTCGCGCCGAACAGCACGATGCTCGGTCGGTCGAGCGTGTCGAGGTCGGCGGGGGGCAGGGCGGCAAAGGTCGGATGGGTCATCCCCGCTGAATGCGTACCTGGCCCGAAAGGTTCAGGGGCGGTGCTGCCCCAGCACGGTGTACGCCATCACCGCCGTCGCCACCGCCGCGTTCAGGCTGTCGGCCTTGCCCAGCATCGGGAGCTTGACCAGCAGGTCGCATTCGGCGGCCATATGGTCGGGCATCCCCTGCGCCTCGTTGCCGGTCAGCAGGAACGTCGGATCGGGATAGGTCGCCGCGCGATAATCCTGTTCGGTGTCAAGGCTGAGGCCGACCAGCGTCCCCGGACCACGGCGCAGCCAGCTCTGGAACGTCGCCCAGTCGGCCCGCGCCACGGCGACGGTGAAGATCGCCCCCATGCTCGCCCGCACCGCCTCGACCGAAAACGGGTCGACGCATTCGTCGATCAGGATCAGCCCGCCGGCACCGGTCGCATCGGCGGTGCGCAGGATCGTGCCCAGATTGCCCGGATCGCGCAGCCGTTCGGCGACGAGCCACAGCGAGGCGTTGCGCCGGTCGATCCCGATCAATTCGGTCGAAAATTCATCATAGACGCCGACCACCGACCCCGGATTGTCCTTGCCCGATAGTTTCGACAGGATGTCGACCGTGGTCGCGATCGCGGTACCCCCCGACGCCTCGGTTTCGTCGATCAGCACCTGCAGCAACGGATGCTGCTCGCTGCTCGCGAAATACAGCTCGGCGGGAAGCCAGCCGGCCTCGCGCGCCTCGGTCAGGATGCGCAGACCCTCGGCCAGAAAGCGGCGCTGGTCCCGGCGATGGCGTTTCTCGCGCAGATTGCGCGCGGCCTTCACCATCGGGTTCGAAAAGGCGGTAATCTCGCGAGGCATGGTTTCGCCTAGCGTGCCGCGCGCTCCGCGTCGATCGAATCGATAATGCGCGTGCCCGCCATGAATACCGCGATCGGGCAGACCGCGAACATTAGCTTTCCCGCGATCCCCGGATATAGCTGCAGATAATGAAACCCGCGCTCCACTGCGCCGACGGCAAGGCCATAGATGACGAGGAACGCCTCGAACTTCGACTTGATCGTGAACAGGTTCTTCAGTCGGGTCAGCATGGCGGCACCATAAGCAACATACGTACCACCGACGGTTTTGCGCGAGGTTCGGACGGTCGCACGTAGTTAATTGTCAATTAACCCGACAAGGTCGAGCGTTTCGAGCAACGCCCGCCGTGCCGCGACGATCCGATCGATCAGCGCCGGATCGCCGATGTCGGCCGGCGCGATCCGCTCGGGCCAATGCGCCTCGACCACCGCCGCGATCCGGTCGAGCGTGGCTCCGTCGACCAGAAACCGCGGGTCGATCGTCGCCGGATCGGCCACCACGCGCAGCCGCAGGCAGGCCGGGCCACCGCCATTGGCCATCGATTCGCGGACGTCGACGACCTCGAGCCGCCGGATCGGGCCATTACCCGCCACCATCTCCTGCAACCACGTCCATACCGGCACGTTCGCTTGCGCCTCGGCCGGCAGGATCAGCGCCATGCCGCCATCGGCCAGCGTCACCAGCTGCGCATTGAACAAATAGGAAGCGATCGCATCGGCAAGGCTGACGCGATCGGCGGGCACCTCGACGATCTCGACCGACGGCATCGCCGCGCGCAGATCGGCGAAGAACCCGTCACGGTCGTGGAACGCCTGTTCATGCGCGAACAGCACGCGTTCGTTGGCGACCGCGACGACATCGTTGTGAAACGCCCCGGCCGCAATCGCCGCGTGCGACTGCCGCACGAACAGGGTGCGGGCCGGGTCGAGCCGATGCGCTCGCGCAACCGTCTCGCACGCCTCGCGATGCTGGCGCGCGGGGAAGGGGCCGCCGCTCACGCCATAGACGAACACCTCGATCCCCGCCGCCCCATGCGCCTCGCAAAGCCGCATATGGTTCGCCGCCCCTTCGTCGCCGAACGGCGCAGGCACCGGCCCATGCACGGCAAAGGCCGTGTCGGCGAAGGCCAGTTCCAGCTGCTTGAGCGTCGCCGGCCATTCATGGCTGCGATGCGGCATCGTCACCAGATTGGCGACGGTCAAATGACAGCGCACGTCGCCGGTATCGGCCGCGGGCGAGACGGTCGCGGCGTTGGCCGCCCACATCGCCGACGCCGACAGCGCCTGCGCCCGCACATGCGCTGCCGCGCCCGCATAATCGGTCGCCAGCCGCGCCAGCCAGCGCGTGTCCGGTCGCGGATGCGGCAGCAGGATGCCCTGGGTCAGCCCCAGCGCTAGGTTCGCGCGCATCTTGGCGATCCCCTGCAACGCCGCCATGCGCGGGCGTGACACCTCGCCGGCATTGCGCGTCGCCGCGAGATTGCCGTGGCTCAGCCCCGCATAGTTATGGCTGGGACCGATGATCCCGTCGAAATTGATTTCCCGGACCATCGTCACCGCCCCACATGACATAGCGTGTCGCCGACCGCGACACCCAGCGCGCGTGCCGCCTCCGCATCGATCGCGATGCCGTCGTCGCGGACCGTCACCTCGCCCAGACAGGCTCGGAAATCCGACAGCCGCCCGGTCGACAGCAACGACGGCCTGCCGCCGCGATCGTCGATCGCCACGACCTTGCCCTCGCGCCGGTTGCGGATCGTCATGATCTGGTCGGTGCGTGCGGTCATGGTCGGCCCGCCGTCGAAGATGTCGACGTAATTCTCGTACGCGAAGCCTTCATTCTCCAGCATCCGCATCGCCGCCCGCCCGGTCGGATGGGGCAGGCCGATGACGGCGCGCGCCGCGTCGGGCAGCATCGCGATATAGACCGGATGGCGCGGCATCAGATCGGCGATGAACTGGTTGCCATGGATCGCGTTGAACTGGTCGGCATCCTGAAAGGTCATGCCGAAGAAGCGCCCGGCGACCCCGTCCCAGAACGGCGATCCACCCGCCTCGTCGATGATCCCGCGCAATTCGGCCAGCACCCGGTCGGCAAAACGCCCGCGATGCCGCCCGATGAACAGGTAGCGCGATCGGGCGAGCAACAGCCCCAGTCCGCCGGCCCGCTCGCCGGGGTGCAGGAACAGCCCGCCGACCTCGCTCGCCCCCTCCAGATCGTTGACCAGATTGAGGATATCGGCGCGGAACGTCCGCCCCAGTGCCTCACTGTGCTTGGTCAGCGTCGCGACGCGATAGGAATAGAAGGGCCAGCGTTGGCCGACCTTGGTGAACACCTGACACGTCCCGCGTACTTCGCCGGTGTCGATATTCTCCAGCACCAGCACGAACACCTCGTCGCGCGGCGTATCCTCCTCATGCGTGAAGGCGACGGCGCTGCGTTCCAGCCGGGTCAGCAGCGCGCTGCGATCGGGCGGCAGGTTGGTGAAACCGCCCCCGGTCAGCTTGGCCATCTCATAGAGATATTTCAGGTCGTCTTCACGTGCTGCGCGGATACGAAACGTCACAATCCCCCCTGTGCCACGATACGCGAGATGGCGACCGCCGACAGCGCGGCACGTTCGGCCAGGCTGTCGACGATCATATATTCCTCGACCGAATGGATCGCGCCGCCGCGCACCCCCATCGTGTCGATCACCGGCACGCCTTGCGCGGCAATGTTGTTGCCGTCGCACACGCCGCCGGTGTCGCGCCAGCCGATCGGGATCGACAGGTCGCCGCCGACCGCCTGTACCAGCGCGAACAGTTTCGCCGCACCGGCATCGATCGGCTTGGGCGGGCGGTTGAAGCTGCCATGGACCGCGACCCCGACATCGTGGCTGGCCGCCACTTCCGTCGCGATCGCATCGATCTGCGATCGGGCGCGGGCGATCTCGTCTGCCCCATGCGGCCGGAAATTGACGCGCAGTACCGCATGGTCGGGCACGACATTGTTCGGCCCGCCCCCCTCGATCCGCGCCGGATTGACCGCCAGCCGCGGCCCTTTCACCGTATTCAGCCGGAGCGCGATATCGGCGGCGGCGACGATGGCGTTGCGTCCGTCCGCGGGGTTGCGCCCCGCATGGGCGCTGCGCCCGCTGACCACGATCGAGAAATTGCCGGTCCCGCCCCGCGCGCCCGCCAGCGTCCCGTCGGGGAGAGCGGGTTCGTAGGTAAACGCCGCGACCTTGCCCGCCGCCATCGTCTCGATCAGCCGGGCAGAGGCGAACGAGCCGGTTTCCTCATCGGAATTGATGACCACGTCATAGCCGAAGCGATCGCCAATCCCCGCCGCCTCGACCGCCTTCAACGCGGCGAGCATCACCGACAATCCGCCCTTCATATCGGCGGCCCCCGGACCGTTCAGCGCGCCATCGGGCAGATGGCGCGCGGTCTGGAACGCGTGATCCACGCCATAGACTGTGTCCATATGCCCGGTGAACAACATCCGCAGCGGCGCATCCGGCCGCACGCGCAGCAACAGGTGGCGGGCATGGTCGATCGCGCGCACCTGCCCGTCGCTGTCGACCGTTTCGACCGGCTCGGGGTCGACCATCTCGATCTCGCCGGGCAGGGCGCTGAAATCGTCGGCGAGCAGCCCGGCCATCGTCGCCAGTCCGCGAAGGTTGCGGGTGCCGCTGTTGACCGCGACCCATCGTTCGACCTGCGGCAGCATCGCCGCGCCGTCGATCATGTCCCTCAATCCGGCTTCTTCATACGTCCGATCCATGCCCCGGTGTAACCGGGATCGATGCGTTCAGAAAGCATAGACCAGAGAGGCACGCCCGGTCGTGTCGGTGTTGATGCGTCCCACCGGCGGGCGGCTTTCATACTGGACGTTGTATGACAGCCGCGCCGACAGCGGACCCAGCAGCTTGGCATCGACCGCGGTCAGGCTCGTGACGGTGCTGTTCGCCGCCTGCACATAGGCGGACGTATCCTGCCGCAGCGTCAGCGCGGGCGTCATCCGCCAGTCGAAATCGACCGAGCCACGCGCCGCCAGATTGCGCTCGACATCGCCGGTCGTGAAAGAGGTATGCCGGAATGCCGGGCCGAGTTCGAGGTCGAGCGTGACCGGTCCGCGTGCGACGACGGTGTAGCCCGCACCGCTTGACGCCGAATATCGATCGTAATAGCCGAAGAACTTATCGGACTCATACTGCGCCGCGCCATAGATATACAGGCGGTCGTCGACCTTGTAGTTGGGTTCGAATGCGCCGAGATAATGTTCGCGCGTCGGAATGCCGTTATTTTCCTGATAATCGGCCTGTAACTTCAGCTTGTGCCGCCAGCGATAGCCTTCGCGCGACAGGTCGAGCACGGCGGTCACGCCCAGACTGTCGGAATTCCCGCTGTTGATCCAGCCGCCGACTTCCGCACGCCCCTTCACCAGCGCGCCGAACGACGCGGTGCGCAGCCGCTTCTCGGTCTTTTCGGTGCGTTCGAATGTATAATGCGATGCCAGATCGGCGATCTTCTGCGAATGTTTCGGCGCGGCCTTGCGCGCATAGCGGACGATCGTCGCGACGTCGTTGTCGTTCCCCGACGCCATCGCCTCTTCCAGCATCGTCCGGATTTCGATCGGCAGATCGGGTTCCGGCGGCGGTTCCGCGAAATACAGGCCGAGCGGCAGGAGGAGCGCGGGATTGGGCATCATCGCCCGCTATAGCCGATTGCCTGTCGTCGGGCTGAACCATTCACCCCGACTTTCGCGCGCTTCACCGATGCAGATGACCCGCAAACGCCGCCAGCACCTGTTGGTACAGCGTCTTCTTGAACGGCACGATCATCGTCGGCAGATCGGCGGGCTCGGCCCAGCGCCATGCGCGGAATTCGGGTTCGGGGGTGGCGATGTCGATATCGGCATCCTCGCCCTCGAATGCGAACAGGAACCAGCGTTGCCGCTGCCCGCGCCATTTCCCTTTCCAGATCCTGCCGATCATGTCGTCGGGCAGGTCGTAGAGGAATTCGCCCGGCGCCTCGGCGATCAGCCGGACCTTGTCGGGCAGGACCCCGGTTTCCTCGCGCAGTTCGCGGACCGCCGCATCGACCGGTTCCTCGCCCTCGTCGATCCCGCCCTGCGGCATCTGCCATGCCTCCAGCGTCGAATCGAGCCGCTGTCCGACGAACACCTGGCCGTCGCGGTTCAACAGCATGACGCCGGCGCAGGGGCGATAGGGGAGGGTGGTCTTGTCCATCGCCGCTTCCTATCGGCACCGTGCCGCTTTTGCGAGGACCAACGGCATCTTATCTGTGCCACGTGATCCCCGTCGTCCATCATCCGCATTATGTCGCCGAAAGCCCGCCGGGCAGCCGCTATCGCTGGGGCAAGAACGGCCTCGTCCGCGATCTCCTGCGCGACCGGGGATCGGCGATCGACTGGCACGAACCGGAACCGATGCAGCGTCGATGGATCGAGTCAGTGCATGACGACGATTACGTCGCCGAGGTGATCGAGGCGCGCGTGCCGCCGGCCAAGGAACGCCGCATCGGCTTCGCGGTCACCCCGCCGATGGCACTCCGCGCGGTCGCGGTGCCCGGCGGCACCTATCACGCTGCTCGCGTGGCGATGGAGCGCGGCTATGCGGCCAATACCGCTGGCGGCAGCCACCACGCGCTTGCCGATACCGGGGCGGGCTATTGCGTGTTCAACGACCTCGCCATTGCCGCCAACCGGCTGGTCGACGAAGGCGCCTGCGCCAGGGTGCTGGTGATCGACGTCGATGTGCATCAGGGCGACGGCACCGCCTCGCTGCTCGCCGGACGCACCGGTCTCGCCACCTACTCGATCCACGCCGAAAAGAATTTTCCGGCGCGCAAGGCTTGCTCCACACTGGATGTCGGTCTGCGCGACGGGGTTGGGGACGACGAATATCTGGCGACGCTGGCAGCGACGCTGGTCCCGCTGCTCGACAGCTTCGCGCCGTCGTTGTTGTTGTATCAGGCCGGGGTCGATCCGTTCGCCGACGACCGGCTGGGGCGGCTGTCGCTGACCCAGGCGGGACTGAACGAGCGCGACCGCTGGATCGGGCAGCTGGCGCGGGAACGCGGTCTGCCGATCGCGAGCGCGTTGGGTGGCGGCTATGGCGACCTCCTCGAAGTCGCGCATCGTCACGTCGCGTCGATCGTCGCCGTGGCGCAGGGAACCGGGATCGTCGCGCACGCGTAACGCCTGTCGCATGACCGAACCCGTCCTTCTCTGGCTCCGCCAGGACCTCCGCCTGCGCGACCAGCCCGCGCTCGTCGCCGCCGCAGAAGCCGGCGCAGTAATCCCGGTCTATATCCTCGACGATAAGTCGCCGGGCGACTGGAAGATCGGTGGTGCGCAGCGCTGGTGGCTGCATCACAGCCTCGCCGCGCTGGACGACTCGCTAAAGGCAAAGGGATCGCGCCTGATCCTGCGCCGGGGCGAGGCGGTGGCCGAACTGCGCAAGCTGATGGAGGAGACCGGCGCATCCCACATTCATGCGATGCGCCACTATGAACCATGGTGGGTGAAGGCGCAGGACGCGCTGGGCGACGATCTGACGCTGCACGACGGCAACCATCTCCGCCCGCCCGAATGCGTCCGCACCGGCTCTGGCGGCATGTTCAAAATCTATTCGTCCTTCTGGAAGGCGCTGAACCAGATGCTCCCGCCGGAGGAGCCGGTGGCGATGCCGCGCACGATTCCCGCTCCGTCCAAATGGCCGAAGTCCGACAAGCTCGCCGACTGGGCCCTGTTGCCCACCAAGCCCGACTGGTCGACCGCCTTCGCCAAAGCATGGCAGCCGGGCGAGGACGGTGCGGCGAAGGCGCTCAAATCCTTCGCCACCCGCCTCGACGACTATAACGAGGCGCGCAACCTGCCGTCGGTCGATGGCAGTTCGAAGCTGTCGCCGCACCTCCACCATGGCGAGATCTCACCACGACAGGTCTGGGCGGCGCTCGACGGGCAGGGCGACAGCTTGACGACCTATCGCAAGGAACTGGCGTGGCGGGATTTTGCCAGCGGCGTCATCCTGTCGATGCCCGACTATGCCGATGCCAATGGCCGCCCGCGCTACGACAAGCTGAAATGGCGCAGCGGTGCGGAGGCGACCCGCGACCTGACGGCGTGGCAACAGGGCCGTACCGGCTATCCGATTGTCGATGCCGGAATGCGCCAGCTGTGGCAGATCGGCTGGATGCACAATCGGGTGCGGATGATCGCCGCGTCCTTCGTCATCAAGCATTTGCTGATCGACTGGCGCGAGGGCGAACGCTGGTATTGGGATTGTCTGGTCGATGCCGATTTCGGCAACAATGCCGTCAACTGGCAATGGGTCGCGGGCACCGGTGTCGATTCGAACATGTTCGGGCGGATCATGGCCCCGCTGACCCAGTCCGAAAAATTCGACGCCGCCGACTATATCCGCCGCTGGGTCCCCGAACTGGCCCATCTGCCGGACGCGGCGATCCACGACCCCGACGCCGCCGGATGTCGGCCGAAGGACTATCCCGCGAAGATCGTCGAGCATCGCGAGGCGCGCGAGCGTGCCTTGGCGGCGGCGCGCGGCGTGTGATGTCGATCAGGCCGGCGAACTTACGACCCACACAGCTGCCGCCCCTTCGGATCGCGCAGCGCCGCCGCCTCCGAACCGCTGTCGCTCAACCGGTCGACCGCGAACCCGGCCAGCGACGCGCGCTGCGTACACAGCCGCTTGCAGCCACCGGGCAGCTTGCCCGGCAGCCGGATACGGCCGCCGTCATAGGCCGCCTCGAACGTGCAGCCATTGCCCAGATCGGCGCGCAACGTTTCGCCCTCGCGGGAATAGCGGCCATGCCCGCTGCATCCGATATCGTCGCCATAGTCGACGAACATCCCGATGCGACTGCCGGCGATGCACAGCCGGTCGCCCTCGCGGGCATATAGCCCGACCGGAGTCGCCGCCGCCGGATCGCGCACCACGCCGCGCGCGATCGCCGCCTGTTCCAGCGTCGCTTCGTCGCGATCGGGTGCCGCCCCCGGCGAACATCCCGCCAGCACCAGCGCCGCCGCCAGCCACAGCCTCACGTTGCGGGTACCAGCCGATCGCCCTCGATCCGCCGGAAAAAACAGCTATCCGCCCCGGTATGGCACGCCGGCCCCGCCGGTTCGCATCGCAGCCACAACGCGTCCTGATCGCAGTCGATCCGTGCCTCGATCACGCGCAGCACGTTGCCCGACGTCTCGCCCTTCTTCCACAACCGCCCGCGACTCCGCGACCAGAAGGTCGCTTCGCCCGTCGCCAGCGTGAGGCGCAACGCTTCGTCGTTCATGAACGCGACCATCAACGGTTCGCCGCTGGCGGCGTCTACGGCGATGGCGGTCAACAGCCCATCGGCATCGAATTTCGGGTTCAGCACCAGTCCGGTATCGCGATTTTCCATCGCCGCAACTCCTATCGCCGATCGCGGTTCCTCGGCAATCGACGATCAAAGGGCGACAAACCGATTTCGCCTGCCTATATGGCAGCCGCGTGACACGCTTATCCCCGGAAGGGCCTATGTTCACCACCCATCCATTCGACGACGACAAGCTGCGTGAAGAATGCGGCATCTTCGGTGTATCCGGCGCGGACGGCGCTGCGGCGCTCGTGGCGCTCGGCCTCCATGCGCTCCAGCACCGCGGTCAGGAAGCGGCCGGCATCTGCAGCTGGGATGGGGCGATGTTCCATACCCAGCGCGCACAGGGCCATGTCGCCGGCAATTTCGATCGACCCGAAATCATCGAATCGCTGCCCGGCGCGACCGCCTGCGGCCATGTCCGCTATTCGACCACCGGCGAAACGTCGAACCGCAACATCCAGCCGCTCTATGCCGAACTGGCGTCGGGCGGTTTCGCGGTGGCGCATAACGGCAATCTTTCGAACGCCATGCGGCTGCGCAAGGATCTGGTGCGCACCGGATCGATCTTCCAGTCGACCAGCGACACCGAAGTCATCATCCATCTGGTCGCCACGTCCAACTACCGGACGCTGCTCGACCGGTTCATCGATGCGCTGAAGCAGGTCGAAGGTGCCTATTCACTGATCTGCATGACGCCGGAGGGGATGATCGCCTGTCGCGATCCGCTCGGCATCCGGCCGCTGGTGATGGGCCGTCTCGGCGACGGTGCCTATATCTTCGCCTCCGAAACCGTTGCGCTCGACGTGGTCGGGGCAGAGTTCGTGCGCGAGGTCGAACCGGGCGAACTGGTCATCGTCAAGAATGGCGAGCTGCGATCGATCCGTCCGTTCGCGCCGCTGTCCCCACGCCCATGCATCTTCGAATGGGTCTATTTCTCGCGCCCCGATTCGATCTCCGAAGACCGCTCGATCTATTCGGTGCGCAAGGCGATCGGTGCCGAACTGGCGCAGGAAAATGCGGTCGACGCCGATCTGGTCATCCCGGTCCCCGATTCGGGCGTTCCTGCCGCGATCGGCTATGCACAGGCGTCGGGCATCCCGTTCGAACTGGGCATCATCCGTTCGCACTATGTTGGCCGCACCTTCATCCAGCCGGGCGACAAGGTCCGGCACCTCGGCGTCAAGCTGAAGCACAACGCCAACCGCAAGCTGATCGAGGGCAAGCGCATCATTCTGGTCGACGACTCGATCGTGCGCGGCACCACCTCGCTCAAGATCGTGCAGATGATGCGCGATGCCGGCGCGGCGGAGGTGCATATGCGCATCGCGTCGCCGCCGACCCGGCACAGCTGCTTCTACGGCGTCGACACCCCCGAACGCGCGAAGCTGCTGGCTGCCAAGTACGACCTGGGTGGGATGACCGACTATATCCAGGCCGACAGCCTCGCCTTCATCTCGATCGACGGTCTGTATCGTGCGCTCGGCGAAGCCAACCGCACCTCGGTCCGTCCGAAATATTGCGATGCCTGCTTCACCGGCGATTATCCGACGCCGCTGACCGATCAGGACGAGACCAGCTCGGTCGATCAGTTCGCGGTTCTGGCCGAACGGGTCGGATGACGGAGCGTCTGAAGGGGCAACTGGCCCTCGTCACCGGTGCCAGCCGCGGGATCGGTGCCGCGACCGCCATCGCGCTGGCGGCGGAGGGTGCGCACATCATCCTGACCGCGCGGACCACCGGCGGGCTGGAGGAGGTCGAGGACGCGATCTATGCGGCGGGCGGGTCGGCGACGATCGCGCCGGTCGACCTCTATGATCGCACCGCCATCCCGCAACTGGTGTCGGCGATCGCCGAACGCTGGCGCGCGCTCGACATGCTGGTGCTCAACGCCGGCGCGCTCGGCACGCTGGGGCCGGTGCCGTCGTTCGACCTGAAAGAGTTCGACAAGGTGATGACGCTCAACGTCACCGCCAATGCCGCGCTGATCGCCGCCTTCTCGCCGATGCTGCGGCTGGCGAGGTCGGGCAGGGTGGTCGGCGTCACTTCGTCGGTCGGCGCTGCACCGCGTGCCTATTGGGGCATGTACGGCTCGTCGAAGGCCGCGTTCGACAACATCATCGCCAGCTACGGGCTGGAAATGGCGAATATCTCGCCGGTCCGCACCGCGATCGTCGATCCCGGCGCGACCCGGACGAAGATGCGCGAGCGCGCCTATCCCGGCGAGGATCCGCAAAGCGTGAAGCCGCCCGAACGGGTCGCCGATGCGATCGTCAAGCTGATGACCGACGGTTTCGATAGCGGCATCCGTATCCGCGTCGACTGACGAAGGTTCCGAACCCCTGCAAAAACATATAGTTGGTTTTTGCCGGGGCCGGGTTTCGGTTCGCTCGTTGTCCGGCGGCTGCGCGTGCAGCTTGCCCTTCGAGGAGCCTTGACATGGCCGTTAAATTCGCCGGAACGATGAACGCGATCAATCGCGGACTGGACGATACCAAGCCCGCCAAGGGCGCGACGATCATCGAGGATTGGGAAGCAGCGCTGGCCGACACCGACGTGTCGGGTGCCAAGGGTATCCTGCGCGACCTCGCCTCGTTGCGCAAGCAACTGGAAAAGGATGCGCCCGACAGCGACCGGGTCCACGACCTGCTTCACCGTCTGGGTGCCGCGACGACCAAGATCGCCGAAAAGGCGGACAAGTCGCAGGACAAGTTGCGTGCACTGGGCGAAGCATTGAGCGAAGCGGGCGAGGAATCGCCCGACGAAGCCGAAGACACCGAAGCCGCAGCCGCCCCGAAGCGGGCCCGCAAGAAGGCGTGATACTGGGGGCGGCGGGTCGCCTCGGCCCGCCGCCCTTCCTTTTGCGCTTTCCTACAAGGGCGCGGATGGGATTACTGTCCTGTCCGTTCGTGCTGAGTAGAGACTGAGCGAAGTCGAAGGCTATTCAGGACGATAGATCCGTTCGCCCTTTGAACCTGCCAAAACCACTGCGTGCAGACAACGCGGCAAGTGTGACCTTTGTGACCTTTGGCCGTTCAGGGCTGAACGGTCGGCGTCCACGGCCGCTCGCGGAACCACTTGGTGACGATGTATTTGGTCCCCTCGACCACCGCCATGCCCTCATGCAGCGTCGACAGGTTCGGGCTGCCATCGGCGTTCATGTTGTTCCACGCGATCAGCATGCCCGGCCGCGGATTGAAGCGGACTCCGGCGACCGGAAACCACGTCGCGCCGCCCTGTTCGACCTCGTTCAGATAGACCATCGCCGTCCAGGTCCGCTGCCCGCCCTGCACCGCCATCGGCGCCCAATAATGCTCGTTCTCGTTGAAATAGTCGGCATGCGCCCGGAATTGCTGGCCCGGCGCATAGCGCTGCCCCTGCATCGTCTCGCCATATTCGGGCGGAATGCCCAGCAGGTGCGCGATCCGTTCGTCGATCGGCTGCAGGTCCGGATGCCAGCGATCGAGATCGCAGCTGTCGGACGTGCGAAAGTTCGGATCGTTGCTGCTGGTCAACAACGTCGACTTGCGCCGCCCGGCATCGATCGTCGCCATCAGCAGGTCGCATTGGTCCTCCGACAGGAAATCGGGCAGCGCGAACAGCACCGCCGCGTCGGTCTTGGCGCGACGGATGCCGGGGATCGCGGCCAGCGTCGCCTCGACGGTCTGGCCCCATTCGGCGCGGACGGGGGAGGGGCTACCGGCGGCTTTGCGGATCGGCGTGTTCATGGCCTTCGTTCAACCAGATAGGGCGAAAGGTGTCGAGGGGGACCGGTCAGTGGTCCGCCGGAGTCTCCATCAACTCGATCAGCACCCCACCCATGTCGCGCGGATGGACGAACACGATCAACGTCCCATGCGCCCCGATGCGCGGGCTGCCCAGCACCCGCGCGCCCTTGGCGGTCAGGTCGGCGATCGCGGCATGGATGTCGGCCACCTCGAAGCACAGATGATGCTGCCCACCCGCGGGATTCTTGGCAAGGAACCCCGCGATCGGCGAACTGGCGTCATACGGCTCGATCAACTCGATTTGGGTGTTCGGCGCGTCGATGAAGCACACCTTCACCCCCTGCGCTGGCAGATCGAACGGCTCGCCGATCGCGTCCGCGCCGAGCAGATCGCGATACATCGCAACGGATGTTTCGATCGACGGGGTAGCCACCCCGACATGGTTCAAACGACCAAGGCTCACACCAAATCCTCCCCGGCACGGGGAGGGCGACCAGCGAAGCTGGTGGAGGGGGCGTGCCCCGCAGTGCAACCGTGGTGGAACAGGGTGCCCCCCTCCACCATCCTGCGGATGGTCCCCCTCCCCGTGCCGGGGAGGACGTTACAGCGGAATATTGTCATGCTTCTTCCACGGATTTTCCAGCTTCTTGTTCCGTAATTTCCGCAACCCCAACGCCACCCGCCGCCGGGTAGAATGCGGCAGGATCACCTCGTCGATGAACCCCTTGCTGGCCGCGACGAACGGGTTGGCGAAGCGCGCCTCATACTCGGCGGTGCGTGCCGCGACCTCCTCCGGGTCCTTCGACCGGAAGATGATCTCGACCGCGCCCTTCGCGCCCATCACCGCGATCTCGGCGGTCGGCCACGCATAGTTCAGGTCGCCGCGCAGATGCTTCGACGCCATCACGTCATACGCCCCGCCATAGGCCTTGCGGGTGATGACCGTGATCTTGGGCACCGTCGCCTCGGCATAGGCGAACAGCAGCTTCGCGCCATGCTTGATGATCCCCGAATGCTCCTGACCCACGCCCGGCAGGAACCCCGGCACATCGACGAAGGTCACGATCGGGATCTCGAACGCATCGCAGAAGCGCACGAACCGCGCCGCCTTCTTCGATGAATTGATATCGAGACACCCGGCCAGCACCATCGGCTGGTTGGCGACGATGCCGACGGTGCGCCCCTCGATCCGGCCGAAGCCGATGATGATGTTCGCCGCATGCCCCGGTTGCAGTTCGAAGAACGCGCCGTCATCGACCGTCCGCACGATCAGCTCGTGCATGTCATAGGGCTGGTTGGCACTCGGCGGGATCAGCGTGTCGAGGCTGTCCTCCAGCCGGTCCCACGGATCGTCGCTCGGCCGTGTCGGCACGCCGCTGCGGTTGTTGGCGGGCAGGAAGTCGACGAAGTCGCGCGCCGCCAGCAGCGCCTCGATATCGTTCTCGAACGCGCAATCGGCGACCGACGACTTGGTGGTATGGGTGATCGCACCGCCGAGTTCTTCCTGCGTCACGACCTCGTTGGTGACCGTCTTCACCACGTCCGGCCCGGTCACGAACATATAGCTCGAATCCTTCACCATGAAGATGAAGTCGGTCATCGCGGGCGAATAGACCGCACCGCCCGCGCACGGCCCCATGATCAGCGACAGCTGCGGCACCACGCCCGACGCCAGCACGTTGCGCTGGAACACCTCGGCATAACCGCCGAGCGACGCGACGCCCTCCTGGATGCGCGCCCCGCCCGAATCGTTCAGGCCGATGACCGGCGCGCCGACCTTCATCGCCATGTCCATAATCTTGCAGATCTTCTGGGCATGGCGCTCCGACAGCGACCCGCCGAACACGGTGAAGTCCTGGCTGAAGACATAGACCAGCCGGCCGTTGACCGTCCCCGATCCGGTGACCACCCCGTCGCCGGGGATCACCTGATCGGGCATCCCGAAATCGACGCAGTTATGTTCGACATACATGTCGAGCTCCTCGAACGACCCATGGTCGAGGAACACGTCCAGCCGTTCGCGCGCGGTCAGCTTGCCCTTGGCATGTTGCGCCGCGACCCGCTTTTCACCGCCGCCGGCACGCGCCGCCGCGCGCCGTTGTTCCAACGCTTCGAGGGCTTCGAGCATCGTCTCTCCTTGGCCCCTTGATGGGCGTTTCCACCCTTGTGCCAGCAGGACGCGGCAAAGCGCAACATTCTTGCGTCAACCGAACCGATAGCCCGAAACGACCCAGCCCATCACCGTGTCGCGATAGTCGCAGACCGCCGAATCATCGCCGCCGGCTCCCAGCGCGACCATCAGCGGCAACAGATGCTCGGCCTCCGGGTGCGCAAAGCGGGCATGGGGCAGGGTTTCCCAATCGGCCACCCGCGCCGCACGCCGCGCCGGATCGGCATCGGTCACCGCCGCCGTCAGCGCCCGGTCCCATTCGTCGGCCACCGGCGTGATCGATGGCCCCCGGGCCCGCAAATTATGAAAGCTCATCCCCGACCCGACGATCAGCACCCCGTCGTCGCGCAGCGGAGCGAGTGCGCGGCCCATCGCGATATGCGCCGCCGGATCGAGCGACCGGTCGAGCGACAATTGCACCAGCGGGATATCGGCATCGGGCACTGCGACCATCATCGGAATGAACACGCCGTGATCCCATCCGCGCCCGGCCTCCTCCGCCGTCGCGAAGCCCGCAGCCTGCAACAGCCCCGCCGCCCGTCGCGCAACCTCCGGCGCACCGGCGGCATCCCAGCGCAGGTGATAGGTATGTTCGGGGAAGCCGTAATAATCGAACAGCAATGCCGGCCGTTCGCCGACATGCACGGTCGGCACCGGTGCCTCCCAATGGCCCGAGATCATCAGGATCGCGCGCGGCCGTTCGGGCAGCGACGCGATCAGGCCGGCCAGATAGGCCTGCATCGGCCGCCACATCGGGTCGGGCGCTTCGCCGGGGTTCAGGAAGAAGCAGGGGCCGCCGCCATGCGGCACGAACAAGGATGGTAGGGTCATGGGAGCGAAGATCGCGTCGCGCCGATCGACCGACAAGATCGCGGGCGGAAACGACCCGTTTCCCGATCCATGGGGTTGGCGTGGCCGCGCGATCCTCCCTACAAGGCCGACGCCATGACCCGGTTCACCGTCAACAACCTGCCGCAGGAATATCGGCTCGACCCCGAAACGCCGTTGCTGTGGGCGCTGCGCGACGTGTCGAACCTGACCGGGACCAAATATGGCTGCGGCACCGGCCATTGCGGGGCGTGTACCGTCGATATCGACGGACGCGCGGTAAAGTCGTGCCAGGTGACGATCGGCAGTATCGAGGGCACGTTCGTCACCACGATCGAAGGGTTGGCGCGCGACCGCAGCCACCCGGTACAGGCCGCGTTCCTGGCGGCACAGGTCGTGCAATGCGGCTTCTGCATTCCCGGCTTCGTCATGACGACCGCCGCGCTGTTGCGCGCGAACCGCGATCCCGACGAAGCGACGATTACGGCGGCGCTGACCAATTTGTGCCGCTGCGGCATCTATCCCCGGCTGGTAGATGCGGTGCGACAGGCCGCGGCGGCTGCGCGGGGCGACGCGACGCTCGCACCCCCGCCGCGACCCGGCATCGACCCCGCCGAGGCTGCCCGCGAGACGCCGGCACTGACCCCGCCCAAACCATAGGCGCTTATTCTTTCAATCGGCTGTCATCGCCGTTCAGCCACGGTTGATCGCATCTGTCGTATGCCGGCACCATCGAAGCCGGCGACATCCGGCGGTGGAGGGAAGCCGAGATGAAGAGCCGTTTCCTGCTGGCGTTGCTGAGCGTGACCGCACTGGTCCCGAGCGCCGCGATGGCACAGCCCGAGCGCGAGGGGCGGGGGCCCCGCATGCGCGAGCGGATCGAACGCGGACCGGGCGGCGAGACGCCGCAGGCACGCGCCGAGTTCCGCAACGACATCCGGGTCGAGGCACCGGCACCCCGTCCAGAACAGCGTCCCGAACAGCGTCGTGAATCGCCCCGGTTCGAACCGCGCGTCGACCGGCCCGATCGCGGACCCGGTTTCGAACGGCGCGATCCGCCACGCGATGCGCAGGGGCAGATCGATCGTGACGCGCTGCGCGGTCAATGGCAGCGCAACCAGCGCGAACAACGCGAGGATCGCGGCTGGCAGCGCGGGCCACAGCCGGGCGAACCCGATCGCGGCTGGCAGCGTCCCGCCCAGCCCAACACGCCCGACCGCTTCGAACGGCGCGACCCGCCGCGCGATGCACAGGGTCAGATCGACCGCGAGGCGCTGCGCCGCGACTGGCCGCGTCGCGACGGACGCGGTGTGCAGGAACGCGATCGCCGCGAACAGTGGCAGCGCGAACAACTCCGGCGCGATCAATGGAACGGCGACGGCTGGGCGCGGCGCGACCGCGACTGGAACCGCAACGGCTGGGACCGCGGCAATTGGGAACGCGACCGGTGGGGTAACAACGGCCAATGGGATCGCGGCTGGCGGCGCGACGACCGCTATGACTGGAACCGTTACCGTGATCGCAACCGCAGCCTGTACCGCCTGCCGCGCTATTATGCGCCGCAGGGCTGGGGTTATGGCTATCGCCGCTTCGGCGTCGGCGTCCGGCTGAATTCCTTCCTGTTCGGGTCGAACTACTGGATCAACGATCCGTTCTACTATCGCCTGCCGGAGACGTGGGGACCGTATCGCTGGGTCCGCTATTACAACGATGCGATGCTGGTCGACATCCGCACCGGACAGGTGGTCGACGTCGAATACGACATCTTCTGGTAAGCAGTCCGCGGCGGGGTGATCCCCCGCCGCGGTTCGTTTGCGCTGGCAATCGCCGCGGCCTTTCCGCAAACCGTATCAAAAGATACGGGAGAGCGATTCGATGGCAGGCGATATCCGGGTGGTACGCGACGGCGACGTGTTGCGGATCACGCTCGACCGGCCCGACCGGCTGAACGCCGCGCCGCCGGCGATGTTCGATGCGATCCGCGCTGCGTTGGCGGAACTCGACGGTGCGCGCGCGGTGCTGCTGACCGGCGAGGGCCGCGCCTTCTGTTCGGGCGCGGACGTGGCGGCGGTGCAGGCGGCGGGGGACGGTCCCGCCGCGACCCACCATGCGCTGACCCATCACTACAACCCGTGTCTGCAGGCGATCGCCGATCTGCCGGTCCCCATCGTCAGCGCCGTGCGCGGTGCGGCGGCGGGCATCGGGTGCAGCCTCGCACTCGCCGCCGATTTCTGCGTCGCGGCCGACGACGCCTATTTCCTGCAAGCCTTCGTCAATATCGGCCTCGTTCCCGATGGCGGGGCGAGCTGGATGCTGCCCCGGCTGATCGGGCGGGCGCGGGCGGCGCGGATGATGCTGCTGGGCGAACGCGTCGCCGCCGCGACCGCGCTCGACTGGGGCATGATCCATGCGGTGGTCGATGGCGCGATGCTCGACGATGAAGCCATGGCGCTCGCCCGGCGGTTGGCGGCGGGGCCGACGGTCGCGCTCGGCCTGACCCGGCGCAATCTCGCCTACGCGCTCGACCATGACTATCCGGCGGCAATGGTTCGCGAGGCGGAGGCACAGCGCAGCGCCGCCGCCAGCGCCGATGCGCGCGAAGGCACCGCCGCCTTCCTCACCAAACGCTCCCCCCGGTTCGAAGGCCGCTGACATGACCCACCTCGACTTGTCCCCCCACCGGGCGCTAGGGACGTACGAATGACCGGCCCGACGATCGATGACTGGCAGAAGCTCGCCGCGCGTGAGGTGAAGGACGCCGATCTCACCTGGCACACGCCGGAGGGGATTGCGGTCAAGCCGCTCTACACCGCCGCCGACGCTCCGGATCCGGGGCTACCCGGTTTCGCGCCGTTCACCCGCGGGGTAAAGGCGTCGATGTATGCCGGGCGTCCCTGGACCATCCGCCAGTACGCCGGGTTCTCGACCGCCGAGGAATCGAACGCCTTCTACCGCCGCAATCTGGCGGCGGGGCAGAAGGGGCTGTCGGTCGCCTTCGACCTCGCCACGCACCGGGGCTATGACAGCGACCATCCGCGCGTGGCGGGCGATGTGGGGAAGGCCGGGGTCGCGATCGACACGATCGACGACATGAAGATCCTGTTCGACGGCATCCCGCTCGACACCATGTCGGTCAGCATGACGATGAACGGCGCGGTGCTGCCCTGTCTCGCCTTCTACATCGTCGCGGCGGAGGAGCAGGGCGTCGGTCCCGAAAAGCTGTCGGGCACGATCCAGAACGACATCCTCAAGGAGTTCATGGTCCGCAACACGTATATCTATCCGCCCGAACCATCGATGCGGATCGTGTCGGACATCATCGCCTACACCGCCGAACACATGCCGCGCTTCAACAGCATCTCGATCAGCGGCTATCACATGCACGAAGCCGGCGCGACGGCGGTGCAGGAACTGGCGTTCACGCTGGCCGACGGCATGGCCTATGTCCGCGCGGCGATCGAACGCGGGCTGGATATCGATGCGTTCGCCGGCCGGCTGTCCTTCTTCTTCGGCATCGGCATGAACTTCTTCATGGAGATCGCCAAGCTGCGCGCGGCGCGCATGCTGTGGAGCCGGATCATCGCCGACTTCGGCGGTTCGCCCCGCAGCCAGACGCTGCGGACCCACTGCCAGACCAGCGGCGTTTCGCTGACCGAGCAGGACCCGTACAACAACGTCATCCGCACCACGATCGAGGCGATGGCCGCCACCTTCGGCGGGACCCAGTCGCTGCACACCAACTCGCTCGACGAAGCCGTTGCCCTGCCCACCGACTTCTCCGCCCGCATCGCGCGCAATACGCAGCTGATATTGCAGGAAGAGACCGGCATGACCCATGTCGTCGATCCGTTGGGCGGCAGCTATTATGTCGAGGCGCTGACCAACGAGCTCGCCGGCAAGGCATGGGCGCTGATCGAGGAGGTTGAGGCGGCGGGCGGCATGATCGATGCCGTCAACAAGGGGCTGCCCAAGGAGCATATCGAACGCGCAGCCGCCGCCCGGCAGGCCCGGGTCGACCGGGCCGAGGACGTCATCGTCGGCGTCAACAGATACCGGCTGGCCGAGGAGACGCCGATCGACATCCTCTCGATCGACAATGCCAAGGTTCGCGCCGACCAGATCCGCCGGATCGAGCATGTCCGCGCGAACCGCGACGAAGCTGCGACGCAGGCGGCGCTGTCGGCGTTGCGCGACGGTGCTAAGGGCGACGCGAACCTGCTGGCGCTGTGCGTCGCCGCCGCCCGCGCCCGGGCGACGCTCGGCGAAATGTCGGCGGCGATGGAGGTCGCCTTCGGTCGCCACGCGGTCTCGGTAACCCCGGTCAAGGGGATCTATGGTCCGGCGCATGCCGATGACGAAGGCTGGACACGCGCGGGCGAGGGCGTCGTCGCCGTCGAACGGCGGCTGGGCCGCAAACCCCGGATGCTGGTCGCCAAGATGGGGCAGGACGGGCATGATCGCGGGGCGAACGTCGTCGCCAGCGCCTTTGCCGATCTGGGGTTCGACATCGTCTCCGGCCCGCTGTTCCAGACGTCACAGGAAACCGCGCAACTGGCGATCGCCGAAGGGGTCGATATCGTCGGTGCCTCCAGCCTCGCCGCCGGTCACAACACGCTGATCCCCGAGCTGATCGCGCAACTGGCCGATGCCGGTCGCGCCGACATCCGGGTCATTGCCGGCGGGGTCATCCCGCCACAGGATTATGCGCTGCTCCGCGACGCCGGGGTGGCGGCGATTTTCGGACCGGGCACCAATCTGGTCCATGCAGCGGCGGAGGTGCTGAAATTGCTCGGCCATAACCTCCCGCCGGTCGGAGAAACTGTCGAATGAACGTGATTGCGTCTGTCGCCGATACCAACATTGCCCGTACCCCGGCGAAGGCCGGGGGCCAGTTGGGCGACGTTGCGGCTCCTTCGAACCCGGTCGTTACTGGACCCCGGCCTGCGCCGGGGTACGACGGTGCTGCGGTACGCACCGACTGGACCCGCACCGAGATCGCCGAACTTTTCGACCTGCCGTTCGACGAACTGATGTTCCGCGCGCAGACCGTCCACCGCGCGCACCATGCCGTCGGGCAGGTCCAGCTCTGCACGCTGCTGTCGATCAAGACCGGCGGCTGTCCCGAGGATTGCGGCTATTGCTCGCAATCGGCCAGCGCCGATACGCAGCTAAAGGCCGAAAAGCTGATGGACGTCGACGCCGTCCTCGCCAGCGCGGCGCAGGCCAAGGCGGCGGGATCGCAGCGTTTCTGCATGGGCGCGGCATGGCGCAACCCCAAGGACCGCGACATGGACCGGATCGTGGCGATGGTCGAGGGCGTGGCCGCGATGGGCATGGAAACCTGCATGACGCTCGGCATGCTGACCCCGGATCAAGCGCAGAGGCTTGGACAGGCGGGTCTCGATTATTACAACCACAATATCGACACCTCGCCGGAAAACTACGCCAACGTCATCACTACCCGGACGTTCGACGACCGGCTCGACACGCTGGAACATGTTCGCGAAGCCGGGATCAACGTCTGCTGCGGCGGGATCGTCGGCATGGGGGAGACCCGCGCCGACCGGGTCGGTTTCGTCCACGCGCTCGCCACGCTGCCCCGCCATCCCGAAAGCGTGCCGGTCAACGCGCTGGTCCCGGTCAAGGGCACGGTACTCGGTAATATGCTGGCTGACACGCCGCTCGCGAAGCTCGACGATATCGAATTCGTCCGCACGGTCGCCGTTGCGCGCATCACCATGCCGCTGAGCATGGTTCGCCTGTCGGCGGGGCGCGAAAGCATGTCGGATGCGACGCAGGCGCTGTGCTTCATGGCCGGTGCCAACTCGATCTTCACCGGCGACCGGTTGCTTACTACGGGCAACGCCGGCGACGACGCCGACGCCGCGCTGCTGGCGAAGCTTGGGCTGACGCCGATGGCGGCGGAAGAACCGATGCGGAAATCCTCATGCTGCTGACCCTGCTCCTCGCGGCCGCCGCCGCACAGGGCGGCTGCGCCAGCGCCACGACGCAGGTGGACATGAACCGCTGTGCACAGGCGGCGTTGCAGCGCGCCGACGCGGCGATGACCCGCGAATGGCAGGCGAGCTATGCGCGGATGAAGGCGCAGGACGCGGCGGATACCTCGCGCGGCGGTGGCTTCGGCTATGCGGCGGCGGCACTCGCCAGCCAGCGGGCATGGCTGAAGTTCCGCGACACGCAGTGCGTCCTCGAAGCGGGACGCTATGCCGGCGGATCGATGCAGCCGCTGGCGCGCGCCAACTGCCTCGAACGACTGACGAAGGAACGGGCGCAGCAGTTGCGCGATCTGCGCCGCGAAACATGATGCTGACCCCGGACAAACGGGGCGGACAGGAGAGCGAGTTGTTCAAGAAGATTCTGGTCGCCAATCGCGGCGAAATTGCCTGCCGCGTCATGCGCACCGCCAGGCGGATGGGGATTGCGACCGTCGCGGTCTATTCCGATGCCGACGCCCGCGCACCGCACGTCCTGATGGCGGACGAGCGCGTGCGGCTGGGGCCGGCACCCGCCGCGCAAAGCTATCTCGTGCCCGAACTCATCCTTGCCGCCGCGAAGGCGACCGGCGCGGACTGCGTCCATCCCGGCTACGGATTCCTGTCGGAGCGCGAGAGTTTCGCCCGCGCCTGCGCCGATGCCGGCATCACCTTCGTCGGCCCGCCGCCGAACGCGATCGCCGCGATGGGCGACAAGATCGAATCGAAGAAACTGGCGCAAGCCGCCGGCGTCAACGTCGTGCCCGGCTTTCTGGGTGAGATCGCCGATACCGAGGAAGCGGTGCGCATCGCCGGCGATATCGGTTATCCGGTGATGATGAAGGCGTCGGCCGGCGGCGGCGGCAAGGGGATGCGCCTAGCGTGGAGCGAACAGGATGTCCGCGAGGGCTTCGAAGCGACCAAGCGCGAGGGACTGGCCAGTTTCGGCGACGACCGCGTCTTCATCGAAAAGTTCATCGAAAGCCCGCGCCACATCGAAATTCAGGTGCTGGGCGACCAGCACGGAAACATCGTCTATCTCGGCGAGCGCGAATGCTCGATCCAGCGCCGCCACCAGAAGGTCGTCGAGGAAGCGCCGTCGCCCTTCGTCACACCCGCGATGCGCAAGGCGATGGGCGAACAGGCCGTCGCACTGGCCCGTGCGGTCGGCTATTATTCGGCGGGCACCGTCGAACTGATCGTTTCGGGCGCGGACGTGACGGGGGAGAGCTTCTACTTCCTCGAAATGAACACCCGGTTGCAGGTTGAACACCCGGTGACCGAAGAAATCACCGGCCTAGATCTGGTCGAACAGATGCTGCGCGTCGCAGCGGGCGAACCGCTTGCCTTCGGTCAGGACGAGGTGAAGCTGACCGGCTGGGCGATTGAAAACCGGGTCTATGCCGAAGACCCTTATCGCGGCTTCCTGCCAAGCACCGGCCGCC
Organism: Sphingomonas sp. Leaf62; assembly: GCF_001421915.1. Classification (NCBI taxonomy): domain Bacteria; kingdom Pseudomonadati; phylum Pseudomonadota; class Alphaproteobacteria; order Sphingomonadales; family Sphingomonadaceae; genus Sphingomonas; species Sphingomonas sp. Leaf62. The sequence goes on along the minus strand of NZ_LMLN01000030.1, from coordinate 90,512 downwards.
TGACCCGCTACAATCCTCCCCGGAACGGGGAGGGGGACCATGCGAAGCGTGGTGGAGGGGGCGCTCCACGAACGACGTCGTCCGATACCGCGGTAGCCCGCACCCGCGTCGACGACGGCGTCGTCGAAGGGGGCGAGGTCAGCATGTTCTACGACCCGATGATCGCCAAGCTCGTCACCTGGGCACCCACGCGCGAGGCGGCGATCGATGCGCAGGTCGCGGCGCTCGACCGGTTCGAACTGGCCGGGGTGGGCAACAACATCGACTTCCTGTCGGCGATCATGCAGCATCCGCGCTTCCGCAAAGGGGCGCTCACCACCGGCTTCATCGCCGAGGAATATGCCGAGGGCTTTCACGGCGCGCCCGCCGATGAAACGTTGCTGCAGCGGCTGGCCGCGATCGCGGTCGTCGCCGATTGCGAACAGTCGCGCCGCGCCGGCTCGATCGACGGGCAACTCGGCACGGCTATCGCGCCGTCGAACGAGCGCATCGTCACGATCGGCGACCGCCGGTACGCCATCTGCGTCGATGGCTATGATGGCGGCATGCTGGTCCATATCGGCGACGCCGCGCCGCTCGATGTCGTGATGCATTGGCGTCCGTCGCAGCGGGTCGTAACCGCGCGCATCGACGGCGAGGAATGGACCGTCCGCATCGCCCGGGCGATTGGCGGTTGGAAACTGACCGCTCGCGGCGGCAGCCATGTGGTCCGCGTGCTACCCCCGCATATCGCGGCGCTGACGCACCACATGCTTGAAAAGGTCCCACCCGACCTGTCGCGTTTCCTGCTGTGCCCGATGCCGGGCCTGCTCACACGGGTCGAGGTGGCCGAGGGGCAGCGCGTTGAGGCGGGACAGCCGCTGGCGGTGGTCGAGGCGATGAAGATGGAAAACATCCTGCGCGCCGAACGCGCCGGCACCGTCGCCACCGTCCGTCATGCGCCCGGCGACAGTCTGGCGGTCGATGCCGTCATCATGGAGTTCGAATAACGGAACGTTTTGCCCGCTGGCGGCTTGTCGGCGGGTGATCGTTACTCCTCCGCAACCATGGTGGCAGGCCGCTACCATCTACCAGATCTATCCCCGGTCCTTCGCCGACAGCGACGGTGACGGAATCGGCGACCTGCGCGGTATCGCCGACCGGCTGGATCACCTCGTATCGCTCGGCGTGGATGCGCTGTGGATTTCACCGATCTTCCCGTCACCGATGGCCGATTTCGGATACGACGTGGCCGATTATACCGGCCTCGATCCGCGCTTCGGCACGCTCGCCGATTTCGACGCGTTGCTGGCAAAAGCGCACGGACTGGGCCTGCGCATGCTGCTCGATTTCGTGCCCAACCACAGTTCCGACCAGCACCCGTGGTTCGCCGAAAGCCGATCGTCGCGCGACCATCCCCGGCGTGACTGGTATATCTGGCATGATCCCGCACCGGACGGTGGCCCGCCCAACAACTGGATCAGCGATTTCGGCGGGCCGGCATGGACGTTCGATGCCGCCACGGGCCAATATTATTCGCGCGCATTCCTACCCGAACAGCCCGATCTGAACTGGCGCAACCCGGAGGTTCGCGCAGCGATGCTCGAAGCGATGCGCTTCTGGTTCGACCGCGGCGTCGACGGGTTTCGCATCGACGTGCTGTGGCACATGGTCAAGCATGCCGGCTTCCCCGACAATCCGCCCAACCCCGACTATCGCGAAGGCATGGGCGAGATGCACCGTGTGCTGCAGCTGAACTCGACCGATCAGCCCGAAGTCCATGCGATCGCCGCCGACATGCGCGAACTGGCCGATCGCTACGATGCGGTGCTGGTCGGCGAAATCTATCTGCCCGTGCCAAGGCTGATGACCTATTACGGGCCGGCCGACGCCCCCGAAGTACATCTGCCGTTCAATTTCCAGCTGATCGAGGCGCGCTGGAACGCCGCCGAAGTCGCCGGGCGCATCACCGAGTATGAAGCGGCGCTGCCGACCGGCGGCTGGCCCAACTGGGTGCTCGGCAATCACGACCGCCCACGCATCGCGACCCGCGTCGGCGCGGCACAGGCGCGGGTGGCGGCGATGCTGTTGCTGACGCTGCGCGGTACGCCGACGCTGTATCAGGGCGATGAACTGGGCCTTCCCGACGCGCAGGTTCCTGCCGACAAGGTTCAGGATCCGCGCGAGCTGCGCGAACCGGGGCTGGGGCTGGGCCGCGATCCGGTCCGGACTCCGCTGCCATGGACGGGGGAGGGCGGCTTCACTACCGGCGAGCCGTGGCTGCCGATCGACCCGGCGCATCTGCCGCTGAACGCCGCCGCGCAGGCGGATGATCCGGAATCGATGCTGACCCTGTACCGCCACCTGCTCGCGCTGCGCCGCGCCACGCCGGCGCTTGCGACCGGCACGATCGGCGACGTCCGTGCCGAAGGCGACGTCCTCACCTATCTGCGCAGCGACGGCACCGACCGCTATCGCATCGCGCTCAACCTCGGCCACCGAACGGCCGCCATCGATCTCGAACCCGGCACGGTCATCCTCTCGACCCATGACGCCGCCACCGCTTCCTCCCTTCGCCCCGACGAAGGCCTGATCCTGAAAGTCGACTGATGCGTATCGCCATGCTCGCCCCGATCGCGTGGCGTACGCCACCGCGACATTACGGCCCGTGGGAACTGGTCACCAGCCTGCTGACCGAGGCGCTGGTCGCGCGCGGTGTCGACGTGACGCTGTTCGCCACGCTCGATAGCCAGACGTCGGCGACGCTCGCCGGGGTGGTCCCCGCACCGTACAGCGAAGACCCGTCAATCGACGCGAAAGTGTGGGAGTTCGCGCACCTCGCCCATCTGTTCGAACGCGCCGACGAATTCGACCTGATCCACAATCAGGCCGACTTTCCCGCCCACGCCTTTTCGGGGCTGGTCGATACGCCGATGGTCACCACCATCCACGGTTTTTCATCGGACCGCATCCTGCCGATGTACGCGCCCTATCAGGACCGGGTGCACTATGTCGCGATCAGCGACGCCGATCGCCACCCGTCGCTGCGCTATGCGGCGACGATCCATCACGGCATTCCCCTGAACGACTTTCCGTTCGATGCCGAGGGCAGCGACGACCTGCTCTTCTTCGGCCGGATGCACCCCGACAAGGGTGCGGCCGAAGCCGTCGCGGCGGCACAGGCCAGCGGCCGCCGGCTGCACATGGCGGGCATCGTTCAGGACGACCGCTACTGGCGCGAACAGGTCGAGCCACATATCGATGGCGACCGCATCGTCTATCACGGCGCGGTCGGCGGCACGGCGCGAACCGACCTGCTGGGGGGTGGCCGCGCGTTGCTCCACCTGATCGGCTTCGATGAACCCTTCGGCCTGTCGGTGGTCGAGGCGATGGCCTGCGGTACGCCGGTCATCGCCTACAACCGCGGGTCGATGCCCGAACTGATCGAGCACGGCGTCAACGGCTTCCTCGTCGACACGCTCGACGAAGCGATCGCCGCGATCGACCGCGTGGAAGAGATCGACCGCGCCGCCTGTCGAGCCCGCGTCGCCGAGCACTTCTCGGTCGAGGCGATGGCCGAACGCTACCACGCGCTATACCGCTCGATCCTCGGCGGTTGAGCCTCGATCAGGCGTCGTCGCACGCCTCGCCCAATGCCGCATAGATCGCATCGAGATCGCGGTTGTCGATGCAATAGGGCGGCATGACGTACAGCGTCGACCCGAGCGGACGGAGCAACAGGCCCGCCTCGCGAAACCGCGCCAGCAATTTCGGCGCACGGTCCGACAGATAGCCTTCGTCGCCATCCAGTTCGAACGCCGTAATCGTGCCAAGCTGGCGGGCGTTCGCGACGCGGCGATGGGTCGCCAGCGCCGCCAGTCGCGCCGCCTGTCGCCGGGTCAGCGACATGATCCGTTCGGCCACCGGCTCCTCGCGCCAGATCGCCAGATTGGCCTTGGCCGCGGCGCAGGCGATCGGGTTCGCGGTATAGCTCGACGAATGAAAGAACATCGTCGCCCGGTCCGGCCCGTAATGCGCCTGAAAGACGGGTTCGCTCGCCATCGTCACCGCCAGCGGAATGGCACCACCGGTCAATCCCTTTGACAGGCACATCAGGTCGGGCACCACCCCGGCCTGTTCGCACGCGGTCAGCGTACCGGTGCGGCCCCAGCCGGTCATGACTTCATCGGCGATGAACAGGACGCCGTATGTCGCGCATATCCGGTGCATCTCCGCCAGAACCGCCGGCGCATACAGCCGCATCCCGCCCGCGCCCAACACCAGCGGTTCGACGATAAACGCCGCCGCCCCGGCCCGGCACGCCGCCTCCAGCACGTCGAACGTCGCCTGTTCGTGCCCGGCATCGGGGAAGGGGATCGACCCGACATCGAACAGCAGCGGCGCATAGGCCCGGTTGAACACCCCCCGCGCCCCGACCGACATCGCCCCGATCGTATCGCCGTGATAGCCATGGTCGAGCACGAGGATGCGGTGCCGATCCTCGCCCCGGTTGCGCCAATATCCCAGCGCCATCTTCAGCGCGACCTCGACGCTGGTCGATCCCGAATCGGAAAAGAACACGCGGGTCAGCGCATCGGGCAGCAGAGCGCACAGTCCCGCCGCCAGTGTTTCGGCCGGCTCGTGCGTGTATCCGGCAAAGATGATCTGATCGAGCCGTCCGGACTGTTCGGCGATGGCGGCGGTGATGCGCGGATGGTTGTGACCGTGCGTCGTCACCCACCACGAGGAGATCGCATCGACGATCCGCCGCCCGTCCGCCGTCCACAGTGCAGCGCCATCGCCGCGCACGATCTGCGGGACAGGCTCCTGCAATCCATGCTGGGTAAAGGGATGCCAGACGGGCGACGACCTCACCGGAAATCCTCCATGTCGAAATGGGCGGCAAAGGCCTCCGCCAGCGTCGCAGGGTCGAGCGGTTCGAGCCGTGGCAGACGCCCCAGACGCTTCGTATTGCCCAGCCGAACGATCGTCTCTTCGCTGTCGGGCACGCTGTCCCCAACAAAGGCGACGCCCAGCAACGGCACGCCGCGCGTCCGCAGCGCCTCGATCGACAACAGGCTGTGGTTGATCGTACCGAGCGCAGTGCGCGCCACCAGCACGACCGGCCGCTGCCAGCGCGCGAACAGGTCGCCGAACGTCGTGCGCCCGACGATCGGCACCAGTACGCCGCCCGCGCCCTCGACCACCAGCGGCCCCTCGACCTGCGGCAGCGCCAGTCGGTCGAGATCGATCGTGACGCCGTCGGTCGCGGCGGCGCGATGCGGCGAGCAGGGGGTGGTCAGGGCATAGGCCTCGGGCAGGATACGCTCGGGCGCGACATCCGCCAGCCGGGCGACGCTTTGGCGATCGGTCCCGTCGTCGGTCCCGGCCTGCACCGGCTTCCAATAGGATGCGCCGAGCGCCCCGGTCAGCGCGGCGGCGAACACGGTCTTGCCGACATCGGTATCGGTCCCGGTGACGACGACCACGGTCATGACCACTGCTCCAGCACATCGCCCAGACCGTCGATCGCGGCCGCATCGACGTTCAGCGTCAACGAAATACGTAGCCGCGCCGTACCGGCCGGCACCGTCGGTGGGCGGATACCACGCACGTCGAACCCGGCCGCCTGCACCGCCGCCGCCAGCGCCATCGCCCGCCCATCGTCACCGACGATCAGCGGCATGATCTGCGACCCGCTGACCCGCGCGCCGACCCGCCCCAGCCGCTTGCCCGCATGGTCGATCAGCGCCGCCAGCCGCGTCCGCCGCTCCGGTTCGTCGCGCAGCACCCGCAGGCCCGCCCGGACCGCCGCCGCCATCACCGGCGACGGCGCGGTCGAAAAGATGAACCCGCGCGCCCGGTTGATCAGGAAGTCGCACACCACCGCCGGCCCGCATACCAGCGCGCCTTCGCTGCCCAGCGCCTTGCCACAGGTGCGCAGCGTGACGACGTTCGGCCGCCCCTCCAACGCCGCCGCCAGCCCGCGCCCATCGGGTCCGAACACGCCGGTCGCATGGGCTTCGTCGATCAGCAACATCGCGCCATGCCGGTCGGCGAGCGCGATCAGGTCGTCGAGCGGCGCACGGTCGCCATCCATGCTGTACAGGCTTTCGACCGCGATCCATGGCGAACCGGTCCCGCCGTCGCGCCGCCAGCCGATGATCGCATCTTCGATCGCCTGCGGATCATTATGTCCCGCCGCCACCGCCGGCGCACGGGCAAGGCGCATCCCGTCATGGGCACTGGCATGGATCAGCGCGTCGTGGACGATCAGGTCGCCGCGCTGCGGCAACGTCGCCAGCAGCGCGGCGTTGGCCGCGAACCCGCTGCCGAACCACAATGCCGCCTCGCTCCCGAAGAGGGCCGCCGCCTCGCGCTCCAGTGCTTCATGCTCGGCATGATTGCCCCGCAGCAGCCGCGATCCGCCCGACCCGACCGGCACGCCGCGCGCGATGGCGTCGGTTACCGAATCGCGCAGGTGTTGCGATCCGCTCAGCCCCAGATAATCGTTCGAGGAAAAATCCCGGCCCGCGATCGGGATCAACCGCCGCCGCCGGTCGATCGCCGACAGCCGGTCGAGATCGGCGGCGATCGGGCGCAGCGCGGGGGCGGGCAGGCGGCCATCGTCGATCATCGCTGCTCCTTCTCCCACGCCCTGTCTTCTCCACTCCATGCCGGGCGTCGCCTGTATCCGCGACATCGGCATGGCGCAAATTGCGTCGTTGCGCGTTAAGGGCCGATGCGTCGATCGTCGTTGCCGATACGGTCCGCGACGGCGCAGGGGGTGATCAGGGCACATGGTACAAACCACAGAAGAATCCGCGACCATCGACCGGGTCGGTGCGACCGGCACCGCCGCAACGCCGCCGTCCGATCCGGTCGACGCGGTGGTCGATGCCCCGACCGAGGAATTGCGTCGCGACCGGCTGCTCGCCGCGCTGACGCTGATCGCCGGGGTCGGGCTGGTACTGGCATTGCCCTTCGCGTTGCAGGCGGGCGCGCGATTCTTCCTGCCGCTGACCGCCGCGATCGTGATCGCCATCGCGCTGGTACCGTTGCTCGAATGGCAGGAGCGCCACCGGGTCCCTGCGCCGCTCGCCGCGCTGGTCTGCGTGCTCCTGTTCCTGATCGTCGCGAATGGCGCGCTGGCCTCGATCGTCGTGCCGGCATGGGGCTGGGCAGCGATCCTCCCCGACCGCATCGACCGCGTGCAGGAAAATATCGCGCCGCTGATCGATTTCTATGCCAGCCTCGAAAAATTCGTGAACGGCCTGATCGCCAACGTTGCCAGTGCGCCGGCGCGCCAGACGACCAGCAGCGTTGCCCCGCCGCAATCGCTGCTCGACGTCGTCACCACCTCCGCACCGTCGGCCTTGCTGGAGATGTTCTTCGCGATCCTCGTCATCTATTTCTTTCTCGCCGGCTGGACCAATCTGCGTCGCGCCGCGATCACCGGGCGCAGCAGCTTCGGCGGCGCGATGGCGACCGCGCGCGTGATCCAGAACGTCGTCGACGACACTTCGGCCTATCTCGGCACGATCACCTTCATCAATCTGATGCTCGGTGTGATCGTCGCCTTTGCCCTGTGGTATATCGGCATGCCGACGCCGTTGATGTGGGGCGGCCTCGTCGCGCTGCTCAACTATGTGCCCTATCTCGGCCCGATCTTCGCCGCCTTGCTGCTGGCGGTCGGCGGGCTGATGACCTTTACCGATATCTGGTGGGCGTTGCTGCCCGCTGCGATCATGGTCGGTGCGCATCTGGTGGAGGCGAACGTCATCACTCCGCTGGTCGTCGGGCACCGCCTGACCATCAATCCGCTGATGATCCTGATAACGCTCAGCTTCTGGGGCTGGGTATGGGGTACGCCCGGCGCATTGCTGGCCGTGCCGTTGCTCATCATCATTCAGACGGTGCTGAAAGGTGCCGGCAAACCCGATATCGCCGGCTTCCTGTTCGAACACGGCACGCTGGTGCAGGACGTGCCGCCCGCGCAACGAAATGCATCAAATGGCAACAGCGCCGTTGACAGCCCCGGCACCGCTCCGTAAAGCNTTGGTTAGAGCGCCGGCCTGTCACGCCGGAGGTCGCGGGTTCGAGCCCCGTCACTCGCGCCATGGCGCATCGTCTGGATGCGCCGGGTGTCGGTACGAACGGCACGATCCACGCAGATACAACCAGATCGCAACGTGACCCGCTGTTCCGCCGGCTGCGTTCGGGTGTCGACCTCACGTCCGACGAGCAAGATGGCGTTGACGTATGGCAGGGCGACGTGATCGTGATGTGGAGCCAGGCGATCCGGGCCGGCGTCGCAAGGCGCGTGCCGGCGTTTGCTTTTCTACCTTACGACTGGCCATACCGCAGGTGGCGGCACTTAGTGTAAGGCACGTCCGGCGATGTACTGTACGGCGACGGCACCTGCTGATCGGGTAGGGTGATGTCGAACTTGACAGGATCCGGCCGCTGGCCGACGCATGCGCCGCTGCCGCTCGAACCGACGACGGGGGTCACGCCAACACCGGCGGGGCGACCGCCCGCGCTGATCTTTTCGATGGGTTCGCGTCGAGCCGCGTCGTCTGGCACGCCCTGTTCCCAATCGCGCTGCCGACGACGGCGGCATCGCCGTCGCTATTCCCGGGCGTGCAGCCGTATGTCCAATATGTGCTCGAACCCCGATCTCGATCCGACTGGCAAGGATACGCTGGTCCCCGGTATTTGCCCGACCGATGCGTTCGCTCGTCAACGACTGCCCGTGCGGGAGCCGCGCGACAAAATCATGCCCGTTCCAAATAGCCGCTTTACAGCAACGATTCGCTGACCTAAACGNTTGGTTAGAGCGCCGGCCTGTCACGCCGGAGGTCGCGGGTTCGAGCCCCGTCACTCGCGCCATCGCTTAGGAAGCGATGTGCGCTACCGCCACTGGCCGGTCTCCATCCAGCGCAACATCGCTCGCATCGGCAATACCCATAGCCACGCGATACCGGCGGCCAGATAAAAACCGAGCTGTAACAGCCAGTGCCAGCCGCCTACTACATCGGACAGCATAGCGACGCCGATCGACCATAAGATCAGCAGGCCAAGGATCGCGAGCACCCCGGCCGGCTTGCGCCATGTCGGTTCGTTCATCGTGCGGCTCCTGGCAGGATCAGTTCGGTTTCGGTGACGATGGCGTCCAACGGCATATCCCACGCGTCGCAAGGGAGGTCGGCGACCTGCTGCACCGACCATGCGATACCGATCCGCAGCGCCTCCGGCCACGATGCAAACGCCCGGTCGTAATGTCCCGCGCCCTGACCCAGCCGATTGCACCGCGAATCGAAGCCGAGCAGCGGGGTCAGGATGATATCCGGCACGACCGGCGCCGTGTCCCCCGACGGTTGCTTCAGCCCAAACGGACCATCCACCATTTGTCCCCCCGGCGCAGGATGAAACGTTATCGGTGAATCCCGGTCGACGACCACCGGCCATGCCAATGTCGCACCGGCATAAAGCGCCGCCGCCTCGAAACGGGACGGGTCGGCCTCGCTGCCGACGGGGACATAGCTTGCGACGATCATCCCTTCGCGCAGCGCGTTCAAAAACAGGCTCGGTGGCACCAGCGCCGGCTGTCCAGCGGCGACGAACGCCCGGCGCAGGCTGCGGAGTTCACCGCGCAGGCTGGATTTGTCGATCGTCATGGGCGAAACATGGGGTGGCGGGACCACCATGGGCCGTTTGCCGCGTTATCCACTGACGCACGGTACGTCAGGTGGGGATCATGTACGTCAGACCAGGATCTGCGCAGGGACAACCCCCATGGATGAAGAAATAGCCTCAGGGATTATGCAAGGCTCGCACCGGGCAGTTCCCGCCAAGACCTATCTAAGGATTCGACGGACTTTCCTCAAGGGCTGATGCGACCATCTCCAGCCGTTCGGCGATTTGCGTCAGCATCGTCGCCGACTGCCCTCCGGCGGCGCTCGCCTCCCGATCGGCCAGCTCGTCGGCAATCATCAGCGCGATATACAGCAGCGTCCGTTCGGTCGATCCGCGCGCCGCGCGCTGGGCTGCGTCGGCATGGCGTTCCAGCATAGTCGCCAGCCCCCGCAGCTTGGGCTCCTCGCCGTCGCGGCACCCGACCTGATATTCGCGTCCGGCGACATTCAGCGCGATCTGTCCCATCAATCCGCCTCCGTTTCGCGCGTAATTACCGAATCGATCGCGCCGATCGCGTCGCCGATCCTCGATCGCAAAACAGCGTGGCGGGTCGCAAGCGTCCGATTCTTGAACGCCTGCGACTCCGACGCACGCTCGATCCGCACCAGCGCCTGTTCGATGCGCGCGATGGCGGTGTCGTGGGCGTCCTCGTTCATCGGATACATCCCCGCTTGCTATACATGTTAAACAACCCTTCGTCTGGGCGGTTGACTGTGGGGCGTGACGGTTCCAAAGGCTCGCCCGAACCTTAGTACTCTGGCGCCCAACAGGAGTGCGCGTGACCATATCCCAGCTTGAACTCGCCAACGCCATCCGCGTTTTGTCGATGGATGCGGTAGAGGCCGCCAATTCCGGCCATCCGGGCATGCCGATGGGCATGGCCGACGTCGCGACGGTATTGTGGTCGAACTATTTGAAGTTCGATCCGAGCGACCCGAACTGGGCCGATCGCGACCGGTTCGTCCTGTCGGCCGGCCATGGGTCGATGCTGATCTATTCGCTGCTCCATCTGACCGGCTATGCGCAGCCGACGATCGAGGACATTGCGAATTTCCGCAAGCTGGGCAGCCCGTGCGCCGGTCACCCCGAGAATTTCGAGCTGCCCGGCATCGAATGCACTACCGGTCCGCTGGGGCAGGGGCTGGCGATGGCGGTCGGCATGGCGACGGCCGAACGCCACCTGAACACCGTGTTCGGCGACGATCTGGTCGATCACCGTACCTGGGTGATCGCCGGCGACGGCTGCCTGATGGAAGGGATCAACCACGAAGCGATCGGTCTGGCGGGGCATCTGAAGCTCGGCCGCCTGAACGTCCTGTGGGATGACAATCGCATCACCATCGACGGTTCGACCGACTTGTCGACCAGCGAAGACGTCGCGGCCCGCTATGCCGCGACCGGCTGGCACGTCGTCGCCTGCGACGGCCACGACTTTGCCGATATCGACCGCGCGCTCGCCGAAGCCGCTGCCGATCCCCGTCCGTCGCTTGTCTGCTGCCGGACCGTCATCGGCAAGGGCGCACCGAACAAGGGTGGCAGCCACAAGGTCCACGGCTCGCCACTCGGTGCCGACGAAATCCTCGCTACCCGCGCCGCATTGCTGTGGGAGCACGAAGCCTTCCATCTGCCCGAAGCACTGACCGATGCGTGGAAGGCGATCGGTACCAGGAGTGGTTCGGTTCGCGCCGAATGGCAGGACCGCCTTGCAAGTCATTCCGATCGTGCCGAATTCGAACGTCGCATGGCGAACAAGCTGCCCGAGGGCTGGTCGCTCAAGGCGCATGTCGACGCGCTGCTGGCCGAACCGAAGAAGATCGCGACGCGCGTCGCATCGTCGCTCGCGCTCGAAGCGATCAACGCTTCGCTGCCCGAAACGATCGGCGGTTCGGCCGATCTCACCCCGTCGAACAATACCCAGACCAAGGCCTTGGTGCCGCTGACCGCCGACGATTATTCGGGCCGCTACATCCATTACGGCATCCGCGAGTTCGGCATGTCGGCGGCGATGAACGGCATGGCGCTCCACGGCGGCGTGCTGGCCTATGGCGGGACCTTCCTCGTGTTCGCCGACTATGCGCGGCCGGCGATCCGGCTGTCAGCGCTGCAAAATGCCGGTGTCGTCTACGTCATGACCCATGATTCGATCGGTCTTGGCGAGGACGGCCCGACGCATCAGCCGATCGAGCATGTCATGAGCTTGCGCCTGATCCCCGGTCTCGACGTCTATCGTCCGGCCGATGCGGTCGAGACGGCGGAATGCTGGGAACTGGCGGTGCAGCGCCGCGACGGTCCGTCGCTGCTCGCGCTGTCGCGTCAGAACCTGCCGCAAGTCCGCACCGACGCCACCGAGAATCGCAGCGCGAGGGGTGCCTATCGCCTGAAGAGTGCTGAGGCCGACCGCCGCGTAATCCTGCTCGCCACCGGTTCGGAGGTCGAGATCGCGCTGGGCGTTGCCGCCAAGCTGGAAGGGCAGGGGATCGGGGCCGATGTCGTGTCGATGCCGTGCTGGTCGCGCTTCGATGCGCAGGAAGCCGCCTATCGCGAGGACGTGCTGCCGCATGCCCGCCCCGACGACATTCTGCGCGTCTCGATCGAGGCCGGGACAACGATCGGCTGGGAACGCTATACGATGGTCGATGGCCTTCGCTTCGGCATCGACCGGTTCGGGGCGTCCGCCCCGGCCGACAAGCTCTATGAATATTTCGGCCTGACCACCGATGCCGTCACCGCGAAGGTGCTGGCACGGCTCGGACATTGAGGGAGACGCGGATATGACGAAAGTAGCGATCAACGGATTCGGGCGCATCGGCCGCCTGGTGGCGCGCGCGATCCTCGAACGCCCCGACTGCGGCCTCGAACTGGTCACGATCAACGACCTCGCCGATGCCAAGTCGAATGCGTGGCTGTTCAGCCGCGACTCGGTCCATGGCAAATATCCGGGCGATGTCGCCGCCGAGGGCGACGATCTGGTCATCGACGGCAAGCGCATCCGCGTCACGGCCGAGCGTGATCCGGCCAACCTGCGGCACAAGGAACTGGGCGTCGAACTGGTCCTCGAATGCACCGGCTTCTTCACCGACCGGACGTCGTGCCAGAAGCATATCGACGCCGGTGCCAAGCGCGTGCTGATCTCGGCACCCGGCAAGAATGTCGACCTGACCGTCGTCTATGGCGTGAACCACGACAAGCTGGAGGCCGGCCACACGATCGTGTCGAACGCATCGTGCACCACCAATTGCCTCGCCCCGGTCGCCAAGGTGCTGAACGATTCGATCGGCATCGAACGCGGCCTGATGACCACGATCCACGCCTATACCAACGATCAGAAGATCCTCGACCAGATCCACCCCGATCTGCGTCGCGCCCGTGCGGCGGCCATGTCGATGATCCCCACCACCACCGGTGCCGCCCGCGCGGTCGGCGAAGTGCTGCCCGAACTGAAGGGCCGTCTCGACGGTTCGGCCGTGCGCGTGCCCGTGCCGGATGGCAGCCTCGTCGACCTCACCTTCACCCCGAAGCGCGACACGACCAGGGACGAGGTCAATGCGATCCTGAAGGCGGCGTCGGAATCGGGTCCGCTCAAGGGCGTGCTGGTCTATTCGGAAGACCCGCTGGTCTCGATCGACATCGTCCACACCCCCGCGTCGTCGACCGTCGACAGCCTCGAGACCGCGGTGCTCGACGGCAAGCTGGTCCGCGTCGTGTCGTGGTACGACAACGAATGGGGCTTCTCGAACCGCATGGTCGACACCGCGACCGCGATGGCGAAGCTGGGCTGATCCGGTGGCGGGCGGTATCCTGAAGGGCATCGCCCGCCACGCCTTTTCGCGCGGGCCGATCGAACTGGTGCAGACGGTGCGCGTCACCGTCGAAACCGGCCTCGACGGCGATTTCCGCGGTGCGCTCAAACCCGGTCGCAACAATCGGCAGGTTTCGCTGATGGAAGTCGGCGACTGGGCGCAGGCGATGCGCGAGGTCGGTCACGACCTGCCATGGTGGGAACGCCGCGCGAACCTGCTGGTCGAGGATTTCGACCTGCCGCAAACGCGTGGCGCGTACGTCCGCGTCGGACCGGTACTGCTCGAAATCACCAAGGAATGCGATCCATGCAGCCGCATGGAGACGATCGTCGAGGGGCTGCGCGGCGCGCTCATCCCCGACTGGCGCGGTGGCGCGCTGGCGCGGGTCATCGAGGGCGGCGTCCTCACCGTCGGCGATGCGATTACACTGGAAACAACGCGTTAGGTTCGAGCTTGTCGAGAACCGTTTCCGACGGACGCCTCTCGCTCGCTTCGCACGCTGCTCGAACCGAACGGCATTAGGGAGCGAAGACATGAGCCGCAATTTCAAGACGCTCGACGACATGGGCGACCTCACCGGCAAGCGCGTGCTGGTCCGCGAGGACCTGAACGTACCGATGGCCGATGGCGCCGTCACCGACGACACCCGCCTGCGCGCCACCATCGGCACCGTCACCGACCTTTCGGATCGTGGCGCGATCGTGCTGATCCTCGCCCATTTCGGCCGTCCAAAGGGCCAGCCGAGCCCCGAATTCTCGCTGTCGCAGGTCGTCCGGCCGCTGTCGGCGGTGCTCGGCCGCGAAGTGCGCTATGTCGATTGGGAAGGGGCCGAGGCGAATGTCGCGACGCTCAACCCCGGCGACATCGCCGTTCTCGAAAACACCCGCTTCTTCGCTGGTGAAGAAACGAACGACCCGGCGGTGATCGACCGGTTCGCCGCCTTGGGCGACTATTACGTCAACGACGCCTTCTCCGCCGCGCACCGCGCCCATGCCTCGACCGAGGGGCTGGCCCACAAGCTGCCCGCCTTTGCCGGACGGCAGATGGAGGCCGAACTCGATGCGCTCGACAAGGCACTGGGCAACCCGCAGCACCCGGTCGCGGCGGTGGTGGGCGGTGCCAAGGTGTCGTCGAAGCTCGACGTGCTGCGCCATCTGGTCACCCGCGTCGATCACCTCATCATCGGCGGCGGCATGGCCAACACCTTCCTCGCCGCGCGCGGGGTGAATGTCGGCAAGTCGCTGTGCGAACACGATCTGACCGGCACGGCGGAAGCGATCTTCGAAGCGGCGGAGAAGGCAGGCTGCACCATCCACCTCCCCTATGACGTCGTCGTCGCGACCGAATTCCGGCCGAACCCCGCGACCCGGACCGTCAACGTCCACGAAGTCGCTGCCGACGAAATGATCCTCGACGTCGGCCCCGCCGCGACCGAGGCACTGGGCGACGTGCTCAAGAATTGCCGCACGCTGGTGTGGAACGGGCCGATGGGCGCGTTCGAAACCCCGCCCTTCGACGTCGCCACCGTCGCGCTGGCCAAGACCGCGGCGGCACTGACCGCCGACGGCTCGCTGGTGTCGGTCGCGGGCGGCGGCGATACCGTCGCCGCGCTCAATCAGGCCGGTGTCGCCGATCAGTTCAGCTTCGTGTCGACTGCCGG